>DASVZT010000202.1:0-4711 GCA_036391495.1 Candidatus Limnocylindrales bacterium
TAGGGGTACATCGTCAGGAGGTAGAACTTCTCCCGGCCCTCGTCGTGCAGGTCCGTCTCGTGGAGGCGCAGTTCGGCCCAGCGCGCCTGCCAGCGCGGCTCGATGGCCGCGGGGTCGTAGCGGTCGATGCGGGTTCGGTCGGTCTCGATCACCGGGTCTCAGGCCTCTCGGGCGCTCGGATGTTGCATGGCCCGCCGCGGACGGCGGACCGGGGCACAGTGTACCGAAGGCAGGTGCTCCGATCGCTGACGGCGACGGCAGCCCTCGGTCAGGCGCGTCCGGGCGCCGGCGCTGCTCCGTCCCGCGCGGACGTCCCCCGGGACGGATCCGGCTCGGTCCTCGTGGCCCAGCTGGCGATCTCCGCTCGTCGCTGCGCCCCCAGCTTGGCCAGGACGTGCTCGACGTGCGCGCTCACGGTTCGGGGAGCCACCGACAGCTCGGCTGCGATCTGACTGTTGGTGAGTCCGCGGGCGATGAGCCTCGCGACGTCGAATTCCCGCGCGGTGAGCGGGTACCAGGCGCTCCGTCTCGAATCCCGCCGGCGGACCAGCCGATCGAGCTCCTCCGCCGCCCGGAGGAGTGGGACGCTGCGCAGCTGGCCCGCGGTGTCGCGAACGTCACCGATGAGGCCGGCCGCCTGGGCATGGCGGCCCGATCGCAGGAGGCATCCGGCGAGGTCGAGCCGGGCCCAGAGCGCTTCCCACGTGCGCGGCCGGGCAGCCCACCCCTCCATCGCACTCTGGAGGTGCGTCCGAGCGACGCCGGTCGCGCCCTCGGTCAGCCTGAGCAGCCCCCAGGCATGGTCGAGGGCCGGCTGCGAGTACCAGCGGACCGGCCCGAGGAAGTCGTCGGTCGCCTCGAGCCAGCGAGCGGCAGCGGCCGCGCTCCCGGCCACCAGCCTCGCCCGCACCCCCGGCACGACGATCGGGGCGAACGAGGCCCGCTCCCTTGCCGTTCTGGCGAGGACCAGCGCCTCCTCACTGAGGCGGATCGCCGCGCCATGATCGCCTTCCAGCGATGACAGCTCGACGAGCCCCCAGAGCGCGGGCAGGACGAGGGACGCGACGTCCGATGTCCTGCCGAACAGCTCGGCGGCGGCCAGGTGCCCCCGCGCGGTCTCGAACTCGCCTCGACCGATCGCCGCGTAGGCGCGCGGCCAGCGGGCCATCCCCGCGGCTCTGCGGCAGCCGCGGTCCGCGAGGGCATGCTCGGCCAGACCGATCGAGTCGTCCCAGCGGCCTTCTGCCCAGGCTACGAGCGCTGCCGTCGCTCGCATCACGTGTCCGCAATGGGACTGCTCGATCGCGTCGGCGTAGCGCTGACCCTTGTCGATCCATGCCGCGGCCTGGCGGTACTCGAGCACGCTCGCCGCCGCCACGGCCGCGTCCCGATACCCGGTGACGCCGCAGTCCTCGAAGCCGCGCGCACGCGCCGATTCGGCCGCCGCGCCCGCCCGGGCGAGACCGTCGGCGCTGCTGGCAGTCAGGGCGCGCTGCACGCCGTCCAGCGAGGCACTCCACAGTTCCAGGCCTTCGTCGGCAGCCTCGATCGCGCACTCGTGCGCCTCGTTCAGGGCAGCGGCCGCCCCGCCGGCGTCCCCCGCCTCGATGGACGCGTAGGCGAGCTCGATCGACAGGGCGGAGCGCACGCGCGCAGCGCGCGCGCCTCCGGGCGAGGCGGCGCCGGCCTCGGTCGATCCTTGGGCGGGCAGTGCGTCGAGCTCGGCCAGGGCAGCTCGGGTGAGATCGAGCCGCTCGCCGAGCGGCCGAGCCTGGCGGCGAGCCATGCCCGCCAGCGTCACGCGCTGGTCGGCGGCGGCCAGCGCGTCCCCAGCCTGGATCCAACACTCGCGGGCCTGCAGCGCGGCCTGCTCGCACGTGTCGATCTCCTCGATCGCCGCCGCCTCGACCGAGAAGGCCTCCAGGATCTCCGCGAGCTCGCGTGGAGGCAGGTCCGGTGGGAGGTTGGCGACGGCGCGGCGGTACAGCTCGAACGCTTCGTGATGGGAGGACAGGCGGGCGGCCAGGCGCGCGCCCTGGAGCGCCGAGTGGAACGCGGGTTCCGCCATGCCCGCCAGCTCGTAGTGCCGCGAGTCGTGGATCTCGGAGGCTCCCTCGAGCTCCTTGCCGTACTCTGCGGCTCGCGCGTGGAGCCGCCGCCGCTCTCCATCGGAGAGGCTCCCGTAGAGCACGTCGCGCAGGAGCTGGTGACGGAAGTCGAACAGGCCGCGCGGGCCCGGCGGATGGAGCACGCTGTGGTCGACCAGCTCTCGCAGCGGCCGCTCGAGCGCTTCGGCGGGCCGCTCGACGATCTCGGCCAGCACGTGCGGCACGAAGCAACGCCCGATGACGGCGGCGCGCCGGGCCACGTCCTGCGCCTCGGGCGACAGGCGGTGGATCCGCTGGAGGATGGCGTCCTCGAGTGTCTCCGGGACGTCCGCGGCCCGGATGGCCCGGCTGTCGGCGCGGAGATCCTCGGGCAGGGCGCCGAGGAGCTCCTCGATGTGCAGCGGCACCCCGTCCGTCCGCTCGTGGACGGCGGCGGCGACGTCGCTGGGTGCTGGCAGGCCCGTCGCCAGGATGAGCGACGTCATCAGTGCAGTCTGCTCCACGGACAGCGGGGCCAGTCGGGCCTCTTCGGCGATGCGCTGCGTCAGCAGCCGGCTGCGCCACTCGCGGAGCAGCGCGCCAGCCACGAGCTCGTCACTCCGGTAGGCGGCCACGAGCAGGACGGGCCGCTCGCGGGTCGATCGGGCGAGCTCCGTCAGGATCTCCAGGCTGAGGTTGTCGGCCCACTGCAGGTCGTCGAAGGCGAACAGCGTCGGACCGGCCAGCGCGCCGACCATCAGGTCGACCGCCTGGAGGACGAGGGTGCGCCGTCTCGGTCCGGAGGCCGTCATCGCCGCGTCGGCCAGCACGAGGAGCTGGCGCCCCAGTTCCATCCACGGCGCGTCGCGGGTCATCGAGCGGGCCATGTCGAGCAGGGAAGCCATCGGGACCTGCTGGTCCTGCGGTGCCAGGAATCCGCCGGCGGTCCGGAACCCCGCCCGGCGGGCCTTCAGGTCGACGGCCGACAGCAGCCGAGACTTGCCGACCCCGGCCTCGCCCGCGAACAGGAGGAACTGGCCTCGACCGCTGGCTGCCTGCAGGAGGCGGCGTTCGGCCAGGTCGAGCACATCGTCACGCCCGATCAGGATCGGCGAGAGGAGGGGGCCCACCCGCGACATGGTCGGAATCTACTGCCGCCGCCAAGCGCTCCATCGGTCGAATGACCGATATGCGAGGGGATCCGGCTGCAGACGCGGCAGCCGGATCGGCGGGTCGGACGATGGCGGACGCCGCTCGCTCGGCGACGCTGCGGGCCAGTGGGACTCGAGACAGGAGGTGGCGAATGGCGAGCTTCATGGATGTTCACTCGGGGTTCGTCGGGGTGACGGCGCAGCAGCTCAGGGAAGCCCACGAGCGAGACCTGGCGATCGAGGGCGACGAGGGCGTGCACTTCGAGCACGCCTGGCTCGACCCGATCGCAGGCAAAGTCTTCTGCCTCGCCACGGGGCCTACCCGGGAGGCTGTCCTCCGCGTCCACGAACGCGCGGGGCACCCGACGAGCGAGGTCTACGAGCTGCAGGTGGAGGTCTGACATGCGCTCGAACCGCATCCGCGGCCTGGCCACGCTGGCGACCGCGATGGCGGTCGTCCTCGCGACGAGCGTCCCGACCGGAGCAGCGGGGATGCCCGCGGCGCGGTCTGCCCTGGCACCAGCGGCCCTCGCTGCGACCACGTCCGGTCACTGCGCGGACGCAGTGACGGCCGCGCCCACCGGTCCGGCCACCGTGTCGGTCGCCGCTACCGCCTACGGCACGGTGCTCGTCGTCGGTTCCGGGCCATACGCCGGCTGCTCGCTCTACCTCCTCACGTCGGACCAGTTGCACTCGCTGACGTCCGGTGCCGAGCCCTACGCCTGCGGTGGCGGTCCGAACCCGATCGGGAAGCCCTGCGACACGGTGCTGTGGCCGGCGCTGCTCACCCGCGGGTCGCCGACCGCGGGGCCGGGTGTCGATCCCCACCTGCTGGGGACGGTCCTGCGCGACGACCTGCCGGGCATCCCGGCCGCGCGGCAGGTGACGTATGCCGGCCAACCCCTCTACCGGTTCTTCCTCGACGAGGTGCCGGGCGAGACGGAAGGGGCAGACCTGTTCGACCCGGTGACCAGCCCGGCGGGCATCTGGTACCTCGTCCAGCCGAGCCGAGGGCTGCCTGCGCCCGGCCGAGCCCGCCTGGTCGTCGAGAGCGCGACCTTGGGTGATCGCGGACCGGCTCGGAAGGTCCTGGCCGCCGTGATGGACCCCGATTTCAGCGTCTTCCCGGCCGCTGCCTTCCCCGTGTACACGCTGACCGTCGATCGGGCCGAGGATCGCCGCGGAGGCGCCTGCGACGGGATCTGCTCGGCAGTGCCCTGGCCGCCGGTCCTCACCTCCGCCTGGGCCGAGGCCGGGCTCGGCGTCGACGGGCGAGCGGTCGGGGTGATCGTCAGGCAGGACGGGACCCGGCAGGTCACGTACGACCGGAAACCGCTCTACTTCTTCTGGGGCGACGCGTACATCCCGGGGATCATCGGGGCGAAGGGCATCCACGGGGCCGACGTCTCGACCGCGTGGGGCGAGTTCGAGCCGGTCCGGCTGCGCTAGCCGAACAGGGTCGAAGGAAGCCCC
>DASVZT010000203.1:0-9219 GCA_036391495.1 Candidatus Limnocylindrales bacterium
GGACCGGCACTGCCGGCCAGCCGCGCCAGATCGTTCCGGATTTTGGCGTCGTGCTTGGCCCACGCATCGCGCACCCGCGCCACGGCCGGTGGCCGTTCAGTAGGCGCCGTCGTGCCGGACGGCGACTGCGCGTCGAAAAGCGATGCCGCGTCGGCCGCATCGCCTCCACGCCAGTCACCGACGTATCGCGCGACAGCGGCCTCGGGTCGAGCGAGCGTCCCGCCGATGCCCCACAGGACGAGCATGCCGGCGATCACCAGCGGCGCGAGCCACAGCAACTCCGTCGCGCCACCGTCGGCGCCGGGGAGTCCCGCGGCCACCCGGACACGGACCGCACGACGGTACGCGGCCAGGGCGATGCCGCCCCACGCCAGCACGAACACCAGGCCGGCGAGGAAGAGAACGGTGGACAGCGAGCCGTCCAGCAGCGACGGAGCGGTCCAGGCGATGGCCGCCACACATGCCATCTCGAGGAGCGCGAATGCGAAACCGCGACGATCGCCCGTCGCGACGTGGCCCCATCCCCAGAGCGCGAGCGAGCGCCGCACGACCCCGCGCGGCGTCGGGAACCGCGGCAGGACGTCCTCCCGGGAGTCCCGGGCAGGTTCCGACGGCCGGCGCGGCACCGCGCTCCGCCCGCCGCCGACTTCCGTGCCAGCCGGCTGACCCGGGGGCGTCTCGGTCAGACGATCTCCCCGGTCGTCAACGCGTCCGTCGGCTCGCCGCCGATGAGCTGCCCATGGACGGCCACCTCGCACTCCGGGCGTCCGATGGCGATGACCTTGTCGCCGGGCTGGAGGAGGGTCTCGTTGCGGACGAGGAGCGCGGTGCCGCCGCGAATGACCGCCAGGACCGCGCAGCCCTCGGGGAGATCGAGGTCGCGGGGGTTGCGCCCGATCGCCGGCGATTCGCCGTTGAGCTGCGCCTCGATGAGCTCGAGCTCGCCCTGTCCCAGTGCCGCGAGGTGCAGGAGCTCGTGGACGGGGATGTCCTGCTCCATCGCCCCGAGGATCATGCGCGTCGGCGAGATGATCTCGTCGACCCCGAGGTGGCGGAACAGGCGCTCGTTCTTCGGGTTGTTCACGCGCGCGATCGTCCGCGGGACGTCGAAGTGGTGCTTGGCCATCTGGCAGATGACGAGGTTGTCTTCGTCGTCACCCGTGACGGCCGCCACGATGTCGGCGCGGTTCGCGCCGGCCTCCTGGAGGTACTTGCCCTCGCAGCCGTCCTGGGCGATGACCATCGAGCCGATCTCGTCGGCGATCTGGTCGGCCCGGGCACGGTCCTTCTCGAGCAGGACCACCTCGTGATTCGACTCGATGAGCTCCTTGGCCAGGTAGTAGCCGACCTTCCCGCCGCCTACGACGAGGACGAACATCCGTCAGCCCTCCGACGCCGTCGCCGGCGCGATCGCGTGATGTGGTGCGTCAGGCCCCGGGTGCTGCCCGACCGGGGCGAGGATCGCCGGCTTGCCCGTGATCGGCTGGCCGACGAAGGCAAGCACGGAATCGACCAGGACATTCGTCCGGCACAGCGTCGGGATGCCGAGCTGCGCATAGGCCTCGGCTCGGACGGGATCGTTGACCTTCGCGATGACCTGCCTCGCGCCCAGGTGCTCGAGCGCGACCTGCGTTGCCATGACGTTCCGGTTGTCGCCCTCGGTCAGCGCGAGGAAGAGATCGGCACCCTCGGCACCTGCGCGCCGCAGGACATCCTCGTCCGTGCCGTTGCCGCGGACGGCCTCGCCGCCGAAGGTCGCCGGGAGCCGGTCGAACGCCCGCGTCTGCGTGTCGACGATGACGACGTGGTGTCCGCCGGCGTCGAAGAGCTCGGCCAGGACCGAGCCGACGCGGCCGCAGCCCACGATGACGACGTTCATGCTCCCTCCTCGGGGATCGCCTGGCGGATGACCCAGACGGCGCACGGGGCGTTCTTGAAGCAGTAGGGGATGGTCCGGCCGATCGCGAAGTCGCCGCCGAACCGCTTGCGATAGGGCAATGACAGGATCAGTGCGTCGGCCTGCCGTTCGCTCGCCTCGTCGACGAGCGCGGCGCCGACGTCGCGGGCCTGGAGGAGGACGGTCTCGACGGGATGCTTGGCCGCCTCTGCGACCGCCTCGGCCGAATCGAGGACGCGCTGCGCATCGTCGGATCGGCTGGCGACGTCCGCGTCCAGCGGCAGCGTCCAGTCGATCTCGACGACGTGGGCGACGACGACCTCGGACTTGTGCGGTCGGGCGAGATCGCAGGCGAGGCGGACGATCTCCTCGTCGCCGGGGCTGCCGTTGACCCCGAGGACGGCGCGGCGGAACGCTCGGAATGGCACGTCGGACACGGATCGATGGCTCCGGGGGCCGGTCGGGTCGTCTGGGCGTCGGGCTCTGGACATCGGGTTGCCGCGACCGGTGCGGCGGACACGATACCACCGCCGTCGCGGCTGCCGGACGGTCTCAGGGCGATCCTCAGGCGCGACCCTCGTGGGCGGCGGCCACCTCCTGCTCACCGCTCCTCGGGCTGCCCGGCGCCCGCGGCACACCGTGCTCCGAGATGGGCGGATCCTCCCGCCGGTACGGCACGTTGACCACGACCGTGTGGGGCCGCCCGAGCAGTGCCTTGCGCAGCCGATCGGCCGACTGGTTGTACAGGATCCGCTCCCACCAGCTCCGCGCGACGTACTCGGGGATGACCACGAAGGTGATCGGCTCCTCCTTGTCGGGTGGCCAGGCCCGGTCGAGCACGTCGAGGTAGGCGATGAGCGGCCCGGCGAGGGCGCGATACGGCGACTCGACCACGACGAGCGGGACGTGCGGGACCTGCCGCTCCCAGCGCTCCCGCATCGTCTCGGCCTCCTCCGGCTTCTCCGTGATATAGACCCCGCGGATGTCGCGGCTGACGCTCCGCCCGACGTTGATCGCCTGGACGACCGCGCGTGTCAGGCCCGGGACCGGGACGACGACGCGCTCCTCGCGATGCGGTTCCGGGACGACGGCGTCGGGCCGGATCGCCAGCTGCTTGGCCGAGGCCGAGTACTGGCGATGGATGAAGAGGAAGATCGAGACGAGGGTCGGGATGAGGACGACCACGAGCCACGCGCCGCCGGCGAACTTCACCGACGCCACGACGACGAGGACCGTGAACGTCAGGACGGCGCCGAACGCGTTGACGATCGCGCGCCACCACCAGCCCGAGTCGCGGGCAGATCGCCAGTGCCGCACCATGCCGATCTGCGACAGCGTGAAGCAGACGAAGACGCCGACCGAGTAGAGCGGGATCAGCAGGTGGACGTCGCCCTGGAAGATCACGAGCAGGAACGCCGCGACGGATGCCAGGACGAGGATGCCCCAGTTGAACGCCAGGCGGTCGCCCCGGAAGCTGAACTGGCGCGGCATGAAGCCATCCTCGGCGAGGATGGCGGCCAGGCGTGGGAACGCGTTGAAGCTCGTGTTCACCGCCAGGAACAGGATGAGCGCCGTGCTCGCCTGGAAGATGACGAAGAGAGGCGTGTCGCTCCCGAACACCGCGGTCGCGACCTGGGCGATGGCTGTCGGGCCGCCCTCGTTCGTCGGCTGGAAACCGTAGGCCACCCCGACGACGGCGATGCCGATGAAAATGGCGCCGAGGAGCAGGCCCATCGCTGACATCGTGTTCGCCGCGTTCTTGGACTCGGGCGGCTTGAACGCAGGCACGCCGTTGGCGATCGCCTCGACGCCGGTCAGGGCGACGGAGCCGCCGGCGAACGCCCGCAGCAGGAGCAGAAGGGTGACGGGCTCGAGCGTGGACGGTGGCCGGATGACGTCGGCGGGCGTGGGGAGCGGCACGACCGTGCCGGTGGCGATGTGGAAGAGCCCGATGCCGATCAGGAGGAACGCGAGGGCGACGAACGAGTAGGTCGGCACGGCGAAGATGTTCCCGGACTCGCGGAGCCCGCGCAGGTTGGCGACCGTGATCAGCGCGATCGAGACGAGAGCGAGCTCGATCCGGACGTCGTAGAGCACCGGCCAGACCGAGTAGGCCTGCGAGACGGCCGACGCCGTCGACACGGCGACGGTCATCACGTAGTCGATGAAGAGCGCGGCGGCCGCCACGAGGCCCGCCGTCTGCGACAGGTTCTCCCTTGCCACGGCATAGGCGCCGCCGCCGGTCGGGTAGGCGCGGCAGACCTGGCGGTAGCTGATCGCGACGACCGTCAGCAGGACGGCGATCGCGGCGGCGACCTCGATGGAGAGCGTCAGGGCGGCGATCCCGGCCAGGATCAGGACGTGGATGATCTCGTCGCTGGCGTAGGCCGAGGATGAGATGGCGTCCGAGCTGAAGATCGGCAGCGCCTTGATCTTCGGCAGGCGCTCGCCGATCTCCTCCTCCTGGGCGAGAGGACGCCCGAAGACGGCCGAGCGCACCCGTGCCCACGCCCGGCCACCCGGTGTCGTCGGCTGGCTCGCCGCCACCTTGGCCACCAGCTGGTTGGGACCGGTGTAGCGGAAGAACGCGGCGTGAGGACGTTCGACGCGGACGCGCCGGTCGGCCATCTTGCGGCCGGCGAGCGGACGCCTGCCTCCGATCATCGAGTGGTCGCTGTCCTCATGTGCGGTCGTTGGGCCCGACAGTACGGCACGCCTGCGATCACCGGGACGCGGCGCGACGCCGGCGGGACCGGTCCTCCGCGACGCCGATCGGCGCCTCCCGGTCCGGCGGCCGCGCCCGGTCGAGAACGTCGAGGTAGGCTACCACGCCCCCGCTGGGGCTCGACACCGTGATCCCAGCACGGCGAGCATCCCTAGCGGCCGTGGGCGATGCGCTCGACGAGCCGCGGCGGCAGGGAGACCGCCCGCATCGCCGCCTGTGTCGCCGCGACGTCGTAGGGGACGCGATGCCAGGTCACGATCCTGGCGTCGATGTCCAGGACGGCGAAGCTTGCGTCGGGGTCGCCGTCGCGCGGCTGGCCGACGCTGCCAGGGTTGAGGAGCACAGGTGCGTCGTCGAGCCGGAGGACCGAGCCGTCGCGCTGGGCGACCGCCTGGACGGTCCCGCCGACGAGCCGATAGGCGAGCGGGATGTGCGTGTGGCCGAAGATCCCGTTCCGCGTCGACAGCGCGTCGAAGCCGGCGCGCGCCAGCGCCGTCGTGGTGATGTACTCCCAGATCGGCGCCCGCGGGGAGCCGTGCACGAGCGTGAGGTCGTCCTCGACGCGCGTCTCGGGAAGGCCGGCGAGCCACGCGCGCGTCGCGCCGGAGATGACGCCCGCGGTCCACTCGATCGCGCGCCGCGCGTCGACGTTGAAGTACTCGACCGTCTCGCTGCCGACCGCCGCGGCGTCGTGGTTGCCGCGGACGCCGATCGCGCCCAGGCCGGCGAGGCGCTCGACGACGGCATCGGGTTCGGGCCCGTAGCCGACGATGTCACCCGTGTGCCAGAACGCGTCGACGCTGCCTGCCGCCGCGACGACGGCCTCGAGAGCGACGATGTTGGCGTGCACGTCCGAGATGAGGGCGATGCGCATCGGGGGCCAGCGTAGCAGGGGGGCAGACCACGAGGAGATCCGTCCGCGCGGCGGCACGCGTGCCGTCGAGTGGCCGGTCGCTTGTCAGGACCGCCGCTTGGGGAGCTCCCGGCGCCGCTCGGCGGAGGAGCGCGGGAAGCGCGACGGTGTCGCGCCGAGCTTCTCGATCGCGACGAGGACGTGATCCTCGAGCCCGTCGACAGGGACCGGCGTCACCGTGATGCGCCCGCCGCCGAGCGCGGGCAGCACCGCGCCGGTGGCGGCGAGCTCGTCCGCCAGCGACCCGCGCTTCCAGGCCACGAGGATCCCGTCGCGTGCGAGAAGCGGGAACGCGAGCTCGATCAGCTCCGGAAGGCCCGCCACGGCCCGGACGACGACCGCGGGCCACCGTTCGCGATGCCCCGGGTCCGCGGCCAGGTCCTCCGCTCGGACGGCCGCGATGCCGATCGAACCGGGGGTGACGAGGCCCTCGGCGGCGAGCGCGCCGGCCACGGTCGCCAGGAAGCGGGCCTTCTTCCCGATCGATTCCACGAGGAGGGCGTGGCGCGCCCGCAGCGCCACCGCCACGGGGATCCCGGGGAAGCCGCCGCCGCTGCCGATATCGAGGAAGGCGTCGACACCGCGCTCGCGCAGCAGCGTCACCGCCGCGAGGCTGTCGAGGACGTGCTCTCGCGCCACTGCCGCCGGATCGCGGATGGCCGTCAGGTTGATCGCGGATGTCCAGGCGAGCAGAAGGCGGGCGTGGACGTCGAGCGCCGCGATCGCCTGCCGGTCGATGTCGAGCCCGAGGCGATCGACCCCGCGCGCGAGGGTCTCGTCGAAGGCCGGCGGGATCGGGGGAAGGTCCCGGGCTCGCGTCGGGAGCGGATCACGCCCTCGCGACCTCTCCGGGTCGGACCTGCCCGGCATCGTCCGCGTGCCGCTCCCGGCGTCATCGGTCGCGCGTCGGCGGACCGTACTGGGTCTCGCGCCGCCCGTCCGGTTCACGGTCGGGTTTCCCCGAACCCCTCGTGGGCTGCGTTCCCCTGCACCTCGGTCCGCTCTCGCGGAGCGCTGACGTTAGGCACCGACTGCCCGGCGGTCAACGGGGTTATCCACCGAAGCGATCTCCGGAGCGCGAATCGTGGACAACTCGCGTCGGTCGTCCGAGATGTCCACCGACGGCGGTCCGCACCGACCCCGCCCCCGGTGCCGGCCAAGATCGGCCACGCGTCCGCCCGTCGGGACCTCCGCCCGTCAGGACGTCCGCCCGCTGCGAATGGGCCGCCCGAGCGTGCGGCGCACGACGTCGAGGATCTCCTCGACGTACTCCTCGGTCTCACCCCGCTCGGCGGCCGTTCGGACACAGCCCTGGACATGATCCTCGAGCACGAGCAGCGCCACGGCATCGACCGCGGCTCGCAGCGCGGCGGTCTGCTGCAGGATGTCGATGCAGTACTCCTCGCGCTCGATCATCCTCGCGATGCCGCGGACCTGCCCTTCGATCCGGCTCAGTCGGCGAACGAGCTGGGCACGATCCTTCGAGTAGGAATGCCGGAACTGGTCGTCGCCGTGCCCCGCGTGCGCTCTGTCCCCCGCGTGCGCTCCATCCTCGGTCGCCTGTTCCGCCACTGTTCGCTCCGCCATGCCCATCGCCTCTCGTCCCCCGTCGGCCTCATCGGGCCCGGACCGCGTCCATGATACTCCCCGGGGGTATGACCTGCCGCTACGCGTCCTGCGAGGCCTTCGGGCCGGCGACGGGGTATCCTGTCCCCGATGGCTCAGGCTCAGCGCCCTCCGTTCGCCCACGAGAGCGAGGCCGAACTGGCGCGGATCCTCGACTTCTACGGGGTCCGCTGGGAATACGAGCCACACACGTACCCGATCCTCTGGAACCTACAGGGGGATGTCCTCGAGTCGTTCTCGCCGGACTTCTACCTTCCCGATCTCGATCTCTACGTCGAGCTGACGACGCTCAAGCAGCGCCTCGTCCGCAAGAAGAACCGCAAGCTCCGGCGGCTGCGCGAGCTATACCCCGAGATCAGCATCAAGCTGTTCTACGCCCGCGACTTCCGCCAGCTGATGCTCAAGTACGGCAAGCTCGCCCTCGCGGACGAGCTCTCGGGCACGACCGGACAGGTGCCGCTCCCCTACGCTGCCCTCGACGTGGCGCCGGCTTACGAGCCCGCCCAGGAGCCCGCCCAGGAGCCAGCGCTCGAGCCGTCGCTCCAGGCGTCGCTCGAGCCGTCGCTCGAAACCGGGCTGCCGGCCGCCGCGGGCCCCGCGGTGCGGGCGGAACGGCGGCGCCGCCGTGCGGGGAAGCGCGGCGTGGCGGACGCGCGGCGAGCGATGATCGTCGCCGGCGGCGATGCCGACGAGTAGCGGGACGACAGGCGGCAAGGGAGGCGGCGTGGTTCGGACGATCGATCTCGAGGCGGATGTCGCGGAGGTCCTCCTGAGCGAGGACGAGATCTCCGCGAAGATCGATGAGCTCGGCCGCGCGATCACGCGCGACTACGCGGGCCGCGAGCTGACGCTCGTCAGCGTCCTCAAGGGCTCGCTGCCGTTCATGGCCGACCTCATGCGCCGGATCGAGATCCCGCTGACGATCGATCTCATGGAGGTCTCGTCGTACGGCGGTGCGACGACCGAATCGTCGGGTCTCGTCCGGATCCTCAAGGATCTCAGCGCGAGCATCGACGGCCGCGACGTCCTTCTCGTCGAGGACATCATCGACACCGGCCTCACCCTCAACTACCTGCTGCGCTACCTGCGCGGGAAGAACCCGGCCTCGCTGAGGATCTGCACCCTCCTCGACAAGCCTGCGCGCCGCCTCGTGGCGATCCCGGTCGACTATGTCGGCTTCACGATCCCGGACCAGTTCGTCGTCGGCTTCGGGCTCGACTACGGCGAGCGCTACCGCAACCTTCGCTTCGTGGGCGTCCTGCGCCCCGAGGTCTACTCGAGCTAGTCGTGCATCGCCGCCCCCTCAGCCGCGGCCGGCGCCTGGCCGTCATCGGCGCGCTCGTCGTCGCGGTCGCCTGCCTCCTGCCCTGGTACACGATCGGCGGCGAGGCGTCGGGGATCCCGGCCCGCTCCGTGAACGCGTTCGCCGGCCTCGCGGGGCTCCTCGTGTTCCTGGCCGCGCTGGGGGTCCCGGCCCTCGTCTCCCTGCCGTATGCGTCGGGCGACCGGCCGGTCTCGGTCGACCGCTGGCCCGCTTACCTCCTCCTGCTCGCGATCGCGGTGGGGGGCGTGGCGCTGACGATCCTCTCGATCGTCGCCGGGGACCTGCTCATCGAGGGCTTCCGGCCCGACCGCGCCCCCGGGGTCTGGCTGGCGCTCGTGGGTCTCGTCGTGCTGGCTCGCGCCACGTTCGAGGTCTGGGAGGAGCCGGTCGCGCGCTGACGACCCCGGCGCTGACGACCCCGGCGCTGACGACCCCGAGGCACGAAGAAGGCCGCCCGCTCGGCGGACGGCCTTCAGTCCCCGGACCTGCCCGGCTCAGCTCTCGCCGAGATAGGCCTTGCGGACCGTCGGGTCCTCGCGCAGCGATGCCGCCGAGCCCGACAGCACCACGGTGCCCGTCTGGAGGACGTAGCCGCGGTGCGCGACGTTGAGCGCCTGGAGCGCGTTCTGCTCGACGAGCAGGACGGTCGTGCCCTGGTCGTTGATCTCCTTGATGATCGAGAAGATCTGCTGGACGAGGATCGGCGAGAGGCCGAGCGACGGCTCGTCGAGGAG
>DASVZT010000204.1:0-15244 GCA_036391495.1 Candidatus Limnocylindrales bacterium
GCTCCTCGAGATGGCATGTGTGGCGGCCATCGCCTGGACCGCTCCGTCGCTGCTGGACGGCTCGCTGTCCACCGTTCTCTTCCTCGCCGGCCTGGTGTTCGTGCTGGCGTGGGGCGGCATCGCCCTGACCGCGTACCGTCGTGCGGTCCGTGTCCGGGTGGCCGCGGGACTCCCCGGCGCCGACGGCGGCGCGACGGAGCTGCTGTGGCTCGCACCGCTGGTGATCGCCGGAATGCTCGTCCTGTGGGGCATCGGCGGGACGCTGGCCCGGCCCGAGGCCACTGTCGCGCGATACGTCGGTGACTGGCGCGGCGGCAGTGCGGCCGACGCCGCATCGCTTTTCGACGCGCAGTCGCCGTCCGGCACGGCGGCGCCTACTGAACGGCCACCGGCCGTGGCGCGGGTGCGCGATGCGTGGGCCAAGCACGACGCCAAAATCCGGAACGATCTGGCGCGGCTGGCCGGCAGTGCCGGTCCGGACTCGGGCCTCGATCCGGGGCACCCGTTCGACAGCATCCGGTTCGTCCTGTCCGACCCGCCCGCGCCGGGGGAGGCGACCGTCGACGTCCAGGTCGTCCGCCGCGAGGAGGTGCGCGGCACATTCTTCGGGTTGTTTCCGACGAGCTCGCAGACGCTCGTCCCCGTGGACGATCTCGGCAGGATCACGCTCCGCGAGGTCTCGCGCCCGTCGCCGCGCGCGGGCGTCCCCGACGACCCGGTCTGGCTGATCGTGCGGGTCACGCTGCTCGGAGAGTCTCTCGGGGGATAGGACTCGCCGAGGTCGGGGGGCTGGCCGGAGCCGCGGGGCCGGTCGCTCTGAAACCCGAGCGATCCCAGGGGCGAGGCGGGCACGCCCGAGGCCGACCCGGCCAATGTCGCGCCCAGCTCCGCGCGAACCGACCAACGCAACTACCTTGACAACGCTATTGTCAGCCTTCTAGTATCCGTCGTGTTCCACCGGGAGCCGGCGGGTCCAGCGAGCGACCGATGTCGGCGGCGGGATGAACCAGCGTGAATGCGACCGCGAACGCGACATCGACCAACGCGAAAAGCACCACATCGAACACGGAGGTACCGACGAGATGACGATCATCCGACGGCCCTCGCCGTTCGGAGAGCTCATGTCCCTTCGACAGGCGATGGACCGACTCTTCGAGGACAGCTACGTTCGACCGACCCGGTCGCTCCTCGGCGGCCTCACCGAGATGCTTCCCCTCGACATCCGTCACGGACCCGACGAGCTCGTCGTCGAGGCCGCGCTGCCGGGCGTCAAGCCCGAGGATGTCGAGATCACGGTCGAGCAGTCAACCCTGACGATCCGGGCCAGGACGGCGGACGAGCGGCGCCAGGGCGAGGAGGGCTCCGACTACATCCTGCAGGAGATCCGTCGCGGCGAGATGGTTCGAACCGTGACGCTCCCGAGCGGGCTCGAGCCGGACAAGGCCGAGGCGACGTTCGAGGACGGCCTCCTCAGGCTGCGCATCCCGCGCGCCGACGAGGTCAAGCCCCGCCAGATCCGGATCAACCCCAGCCACGAGAGCAAGCGGGTCGCCGCTCCGACGACCGAAGCCCGAACCGACGCGACGACCGCCGCCCGAACCGACGCGACGACCGAGGCCACCCGCTGACATGGCGTTCCGCCGCTCGGACCCGGACCCGTCGCGGCCCGTCTACGTCATCAGCGTCGCCGCGAGCATCCTGAGCGTCCATCCACGGACGCTCAGGATCTACGAGGACGAAGGCCTGGTCTGCCCCGCGCGGACCCGCACGAACATCCGTCTCTACAGCGACAACGACATCCGGCGGATCCTCTGGATCCGCCATCTGACCCAGGACCGAGGTGTCAACCTCGCCGGGATCCGAATCCTCTTCGAGCTCGAGGAGCGACTCGGTACCCGGATCCTGGAACGACTCTTCGACGAGGGCGCCGCGCGCTCCGAGGATGACCCCGAGGATGCGCCCGGCACGGCCCGTCGAGCCGACACCAGACCGTGATTCAGGAGAAGTCCATGGCCACACGATCGTCCGGACCGGACGAGCTCCAGCCGGAGACGACGGCGCCCGACGCGACCGCCGAGACCGCGCCCGTCGGGACCGCGCCCGACACGACCGCCCCCGAGGCAACCGAGAGCACGTCGTCCGGCGAACCGACCCACGCGTCCGCCGAACGCGAGCTCCCGCTCGTGGCGCTCCGCGAGACGGTCATCTTCCCCGAGATGATCGTGCCGCTGCAGGTCGGTCGCGAGAAGAGCGTCAACGCCCTCAACGCCGCGGTCGCCGACGGCGGACCGATCGCGCTCGTCACGCAGCGCGAACCCGACCGCGAGGACATCACCGACGCGTCCCAGCTCTACACGGTCGGCACGCTGGGGAAGATCGCCCAGGTGGTGCAGCTCCAGGACGGGACGGTCCGCGCGATCGTCCAGGGCCAGAGTCGCCTCCGCGTCGATGCCTTCCTGCGGACCGACCCGTACATCGTCGTCCGCGTCAAGGAGGTCGCCGACGAGAGCCCGAGCGGCGTCGAGACCCAGGCGCTCATCCGCACCGTCCAGGCGCAGATCGAGCAGTACGTCGCCAACGGCGCCCCCGTGCCGCCCGAGGCGGCCGTCGCCGCACGCAACATCACCGAGCCCGGACTCCTCGCCGACATGGTGGCCTACAGCCCCGACATGACGACCGAGCAGCGCCAGGAGCTGCTCGAGACGTTCGACGTCGTCGAGCGTCTCAAGCTCGTCAGCAACTTCCTCGCCCGCCAGATCGAGATCCTCGAGCTCAAGGGGAAGATCCAGTCCGAGGTCAAGTCCGAGATGGACAAGACCCAGCGGGAGTACATCCTCCGCGAGCAGCTCAAGGCGATCCAGCGCGAGCTCGGCGAGGACGATCCCCAGCAGGCCGAGATCAACGAGCTCCGCGACAAGGTCGAGGCCGCCGGCATGCCGGAGGAGATCAAGGCCCGGGCGATCAAGGAGATCGACCGGATGAGCCGGATCCCGTCCGCCTCGCCGGAGGTCGGCGTCATCCGCACGTACGTCGACTGGCTCGTCGGGCTGCCGTGGAACGTTTCGACCGACGACCGTCTCGACATCAAGGAGGCGGCCAAGATCCTCGACGAGGACCACTACGGACTCGAGAAGATCAAGGAGCGCATCCTCGAGTACCTCGCGGTCCGCAGCCTCGCCGACACGATCCGCAGTCCCATCCTCGCCTTCGTCGGCCCGCCAGGCGTCGGCAAGACGTCCCTCGGCAAGTCGATCGCCCGGGCGATGGGCCGCAAGTTCGTCCGGATGAGCCTCGGCGGCATCCACGACGAGGCCGAGATCCGCGGCCACCGGCGCACGTACATCGGCGCGCTGCCCGGTCGGGTCGTCCAGAACATCAAGACCGCGGGCACGAACAACCCGGTCTTCATGCTCGACGAGGTCGACAAGATCGGGATGGACTTCCGCGGCGACCCGTCGTCGGCGCTCCTCGAGGTCCTCGACCCGGAGCAGAACTTCAGCTTCCAGGACAACTATCTCGAGGTGCCCTTCGACCTCTCGAAGGTCCTCTTCATCGCGACGGCCAACCTGCTCGACCCGATCCCCGCTCCGCTGCGCGACCGGATGGAGGTCATCCAGCTGCCCGGCTACACGCAGCAGGAGAAGGTCGAGATCGGCAAGCGGTTCCTCATCCCCAAGCAGATGGGCAACCACGGCCTGAAGCCGAAGGACATCGCGATCACCGACGAGGCGATGGTCCTGCTCGTCCAGGCGTACACGCACGAGGCGGGCGTCCGCAACCTCGAGCGCGAGATCGCCAACATCATGCGCAAGGTCGCCCGCTCGGTCGCCGAGGGGCGCAAGCGCAAGACGACCGTCGACGCGAAGAAGGTCGAGGAGTACCTCGGCCCGCCGCGCTTCGAGTACGGCGAGCTCGAGCCCGAGGACCAGACCGGGGCGGCGACCGGCCTGGTCGTGACGGAGGTCGGCGGCGACGTCGTCGCGGTCGAGGTCACCAAGATGGAGGGCAAGGAGGACTTCATCCTCACCGGCCAGCTCGGCGAGGTGATGCGCGAGTCGGCCCGGGCCGCCCTGTCGTGGATCCGGGCGCACGCCAACGAGCTCGGCATCCCGCGCGAGACGTTCGAGAAGAACACCCTGCACATCCACGTGCCGGCCGGCGCGATCCCGAAGGACGGTCCGTCCGCCGGCATCACGATGGCGACCGCGATGGTGAGCGCCTTCACCGGCATCCCCGTCCGCAAGGACGTGGCGATGACCGGGGAGATCACCCTTCGCGGCCGGGTGCTCCCGATCGGCGGGCTCAAGAGCAAGATCCTCGCCGCGCACCTCTCGGGTGCGAAGATGGTGATCCTGCCCAAGCGCAACGAGAAGGACCTCCGGGACATCCCCGAGGAGATCCGGAAGCAGATGGACCTCGTCCTCGCCGAGTCGATGGACCAGGTGCTTGCGGCGGCGCTGCGACGCAAGCCGGCACCGCTCCGCAGCGAGCCGCCGAAGGTGCTCCAGGGCGGCGACGAGCCGAAGCCGGAGCCCGAGCCGACGGTCCGGCGCTCGAGCTTCCCGCCGTCGACCGACCAGCCTCCGGTCGTCGTCTAGGCGATCGGAGGTCGCCACCGGACGACCGATGGAATACAAGGACTACTACAAGACACTGGGAGTGCCGCGGAACGCGAGCCAGGCCGAGATCAAGAAGGCCTTTCGCAAGCTCGCGCGCGAGCATCACCCCGACCTGAAGCCCGGTGACAGGGCCGCCGAGCAGCGCTTCAAGGACATCAACGAGGCCAACGAGGTTCTCTCCGACCAGTCCAAGCGCAAGCAGTACGACACGCTCGGAGCGAACTGGGAGCAGTACGCGCGGGCGGGGGCGGGCGGGGGCGGCGCGGGGGCCGGCGCGTACGGCGCTCCCTTCGGCTTCGCCGGCTTCGGCGCCGGCGAAGGTCGCTCGGGCTCGGGGACCGGTCCGGGCGGCATCCGCTACGAGTTCCACACGAGCGGCGACACCTCGGGGTTCAGCGACTTCTTCCGCATGTTCTTCGGCGGGGGCGCACCGGGTGCGTCCACGGGCGGCGGCGGCGGAGCGGGAGCCGGCACCGCCGGGGCGAGTGCCGGTCCGGCGGGCGGCCTCTCGCTCGAGGACCTGCTCGCCGGGATGGACGGCGAGGGGGCAACGATCCGCGGCGCAGGGCACGGCCGAACGCGGACGCCATCGAAGCCTGCGCCGGTCGAGGCCGACGTCGAGGTCACCCTTGACGAGGCGTTCCACGGCACGACACGACTTGTCCAGGTCGACGGCAAGCGCCTGGAAGTCCGGGTGCCGCGCGGCGTCGACGATGGGAGTCGCATCCGCCTGCGCGGCAAGGGCGGTGGCGAGGGCGACCAGGCCCGCGACCTGTATCTCGTGACGCGCGTCCTCCCGAACGCGACCTTCAGCCGCCACGGGGCCGACCTGACGCGCGACTGGTCCGTCGATCTCCGCGACGCTCTCCTCGGCGGCGAGGTGCGCGTCCCGACCATGACCGGCGCGATCCTCCTCAAGATCCCGGCCGGGACCCAGACAGGCCGGACCTTCCGGCTGACGGGCCAGGGGATGCCCCGGCTGAACCAGGACGTGCGCGGCGACCTCCTCGTCCGCGTGCGCGTCCGCATCCCGCACCTCACGGAAGATGCCGAGCGACGTGCCGCAGAGACGTTCCTCGACGCCATCGGCCAGCACGGAGCCAGCAGCTCATGAACCTCGAGCGTTTCACCCAGAAGGCCCAGGAGGCGATCGCCGCCTCGCAGCAGCTCGCCCAGCGCATGGACAGCCCCGTCCTCGACGCCGAGCACATCCTCGCGGCGCTTCTCGAGGACGACGAGGGGATCCCTGCCGTGACGCTGCGGCGGCTCGGCACGGACCTCAACGCGATCCGTGGCGAAGTTGCCGCCGCCCTCGGGCGACGCGCCCGCGTCAGCGGCGGATCGCTCACGCTCGACCCTCGCGCCCGCCAGGTCCTCGAGCGCGCCGGCGACGAGGCGAAGCGCCTCAACGACGACTACGTCTCGACCGAGCACCTCCTCCTCGGCCTCCTCGACGTCGGCGGCGAGGGCGCGACCCTCCTCGAGCGCAACGGGGCAGGCAAGGAGGCGGTCCTCGGCGCCCTCGCCACGGTGCGCGGAGGCCAGCGCGTCACGAGCCCCAACCCCGAGTCGACCTACGAGGCGCTCGAGAAGTACGGCCGCGACCTGACGCAGGAGGCCCGTGCCGGCAAGCTCGACCCGGTGATCGGCCGCGACGACGAGGTCCGGCGCGTCGTCCAGGTCCTGTCGCGGCGGACGAAGAACAACCCCGTGCTCATCGGCGAGCCCGGCGTCGGCAAGACCGCCATCGTCGAGGGCCTCGCCCAGCGCATCGTCCGCGGCGACGTCCCCGAGACGCTCAAGGACAAGCGGGTCGTGGCCCTCGACCTCGGTGCGCTCATCGCCGGCGCCAAGTTCCGCGGCGAGTTCGAGGAGCGGCTCAAGGCCGTCCTCAAGGAGATCAAGGACTCGGCCGGCCAGGTCATCCTCTTCATCGACGAGCTCCACACCGTCGTGGGCGCCGGCGCGGCCGAGGGCGCGATGGACGCCTCGAACCTGCTCAAGCCGATGCTCGCACGCGGCGAGCTGCACACGATCGGGGCGACCACGCTCGACGAGTACCGCAAGCACATCGAGAAGGACGCCGCGCTCGAGCGGCGGTTCCAGCCCGTGCTCGTCGACGAGCCGACGGTCGAGGAGACGATCTCGATCCTGCGCGGACTCCGCGAGCGATACGAGGTCCATCACGGCGTCCGGATCACGGACTCGGCCCTCGTGTCGGCCGCGGTCCTCTCCAACCGCTACATCAGCGAGCGCTTCCTGCCCGACAAGGCGATCGACCTCGTCGACGAGGCGGCCAGCCGCCTGCGGATGGAGATCGACTCGATGCCCATCGAGCTGGACGAGCTCGAACGCCGGCGCATCCAGCTCGAGATCGAGCGGGAAGCTCTTCGGAAGGAGACCGACGAGGCGTCGAAGGCTCGCCTCGCCACGCTCGAGAAGGATCTCGCCGACGTGACCGAGGAGTCGTCGGCCATGAAGCAGCAGTGGGAGACCGAGAAGTCGGCGATCGCCGCCGTCCGCGAGTCGAAGTCGGCCATCGAGGAGGCCCAGCTGCGAATCGACCAGGCGCGCCGCGAGTTCGATTACGGCAAGGCCGCCGAGATCCAGTACGGGACGCTCCCCCAGCTCCAGGAGACGCTCGCCGCGCAGGAGGCGGCGATCGCCGCGGCGGCGGGCGCGCGACGGCTTCTCAAGGAAGAGGTCGACGCCGACGACGTGGCCGAGATCGTCGCGGCCTGGACCGGCATCCCGGTCACCCGGCTCATGGAGGGCGAGACGGCCAAGCTCGTTCACATGGAGGAGCGGCTGCACGAGCGTGTCGTCGGCCAGGACGAGGCCATCCAGGCGGTGTCGGACGCCGTTCGCCGCGCGCGTGCCGGTCTCAAGGATCCGCGCCGTCCCATCGGCTCGTTCCTCTTCCTCGGCCCGACCGGCGTCGGCAAGACCGAGCTCGCGCGGGCGCTGGCCGGCTTCCTCTTCGACGACGAGCAGGCGATGGTCCGCATCGACATGAGCGAGTACATGGAGAAGTTCTCCGTCTCGCGGCTGGTCGGTGCCCCGCCTGGATACGTCGGCTACGAGGAGGGTGGCCAGCTGACCGAGGCCGTCCGGCGGCGGCCGTACCAGGTCGTCCTGCTCGACGAGATCGAGAAGGCGCACCCCGACGTCTTCAACGTCCTGCTGCAGGTGCTCGACGACGGCCGCCTGACCGACAGCCAGGGCCGGACGGTCGACTTCAAGAACACGGTCCTGATCATGACCTCGAACATCGGCAGCGCCTCCATCCAGGCCGTGGCCGGAACCGGCGACGCAGCCTACGAGGAGATGACGCGGCAGGTGACCGAGGCCCTGCGTGCCTCCTTCCGGCCCGAGTTCCTCAACCGGGTCGACGAGGTCATCGTCTTCCACGCCCTGACTGACGCCGAGCTCGACGCGATCGTCGACCTGCTGCTCGCCGACCTCTCGCGGCGCCTGGCGGACCACGACCTCTCCCTCGAGCTGACGCCGGCGGCCCGGGCGGTCGTCGCGCGCGAGGGCCACGACCCGGCATACGGGGCACGGCCGCTCAAGCGGACGATCCAGCGCCTGGTGGAGAATCCGCTCGCGCGGGCACTCCTCCAGGGCCGGTTCGCGGCGGGACAGCGCATCACGATGGACGCCGATCCCGTCTCGGGAACCCTCGTCTTCTCGGCGGATGGGACGACCGTGGTCGCCGAGACGGGCGAGCGGCGCGACGCACGGGCGCGGTCCGCAGATCGACCGGGCCCCGGTGGCCGTGCGGGCGAGGGCGACGGCGCCGGCCGCAATCCCTTCGCCCTGCCCTCCACCCGCGACCGCGATCGCGACCTGAAGAACTGACGCGGCGGGCGCGTGCGCTTCGAGGAGGCGGCGCGCCGCCTGGCGGCGCTCGGGGACGCCGAGCGCGGCCAGCTGCCGCGCCCACCCGGCGCGCTCGAGCCCGTGCGCATCTCGGGTGACGAGCGCCTTCGCGTCCGTCTCGGCCCCGGAGGGCTTCGCGAGGCCGCGGTCCTGGTCCTCGTCCATCCCGACGGGGCCGGCGACGCGCGGGTCGTCCTGATCGAGCGTCCGACCTACGAGGGCTTTCATTCCGGCGAGGTCAGCCTTCCCGGGGGCAAGGCCGAACCGGGGGACCGGGATCTCGTCGCGACCGCCCTCCGGGAGGCGGCCGAGGAGGTGGGGCTCGACCCGTCGGCGTCGGGGCTGTCGGTCGTCGGCCGGCTCGACCCCGTCCACGTCACGGTCAGCGGGTTCGCCGTCCACCCGGTCGTCGCGCTCGCCGCTCGGACCCCGGACCTGGTCCCGCACCCGGGCGAGGTCGCCCGGATCGTGTCGGCGCCGGTCGACGCATTCCTGCCGGACGCGCCGATGCCGATCGTGGAGCGCCGGGTCCGCGACTGGATGCTGCGGTACGGGATCTACCCCGTGGAGGGTCTCGAGGTCTGGGGCGCGACGGCGCGCATCCTCGGCCAGCTCGGCGCGATCCTGGCGAAGGAGTAGGCGCCGGTCCCGGCTCGCCCCTGGTCAGACCGGCCGCCCGCGGTCGGACTGGGTCGCCTGTCGTCAGACCGGCTCGCCGCTCTCCGGGTCGCCGCGAGGCGGGATCTTCCGCGGAGCCAGCGATCCTTCCCCCCTGGCGACCGGCCGCGAGCGCCCGGACGTCGCCGGCAGGGCACGCGCGCCGCCCTCGATCAGCCCGCGCAGGATCGAGTCGTCATCGCCGCCGAACTCGACGACGATCGCCCGCATCTCCGAGACGTCGGTCCACGCGCCGTGCATGACGTTCGCCGGGAAGAGGATCGCCTCGCCTGCCGCCACGCGCGCACGCTCGTCGGCCACCTGGACGAATCCACCGCCCTCGATGACGATGAACCACGTCGTGTTCGGGTTGAGGTGTGGCTCCATGAGCGCGTGTCGTCCGAACGCGAGCTCGGAAACGACACCGCGCGCATCGCCATGGATGACCTGGCCCGCGACGCCGTGGGTCCCCGCCGGCCCATCGGCCCGCCGATGTCCGATCCCGAACCGACGGATCTCCATCGCGCCTCCGGCTGTCCCCCTGCCGTCGTGGACGGACCCCTCCGCCGCCCGCGCCTGCCTCCGGCTCTACCGCCGCCGCCGTCGCTTGGTCGGCTTCGTGCGGATCGTCGCCTCGGGCTTCGCGTAGCGCAGGCGACTCAAGTAGCGCGCCTTCGCCAGCTTCGTCTCGTAGGCGGCAAGGAGCGGCGGGAAGCGCACGAAGCGGATCCACGCGAAGACGGCGCAGCCCACGACGATCGTCACGATGACGAAGATGAAGTCGAAGACGAAGAGCGCATAGATCAGCAGCAGCCCGAACGTGATGACGCCGGTCCAGAGGAGCCACTCGTACAGGTCGAGGTACGGGGGATGGCGGTGGAGCTGGCGCGTCCGCACGTTGTAGAGGACGACCAGCGCGACCAGCAGGACGAGCGATCCGATCCAGATCGGGTGGAACAGGTCGCGGAAGTTGTGACTGTTGAAGGCGAGGAACAGGTAGTCCCACGGGGCGAGCGTCACGGTCGTCGACTCCAGGAGGCGGGCGGTGTGGCGGTTCGGATGCAGTCTCGGCTGGGCCCGCGGCAGCGATCAGGCGCTGCCAGCGTCGGCATCCGAGACGTGGCGTCGGGGCCTTGCGGCCTCCGAGTATGCCATGCGCTCCGGCCGATCCGTCCCCTCCTCCGGCCGGGACGGTCGAAGCTCGGCGCTATACTCGCGGACGGACGAACGCCCGACACGTCCTCCGTGGAGCCCAGGCCTCGTCGGCGGCCCCGTCATCGTTCGGACGGGTGTGCCGGCGATGCGTCCACCGACATGACCGACACCGGCGACATGGCCGACACCCACAAGGCCGACACCGGCGCGGCGCCGGGCGATGGAGGGAGGCAGGGGTTGCGCGCGCTTCTCTCGGTCGGCAACCGCGATGGGATCTCGGCCTTCGCCCGGGATCTCCGCGCCCTCGGCGTCGAGGTCTACGCGACCGACGGGACACGCGAGCACCTCGCCGCCGACGGCGTCGACGTCCTGTCCGTCTCGGAGCTGACGCAGGTTCCTCCGCTCGTCGGAGGACAGGTCAAGACCTTCCACCCGGCCGTCTACGCCGGGATCCTCGCCCGCCGTGACGTTCCCGAGCAGCTGGCCGAGCTGGCCGAGCATGCGATCGCCCCGATCGACATCGTCGCCGTCAACGTCCGCCCGTTCGCGCCCGAAGTGGGCTCGCGCGTGGTGCCGCTCCACGAGGCGATCGAGATGATCGACGTCGGGGGAGCGGCGCTCCTCGGGGCCGCCGCCCGCAACTACGCGGGCGTCACCGCCGTCCCGAACCCGGGGCGCTATCCCCAGGTCGTCCGGGAGATACGCGAACGGGGCCTCGTCTCCGCCGAGCTTCGCCAGCAGCTCGCCGCCGAGGCGTTCGGGGTCGTCGCGGCCTACCACGCCGAGATCGCGGCCTACCTCAACCAGGTCTCCGGCAACCTGTTCCCGACGCGGATGGCGCTCGTGCTCGAGAAGGTCGACGACCTGCGGTACGGCGAGAACCCGCACCAGCGGGCGGCGCTCTACCGCGAGACGACACACCTCTCTGGCTCGATCGCGGACGCGACTCAGCTCGCGGGCAGCCGGCCGAGCTTCAACAACCTGCTCGACCTCGATGCCGCGTATCGCATCGCCCGGGATTTCACGGCGCCGACCGTGGCGATCGTCAAGCACACCGACCCGGTCGGGCTGGCCTCGAACGACGAGCTCGTCGAGGCCTACCGGAAGGCGCTCGACACGGACCCGGTCTCAGGCTTCGGCGGCATCGTCGGCGTCAACCGGGAGCTCGACGGAGCCACGGCGCGCGAGATCGCGGCCAACTCCTACGAGGCCGTCGTCGCCCCCTCCTACAGCCAGGCGGCGATCGGCATCCTCCGCGCCAAGGCCGGCCTCGAGCTCCTCGCCGTGCCGGCCGATCCGTCGGAGGGCCTGCGCGATTACGGCATCGCCTCGCTCGACTTCAAGCGCGTCGCCGGCGGTCTGCTGGTGGAGTCGCAGGACGACCTCGGGCTCGACAAGGGCCAGCTGCAGGTCGTCACCCGACGGCGCCCGACGCTCGAGGAGCTGACGGACCTCCTCTTCGCCTGGCGCGCAGTCCGCCATGTCCGCTCGAACGCGATCGTCCTGGCGAGGAACGCCGCGACGATCGGCATCGGGGCCGCCCAGGCCAGCCGAAACGTGTCCGTCGAGATCGCGCTCCGTCGCGCGGGAGACCGGGCCCGCATGTCGGTCATGGCCAGCGACGCCTACTTCCCGTTCCCGGACGGCATCCAGCTCGCCGCGCAGGCCGGGATCACGGCGATCATCCAGCCGGGCGGCTCGATCCGCGACGAGATGGCCATCGAGTCCGCCGATCGCCACCATCTCGCGATGGTCTTCACCGGCCGCCGCCACTTCCGTCACTGACGCTCGTCCATCACCATTGGGCGGGCATCGCCACGGGGACTGACCGAGACCCCGGTTCGTCGCCCGCCGGCATCGCCTCCCTCGCCCGAACGCGAAGAAGGAGCCCCGATGGAACAGCTGCTGGCGCTCGAGATGGTCCGGGTCACCGAGGCCGCGGCCATCGCATCGGCCCGATTCATGGGCCGCGGAGAGCGGACCGAGGCGGACCGCGCCGCCACCGAGGCGATGCGCCAGACCATGGACGAGATCGACATGTCCGGCACGATCGTCATCGGGGAGGGCGAGCGCGACGAGGCGCCCATGCTCTACATCGGCGAGCGCGTGGGCCGGCCGGGGATCGCGGCGGAGGGAGAGGCCTCCCTGCCCGCGGTCGACATCGCCGTCGACCCGCTCGAAGGGACGAACCTCGTCGCCCACGGCCAGGCGAATGCGATCACCGTCCTAGCGGCATCGGAGCGCGGCGGACTCCTCCACGCGCCCGATACGTACTTCGAGAAGCTGTGCGTGGGGCCGGTCGTGGCCGGCAAGGTCGACATCCGCGACGCTCCGACGGTCAACGTCCGGAAGATCGCCCATGCCCTCGGCCGGAACGTGAACGACATCACGATCGTCATCCTCGATCGGCCACGCCACGCCGAGCTCATCGAGGAGGTCCGCGAGGCGGGGGCGCGGATCAAGCTCATCAGCGATGGAGACCTGTCGGCGGCTATCAGCTGCGCCGTCTCCGGGACCGGCGTGCACGCCGTCATGGGCATCGGCGGCGCCCCGGAGGGCGTCCTGACGGCGGCGGCCCTGCGCTGCCTCGGCGGAGAGATCCAGGCGAGGTTCCGCTTCCGCAACGACGAGGAGCGAGAGCGGGCGAGACGGATGGGGATCGAGGACGCTGACCACGTCTACACGACCGAGGAGCTCGCCTCCGGGGAGAACCTCGTCTTCGCCGCGACCGGCGTCACGTCGGGCGACCTTCTCGACGCGGTGCGGTTCTTCGGCGGAGGCGCCCGGACGCACTCTCTCGTCATGGGTTACCGGACGCAGCAGGTGCGCTTCATCGACACGGTCCACATGTTCGACCGCTCCCGGCCGCCGGCCGTCCGGCTGTAGCCGCCGCCCGAGGCCCTCCGCGGGTCGAGGCCCTCAGCGCTCCACCTGCCAGTCGCGCGCGTCCGCGTCCCACCGGCCGACGAGACGGACGGCACCGTCGCGCTCGGCGGCCTCGACCCGGCGTTTCGCCGTCGAGACGGTCTCGCCCCAGCCCGGCGGCACGAGCCCGGCCGCGAGATCGGCCAGCGGCGCGAGGACGAAGAGCCGGTCGTGCGCGTCGCGGTGCGGTACCTCGAGCAGGCGCGCTGCCTTGCCCGGGTCGACCGGGACGTCGACCGATCGGCCCGGCTCCGGCCGCTCGATCGCAAGCCGCGCCCGTCCGAAGAGGAGCAGGTCGAGGTCGAGCTCGCGCGGTCCCCACCGCTCCCGCGGCTGGCGACCGAACGCGCGCTCGAGCCCCTTGAGGGCGACGAGGAGCGCGATCGCCCCGGTCGCGGCATCGGGACCGGCCGGCACGTCGAGGGCGACGACGGCGTTGAGGAAGTCCGGCTGGTCGACGCCACCGACCGGCGCGGTCGCGTAGAGCCGCGAGACGCCTGCGAGCCTCGCCCCCGGGAGGGCGCCCAGCGCCGCGACCGCGCCCCGGAGCGTCCCGCGCGCGTCGCCGACGTTGGCCCCCAGGCCTATATATGCGCGCACGCGCCGCGGTCCCGCCACGATCCCTCCGCTCTAGACTCCGGTGATGCCGCCGGTCCGCACCATCATCCTCCACGCCGCGCCGGGACCGGACGCGGGCCCGCTCGAACGACTCCTGGCCGACGCTCGAGCGGAGGTGGCGCGCAGCCACCTGGCTGCTTTCGGGAAGGCCGGTTCCGCCGACGTCCGCCTGGTCGAGGGCCCGCCCGACGGGCTCTCGTTCGGTGAGCGCCTGGCGTCACTCCTGTCGGACCTGCCGCGCGAGCGGCGCTGGGGCGTCGTCGTCCTCGGCGCGGGCTCCATCCCGCTCGCGCGTGGCCGCGACCTGCGCGCCTTCGTCGACGCCGCGGCGGCCGGCGATCGCCGGGCGCTCGCCAACAGCCGCTACTCGGCCGACGTCGTCGCCATCGCCCGCGCCGACCGCCTGCCGTCGATCCCGCCCCTCCCCGGCGACAACGCCCTTCCCCGCTGGCTCGAGGAGGTCGCGGCCTGGACGGTGCGCGCCCTGCGCCGCTGGCGCCTGGGGGTCGACCTCGACAGCCCGCTGGACCTCCTGCTCGTCGCCCGGGCGCGGCACGGCAGCGCGAGAGGCCCGCTCGAGCCGGCTCAGCCGTTCGCGGCCGAGCCATTCGCGGCCGAGCCAGTCGCGGCCGGGCCATTCGCGGCGGCCTCCGACCGGCTCGATGCCGTGCGCTCGGTCCTCGCGGACCGCCGTGCCCAGGTCGTGGTCGCCGGCCGGACCGGGAGCCGGAGCCTTCGCTGGCTCGAGCGTCGCACGCCGGCCCGCATCCGGGCACTCATCGAGGAGCGCGGCCTGCGCGCGAGCACGGCGCTCGCCCTGGCCGGCGAGCTTGATGTCGCCTCATCAGTCGACACGACGGGGGCCCGGGGCACCCACGCCCGGCGTCCGCCCCGCTCGATCCTCGGCCTCCTCCTCGACCGCGAGGGTCCGGAGGCGCTGGGGCGCATCCTCGGCGAGCTCGGCGACGCGGCGATCGTCGACTCGCGCGTCCTGCTCGCGCACCGCCTGGGTGCCGACGAGGAGCGCTGGCCGCGCGCCGAGGACCGCTTCGCGTCGGACCTGCTCGATCCGGGCGCCGTCGCCGATCCGTGGCTGCGGGCCCTGACCGCGTCGGCGCTGGCCGCGCCGATCCCGGTCCTCCTCGGTGGCCACACGCTCGTCGGACCTGGCGTGAGGCTCGTCGCGCGCCCGCCGCTCGCGCAGCCCCGGACCCTGGCGGATCGGACGCGGGTGGACGATCCCGCCTCAGCCGGCACCTGATGGACCCCGTCGCGGGCTTCCGCCGCCTCCCTCCGCCCGGTCCGCTGCCCGAGAGCGACCCGGTCCTCGTCGCCCGCCTCCGCGACGAGATCCTGCGCGACGGCCCGGTCACGTACGCGCACTTCAT
>DASVZT010000205.1:0-10638 GCA_036391495.1 Candidatus Limnocylindrales bacterium
GGCCGATGAGCCTCTTCCTGACGCCCGATGGGCGGCCCTTCTACGGCGGGACCTACTTCCCGCCCGTGCCGCGCCACGGGATGCCGGCATTCCGCCAGGTCCTCGGCGCGGTCGCCGAGGCGTGGCGAGAACGGCGGGGCGAGCTCGACGACGCGGGCACACGGATCGTCGAGGCCATCGATCAGCAGCTCGCGACCACACCCGCCACCGAGGGTGACGTCGATGCCGGGCTCCTCCGGGCCGCCCTTGCCGCCCTCGAGGCGGCGTTCGACTCGACGAACGGCGGCTGGGGTCAGGCGCCCAAGTTCCCGCAGGCGATGGCGATCGAGTTCCTTCTCCGGCGGGCGCTCGACGGCGACGCCGACGCGCTCGCCATGGCACGCCGCTCGCTCGACGCGATGGCAGCCGGCGGAATCCACGACCAGCTCGGCGGTGGCTTCCACCGCTACTCGACCGATGCCCGCTGGCTCGTCCCCCACTTCGAGAAGATGCTCTACGACAACGCGCTTCTCGCCCGCGCTTATTTCCACGGGTGGCAGCTGACCGGCGAGACGCGGTACGTGGCGACCGCGATCGACACGCTCGACTGGATCGAACTCGAGCTGACAACGGCGGACGGCGGCTGGGCGGCGAGCGAGGATGCCGACACGGACGGGGTCGAGGGGGCGACGTTCGTCTGGACGGCCGACGAGGTGCGCGAGGTCCTCGGGCCCGGCTCGCCGGACATCCCCCTCGTCGAGGCGGCCTATGGCATCGCACCGGGCGGCAACTGGGAAGGCCGGACGATCCTGTCGCGGGTGGCGGCTGACGAGGAGCTGGTCCGGCGTTTCGACCTCACGGTCGACGACGTCGTCGGGCGGCTCGACGCGGCCCGAGCCCGCCTCGTCGCCGCGCGCTCCCGACGGCCCCAGCCGGCCCGCGACGACAAGGTCCTGGCGGCATGGAACGGTCTCGCGCTGGCGGCCTTCGCCGAGGCGGCGTCGGGGCTGTCGGTCGCGGCAGACGGCCGGCTGCGCTCACGATCGGATGCCTATCTCGCCGCGGCGATCCGCGCGGCGGAGCTGCTGACGACGAAGATGCGCGCCAGCGATGGTCGCCTCGGACGATCGTGGAAGGACGGGCGTGTCTCCGGGCGGGCCGTCCTCGAGGACCACGCCGATCTCGCCGAGGGACTGCTGGCGCTCTACTCCGTCACCGGCGACGAGCGCTGGTTCGTCGAGGCGCGGCGACTCGCGATCGTCGTGCTGGACTTCTTCGCCGACCCCGGTGGCGGCTTCTTCGACACGGCTTCCGATCACGAGACCCTCGTTGCCCGTCCGAAGGACGTCCAGGACAACGCGACCCCGTCTGGCGGGGCGATGGCGACGACCGTGCTGCTCCGTCTCGCCGCGTTGAGCGGCGAGACGCGCTTCCGCGAGGCCGCCGAGACCGCTCTGCGCAGCGTCGCCGGCTACCTCGGGCGCCACCCGGTTGGGTTCGGCCAGTGGCTCGTCGCCGCGGATCTCTTCGTCCGCGGGATCGACGAGATCGCGGTGACCGGCCGGCCGACCGACCCCGCGGTGATGCGTCTCGCGGCCCCGATACGGGATGGCTTCCGGCCGCGCCTCGTCCTGGCGATCGGCGATCCCGCGCGGTCCGCGGTGCCGCTGCTTCGCGGTCGCTTCGCGATCGACGGCCGCCCGACCGCCTTCGTCTGCCGCGACTTCGCGTGCCGCCAGCCGGTCAACGAGCCCGAGGCGCTCCACGCGCTCCTCGTGAGGTGACGGCCCTGCGCGACCAGTGCGGAGCGTCGATCCGCGCGGTCGTGCTCGGCCACGCCGGTTGCCGGGCGCCGTGTCCGCCGTGTGTGTCGCCTCGGCCTTGTCGGGTCGGATTGCCCTGAGGGAGCTGGATTCGGGGGTAGGAGGGAGATAAGGAGCGGCAGAGCGACCGCGTCATCGCCTCATACCCCTCCGTCCCGCACGGACGGCCGTGTCGTGGCCCGATCTCCCGGCTTCCACCGCCTCCTATCCGCCGCGAAGCCCCGCAGATAGCCCTGCCAGGGCAATCGCGCCGCACAAGGGCCGCGGGCCGCGCAACCGGCCGGCCCAGCCCGCCAACAGGCCACCGTCGCCAACCCTTCCGTTCACGGAAAGGTTACACTTGCCCGGCATGACACAGACCCCTTCAGATCATCCCGTCGCGGTCGCGATCGACCCCGGCGACGCGCCGCTCCGCATCCACGAGGTCGCGGACCGGGTCGGTCTCACACCCCGCTCGATCCGCTACTACGAGGAGATGGGCCTCCTCAGCCCGTCGGCCCGCTCGCAGGGCGCCTACCGGCTGTTCGACCAGCTCGACGTCGAGCGGCTCCGGTTCATCAAGGGCCTGCGCGACGACGCGGGCTTCTCCATTGCCGAGATCCGCGCGCTTCTCGAGGACGAGGCCGCCCGCCGGCTGGCGCGCGAGGCCTTCGCGGCGACCGACGACCCTGTCGAGCGTCGCCGGATCCTCCAGGGCCGACTCGACTCCATCGAGGGCCAGCTCGCGAGCCTCCGCTCGAAGCTCGGTCGGCTCGAGGAGATGGTCGCGGCGCTCGAGAAGCGGCGCGCGCACACGATCGGGCACATGGCCGAGCTCGACGCCGTCGCGCACGTCGCCCGGAAGGCGTCCGGCCGGTGACGGCCACGACCTCTCGCCACAGGTTCGTCGACCCCCGATCGAATGACTACAAGTGGTGGCTCCTCGGCGTCACCAGCATCGGGGCGCTCCTGGCGTCACTGACGTCCGGCACCCTCATCATCGCCCTGCCGAACATCCTGCGCGACCTCCACACCGATCTGTTCGCCCTGCTCTGGATCGTCGTCGGCTACACGCTGATCGTCAGCGCCCTCGTGCTCAACGCCGGCCGCCTGGCCGACATGGTCGGCCGTGCGCGCAGCTACACGGCGGGCTTCGCCATCTTCACGGTCGCCTCCGTCCTCGCCGCGCTCGCCGGTGATGCCGCCCAACTCATCGCCTGGCGTCTCGTCCAGGGCGTCGGCGGCGCGCTGCTCATGGCCAACTCTGCCGCGCTCGTCACCGACGCGTTCCCCCGCAACCAGCTCGGACGCGCGCTCGGGATCAACGCGATGGTCGTCGGCGTCGGTCTCATCCTCGGGCCGGTGCTCGGTGGTTGGCTCACATCGTTCGGCTGGCGCTGGATCTTCTGGTTCAACCTGCCGATCGGCATCGCGGGCTCGATCGCCGCCGCTGCCGTCCTCGTCGAGCTGGGCGAGCGCGAGAAGCGTGTCGTCATCGACTGGCTCGGGACCCTGCTCTACCTCGTCGGCGTGCTCGGGCTCATGACCGCGCTCGCGTTCGGCGGCATCTATGGCTGGACGACGTGGTGGATCGCCGCGGGCATCATCGCGTTCGTCGTCGCGACGCCGCTCTTCATCCTCGTCGAGATGCGTCACGAGGCGCCGCTGCTGGATCTGTCGCTCTTCCACGACCGGCTCTTCAGCCTCGGCAACCTGTCGGCGTTCCTCAACGGCGTGGCGCGCAACGGCGTCCTGTTCCTCCTCGTGTTCTATCTGCAGGGAGCGAAGGGCGACGACCCCGTCCTCGCCGGCATCCTGCTGGCGCCGCTCGCCGTCGGCCTGCTCGTCCTCTCGCCGGTCAGCGGGCTTCTCGCGGATCGATACGGGTCGCGCGAGCTTGCGACGGCCGGCCTGCTCATCACGGGCCTCGGCCTCGCCGGCCTGCTGACGCTCGGTGTCGACACGCCCTACTGGCAGCTCGCGCTCTGGCAGTTCGTCGTCGGTGCCGGATCGGGCGTCTTCAACTCGCCGAATACGAGTGCTGTCATGGGCGCCCTGCCGGCGTCCAAGCGCGGCGTCGGGGCGGGAACCCGCGGCATGCTCGTCCAGGCGGGCTACATGATCAGCATCGCGCTGTCCGTCGGGCTCGTGACGAGCGCGATGGATCCGAAGGTCATGCTGGCGATCTTCTCCGGGACGCAGTCCGGCACGTCGGGCGTCGACCTGAGGCCGTTCATGGACGCGCTCCACCTCGCGTTCGGGATGGGTGTCGTCGTCAGCCTCGTCGCCGCCGGTGTCTCGCTCCTGCGCGGCGGTGGGCCACACCATGGGATGGCGCACGCGGCCGACCCGGCACGCCCCGCCCATCCGGCTCTCGCGGAGGAGGGGCAGCGATGACGGTCGACCTCCGCTCGCACCTTCGATGGCACGGCGCCCTGCGCCATCGGAACTTCCGCCTCTTCTTCGGCGGTCAGCTCATCTCTCTCGTCGGGACGTGGATGCAGTCGCTCGCCCAGTCGTGGCTCATCCTCATCCTGACCCACGATCCGTTCTGGCTCGGCATCGTCGCCGCGTTCCAATTCCTGCCCGTCCTCCTGATCGGGCTCTTCGGCGGGATGGTCGCGGACGTCCTGCCGAAGCGGAAGACCGTCATCGCGACGCAGACGGCATCGATGCTCCTCGCGTTCGTCCTCGCGTTCCTGTCGTGGGCGCAGCTCGTGCAGGTCTGGCACATCCTCGTGCTCGCGGCGCTCCTCGGCGTCGTCAACGCCATCGACATGCCCACCCGGCAGGCGTTCACGGTCGAGATGGTCGGCCGCGAGGACGTGACCAATGCAGTCGGCCTCGGTTCCGCGAGCTTCAACGCCGCGCGCATCGTCGGCCCGGCCATCGGCGGCATCCTCATCGGCCTCCTCGGCGTGACGCTGTGCTTCTTCCTCAATGGCGTCAGCTTCATCGCGGTCATCATCGGCCTCCTCCTGATGCGCGACGAGGATCTCCAGGCAGTCGAGCGTCTCGCCAGGCCGGAGGGGGTCCGCGACGTTATCGACAACCTGGCCGAGGGGCTGCGCTACGTCCGTGCGACGCCGGTCGTCCTTCTCGCCGTCGTCGTCGTCGGCGTCAGCTCGACGTTCGCGCTCAACTTCAACGTGGTCGCTCCCGCCTACGCCCAGAACGTCCTCGACGTCGGGGCCACCGGGCTCGGCTTCCTCATGGCGGCGATGGGTGTCGGGGCGCTGATGTCGGCTCTCGTCGTCGCGTCGTTCAAGGAGCCGCGGCCCGGGATCATCATCGCCGGCGCGTTCGGCCTCGGCGTCCTCGAGGTCGTCCTGGGCGGGATCCGCTCGTACCCGCTTGCCCTCGTCGCGATGTGGGGCGCCGGTCTCTCGGCGATTGCGATGATGATCTCGGCCAACACGTCGATCCAGCTGGCGACGCCGGACCGGCTGCGCGGACGCGTCATGTCGGTCTACACGACGGTCTTCGCCGGGTCGACGCCGATCGGTGCACCGGTCGTCGGCTGGCTCGCGTCGACCTACGGGACCGACATTGCGCTCGTCGCGGGCGGCCTGGTGGCCGTCCTGACCGCGCTCGCGGCACTCGTCTGGGTGCGGCGCGACGGACTACCGGTGGTCGCGGTTGCGGCGGTCCGACGTGAGCTCGCGCGCGAGCGGGCTGCGACAGGCGTCGGGCCTGGCGCGGGTGTCGGGCCGGGTTCGGGCGTCGGGCCTGGCGCGGGCGTCGGGCCTGGCGCGGCCATCGCCCCCGCCGGGTCGATCAGCGGGGGAGGCTCGCCCCGAGGTTCCTCAGGAAGTTGACGCCCTCCGCGGCCTCCTCTCGAGGCGCGTACGGTCCGGGCATGAGGAAGCAGGGGCGGCCACCGAGGGCGACCCCGTCGAGCTGACCCCAGCTCTCGCGGAGCGGCCGGCCGGCGGCAGTCTCCGCGGCCCGCTTGTAGATGAAGACGACTGCCGCGGGACGCCAGAGGGCGATGCGCTGCCAGAGCGGTCCGACACCCGCCCGGAGCTCGGTGTCGGACGCCACGTCCCGCGGCGTCACCGCCTTGATGAGGTCCGTGATGCCGTGTCCGGCCGCCGCGAGCGCGTCGTCGGCGACCGCCAGGTCGACGTCCGCCGGGAGGATGGCAGCGCCGGCGAGACGGCGCCAGAACAGGCGGCCGAGCCGGCCCTGCTGGTAGTGGCCGGCCGAGACGCTGACGGGCGACGGGTTCAGGCCGACGAACAGGAGGCGCCCCGGCTCGGGCGCGATATCGGCCAGGGTCTCGACGGGGAGGCCGTCGACGATGAGCGTCGCTCGGTGTCCGGGCTGGGAGGAATGCTCCAGGCCCGATGGATCGGACCCGTCGGCCCGCAGGTCGTCCCCGGTGACCGGCGGCTCGTCCCCGGTGACCGGCGGCTCCTCCCCGGCGGCCGGATCCTCCTCGACGTCGCCTCGCCCCGCGTCAGCGGTCGTGGCCGACCTCTTCGGGCAGTTCGTACCAGGCGACGCGGTCGCCCACCCGCGCCCGCAGCTTCCACTTCGTCGACTTCGGCGCCGCATCGATCCGCGCCTTGAGCGCGGCGACCTGCGCGGCCGCGTCGAAGCGGTGCGGGACCGTCGTGTCGAGCTCGCCGGGCGTCAGCTCCACCTCGAAGAAGAGCCGCGCCTTCTCGAGGTTCTCGGTGACCGTGCGCCACCAGCCCCAATCGTTCGACGTGTGCTCGAGGATGCGCGGGACGTTGATGCCGGCGTCGTCCTCGGACAGCGGGTGCATCGCGAACAGGATGAGCGCGTCGAGGACGTCCTTCCGGTTGATGCGGACGACCTGCAGCTTCGAGAGCAGGAGCTCCGCGGCGGGGAGCGTCGGGCGATCGACGCCGAGGCGGTCGGCGAACTCGAACTTGTGGCACATCTCGAGCCGATCGACGAGAACGTCGACGGGGCGGTTCCACGTCGGATCGACGAAGTAGAGCTGCTTGTGGCCATACAGGGCGTTGTACTGCTTGTCGGGCAGATACCCCGCCTCGACCAGCAGCTCCTGGAGGGCCTTGCGGTCCCGGGAGCGCGTCGCGAGGTCGATGTCGCGTCGGCCTCGGCTGACGCGCGCCGTCCATTCCGGCGCCTTCGCGTGGAAGGCGAGGCCACCCATGAGCCGGGCCTTCAGCCCCCGCTCGTCGGCGAGGCCGACGAGGCGCAGCGCCTCCTGGAGAGGGTCCTCGTTCGTCACGCCCGGGAGGGTCATCGATCGGTCCGCCAGCTCCCCGACCAGCGCCTCGGACGGCAAGGAAAGCCCCTTCCGGCCGCTGGGTGGGCGTCAGTATACTTGCGCCTTCCTTCTCGGCGACGAGCAGGAGCGCACTGGCGATCGAGACCCCTGGCTCGACGCCGACGGCGAGAAACGGCGACCGCTCCGCGGTCCCGCGGTGCGGCTCGACCCATAGGAGGAGGGCTCGCACCGGATGGCCACGTCATCGGCAGGTCGGACGCTCTTCACGCGACAGTCCTCGGGGCTCGTCCGCGAGGTGAGCGTCGTCAACGCGCTCTTCTTCAACACCTCGGCGTTCATCGGCGGGACGCTCGGAGGCGCCTACCAGATCGCCGTCCTCGCGGGAGTCCCCGTCGTCATCGTCGGCGGGCTCACGAACTGGTCGTGGGTCGCCTTCATCGTCGGCGCCATGTGCGTCCTGCTGGCGATCATCTTCGCCTCGCTGACGTCGGTCATGCCCCGATCCGGCGGCGACTACGTCTTCTCGAGTCGCATCGTGCCGCGGGTCGGTCCACTGCTGGGTTGGCTGGAGAGCTGGGGCCTCGTCTTCGCCTCGATCGCGCTCCTCCAGTTCGAGACGGTCCAGACGCTCCGAAGCACCCAGGTCGAGGGCCGCATCATCGGCATCGGCACCGGGCTGGACTTCTTCAATAACGCGAACAGCTGGTTCACCGATGGCTCGACGGGCGACGTGACGGGGCTCCCGGGTCTGATCGCGGCCCTGGTCGTGTTCGCCTTCGTGGCATGGGTCGTCATCCAGCCGACCCGGACGTTCCACCGGATCGTGACCTACCTGACGGTCCTCGGGATCGTCGGCTGGGCGTTGATGGCGCTGTTCGGTCTGCTGTTCTTCGACGCCGGGCAGTTCTCGGCGAACCTCCCCAAGTACGCCAACGGGATCACGACCGACCAGCTCGCGAAGGCGGCCGGTGACGCCGGCCTGACCAGCGGGTTCAGCTTCCTGCCGAGCGACCTCGTCACGTGGCCGCTCATGCTCATGGCAGGAGTCATGCTCTTCCAGTTCATCGGCTTCCAGTACTCGGCCTACATCTCGGGCGAGGTCCGCGGCAACGTCAAGCGCGGGATCCTCGTGGCGGTCCTGGGCGCCCTCGCGATGGCCGTCCTCATGAACTCCATCTATGCCGAGGCGCTGGGTCGGAAGCTCGGGATCGACGCCCAGACGGCCTGGAGCGCCCTCTGGTGGGGGTACATCGACCCGACGAAGGCGAACGTCCAGCTCCCGATGGGCTCGCCGAACTACTTCCAGCTCATGGGTGCCGTCGCACGGCCCGACCTCTGGCCGATCTGGGCCGTCGTCGGCGCGGCGTCGACCCTGTTCCCGTTCCTGCTGATGCCGGTCTACGTGATCTTCATCAGCCGGATCGCGCTCGCCTGGTCGCTCGACCGCCAGGTGCCCGAGTGGCTCGGCTCCGTCTCCGAGCGGCTCCACGCCCCGGCGAACGCCATCGTCGCGACCCTCGCGATGGGCGTCATCTTCCTGTTCCTGTGGGCGTTCCCGGTCCTGAAATGGGTGGGCCTCGGATCCCTGGCACCCAGCTCCGATCCAGCGCTCGACGGCAAGCTCAACCTCGCCGCCTCCGCGTGGTTCACGATCCTGGCCTCCGCCCTCAGCTGGATCATGCCGGGGATCAACGCCATCCTCGCCCGCCGCACGAGGCCGGATCTCGTCAAGGACGCGCCATACATCCGGTGGCTGCCGCTCCTCGGCGTGATCTGGCTCGTCTTCACGCTGCTGCTCTACTGGTTCGCGGGGGTCGGACCCATCTACTCCGCGATCTCGGGCGGCCAGCAGGCGCTCGCGTATCTCAACAGCTCGGGCGTCACGTTCGTCGTGATCGTCTTCATCGTCGGTCTCGCCTGGTACGGCATCCAGTCGTTCCGCAACCGCCGCGCCGGCGTCGAGACGGGTTTGATGTACCAGATGATCCCGCCCGACTGAGCACAGCCTCCGACGGGTGCCGCGCGCGGCCGTGGGCGTCGCGTGGCGCCCGTCGTGTGATCTCGACCCCCTCGCGTCGCCAACGCGAGGGGGTCTTCCCGAATGAACGCGGAGCAGGACATGACCGTTGCCGCCTGGGCGCAGGCCACCTCGACCGCCGTCCCGACCGGTCCGGCGGACCTCGTCCTCGTCGGCGGGGACGTCGCGACGATGGATGCAGCCCGGAGTCATGCTCGCGGGGTGGCCGTCGCGGGCGGCCGGATCGTCGCCGTCGGCCCGGACCAGGAGGTCCGCGGTTGGGTCGGTCCCCGGACGCGCGTCGTCGACCTGCATGGGCGGACAGCCCTCCCCGGGTTCCACGACGCGCACGTCCACCCGGCGATGGCCGGCCCGAACCTGTTGCGCTGCCCGCTCCACGAGCTGCCGCGGACGCTCGACGCCTACCTCGACGCGATCTCGGTATACGCCACAAGCCACCCCGACGACCCATGGATCCTGGGCGACGGCTGGTACATGGAGGCGTTCCCGGGCGGGACGCCGTCACGCCTCGACCTCGACCGCGTCTCCGGGGGTCGGCCCGCGTTCTTCGTCAATCGCGACGGCCACGGCGCGTGGGCCAACACGCGCGCCCTCGAGTTGGCGGGGATCGGCGCGCAGACGCCCGACCCGCCGCACGGACGGATCGAGCGCGATCCCGCCGGCCTCCCGAGCGGCACCCTGCACGAGGGCGCGATGGACCTCGTCAGCCGCATCGTCCCGCCGCAGACGCTCGAGGACCGCGTCGCGGGCCTCGGCCTGGCCCAGGCGTACCTGCACCGCCTCGGAATCGTCGGCTGGCAGGACGCCTGGGTGACGCCGGACGATCTCGACGCCTACGTCGTCCTGGCGGAGCGCGGCCTCCTCACCGGTCGCGCGACAGCCTGTCACTGGTGGGAGCGCGAGCAGGGCGAGGAGCAGATCGAGTCCATCGTGGAGCGGCGGGATCTCGTCGCGCGGCGTGTCCCTGGGTCGCGGCTCGCGGCGAGCACGGTCAAGATCATGCAGGACGGCGTCGCCGAGAACTACACCGCGGCCATGCTGGAGCCCTATCTCGACGGGCACGGCGGCGCGACCGCCAACCGCGGAATCAGCTTCGTCGAGCCGAAGGCCCTGGCGTCCGACGTCACGCGGCTCGACGCGCTCGGCTTCCAGGTCCATCTCCACGCCCTCGGCGACCGCGCCGTCCGCGAGGCGCTCGACGCGGTCGAGGCCGCCCGGGGCGCGAACGGCTTCACCGACAACAGGCACCACCTGGCGCACCTGCAGGTGGTCGACCCGTCCGACATCGCGCGCTTCCGTGCCTTGAACGCGGTTGCCAACATCCAGCCCTACTGGGCCTGCAACGACGGGCAGATGGTCAAGCTGACGGAGCCGTACCTGCCGCGCGACCGCTACCTGCTCCAGTACCCGTTCCTGTCGCTGCTCCGCGCCGGGGCGGTCGTCGCGGGCGGCAGTGACTGGACCGTGAGCACGCCGAACGTCCTGGCACAGGCCGAGGTCGCCGTGACGCGCGTCTCGCCCGAGGACCGCTCGACCGAGCCGCTGCTGCCCGCCCAGGCCATCACCCTGACCGACGTCCTCGCCGCGTTCAC
>DASVZT010000206.1:0-4776 GCA_036391495.1 Candidatus Limnocylindrales bacterium
TGCCCTCTGCGAGGCCCTCCTCCTCCAGGGCGTCGACGTCTTCTTCAGCTACCCCGGCGGCGTCATCCTGCCGTTCTACGACGTCCTCGGCGACTACCCCGAGCTGCGGCACATCCTCGTGCGCCACGAGCAGGGCGGCGCCCACGCTGCCGACGGCTATGCCAGAGTCACCGGCCGCGTCGGTGTGTGCATGGGCACCTCCGGTCCCGGTGCCACCAACCTCGTGACCGGCATCGCCAACGCGCAGCTCGACTCGATCCCGGTCGTCGCCATCACCGGCAACGTGAACGCCGCGCTGATCGGCAAGGACGCTTTCCAGGAGATCGACATCACCGGCATCACCCTGCCGATGACCAAGCACAACTACCTCGTCCGCAACGGCAACGACATCCCGCGCATCGTCGCCGAGGCCTTCTACATCGCGCGCACCGGCCGCCCGGGACCGGTCCACATCGACATCACCAAGGACGCCCTGCAGCAGGAGACGACGGCAGGCCACCCGACCGAGGACGAGATCGTGGCCGGCCTTCCCGGCTTCCGACCGAACCTCGCGGGCCACCCGCGCCAGCTCCGGCTTGCCGCTGCCGAGATTGCCCGCGCGAAGCGGCCGGTCATCCTGGCCGGCCACGGCATCCTGCATGCGCACGCCGAGGCCGAGCTGCTCGCCCTCGCGGAGAGAGCCGCGATCCCCGTCGCGTGGTCGCTCCTGGGCATCGGCGCCATCGACGAGACGCATCCGCTCGCCTACGGCTACATGGGCATGCACGGCTGGAAGCACACGAACAAGGCGATCCAGTCGGCCGACCTGCTCCTCGCCGTCGGCATGCGCTTCGACGACCGCGTCACCGGCAACGTCCGGACGTACGCGCCGCACGCCCGCATCATCCACGTCGACATCGATCCGGCCGAGATCGGCAAGAACGTCGCCGTCGAGGTGCCGATCGTGGGCGATGCGAAGCGCGTCCTCGCCGAGCTCCTCCCGCTCGTCGAGGGCGTCGATCGTGCCGAGCGTGCCGACTACCTCGCCCAGCTCGCCGACTGGCGCCGCGACTCCGAGGCGGTCAGCTGGCACGGCTCCGGGCGCTGGCGTGATGGCGTCCTCTCGGCCGACTACGTCGTCACCCGCATCGGCGAGCTGACGGACCACCGCGCGACCTACGTCGCCGACGTCGGCCAGAACCAGATGTGGCTCGCCCGCTACACGGGCTTCCGCGAGCCGAACAGCCATGTCAGCTCGGGTGGCCTCGGGACGATGGGCTTCGGTGTCCCGGCGGCCATGGGTGCGGCGCTCGGCCGGCCCGATCGCGAGACCTGGGCGGTCGTCGGCGACGGCGGCTTCCAGATGACGTTCCAGGAGCTCATGACTCTCGTCCAGGACCGCATCCCGGTCAAGATCGCCCTCCTCGACAATCACAAGCTCGGGATGATCCGCCAGTGGCAGGAGCTCGTGTACGCGGGCAACTACCACTCGAGCCATCTGCTCGGGCCCGACTACGCCAAGCTCGCCGAGGCGTTCGGGATCCCGGCCTTCAGGGCGACGACCCCCGAGGCGGTCGACCCGGCGATCCGCGCTGCCCAGGCGGTCGACGGCCCGGCTCTCGTCTGGTTCGAGATCGCCGAGGAGCAGAACGTCTTCCCCATGATGCCGGCCGGCAAGGGCCTGTCCGACCTGCTCGAGGAGAAGCGCGACGAGCGGCCGGAGGTCGAGGAATGAGCCCGACCGGCCCGACCCCGAGCGCTCCCGCCGCCCGACCGACCGGGCCCGCGATCCGACAGGCCGGGCCTGCCGCCCGACCGACCGGGCCAGCCGCCCGCACGAGTCCGCCGCCGCGGGCGATCCCCGGGACCGGGACCGCGCACCGCCACGTCCTCGTTGCGATCGTCCTCAACAAGCCCGGCGTCCTGAACCGCGTCGCCAGCCTGATGAGAGCCCGCCAGTTCAACATCGAGTCGCTCGCGGTCAGCCACACCGACGAGCCCGACGTCAGCCGCATGACCATCACGCTCTTCGGCGACGACGTGGCCGTCGAGCAGGCGGCCAAGCAGCTCTACCGCCTGATCGACGTCCTCAAGGTCCAGGACGTCACGAACGATCCGACGGTCGAGCACGAGCTCGCGCTGGTCAAGGTCCGTGCCAACGACCGGCGCCGCGCCGAGGTGATCGCGATCGCCGAGATGTACAAGGCCCGCGTCGTGGACGTGGCGGACGCCTCCGTCATCGTCGAGACGACCGGCACCGAGGCCGAGGTCGACGCGCTCATCGCGCTCCTCCGCGGGTTCGGGATCAAGGAGCTCGTCCGAACCGGGTCCGTCGTCATGTCGCGCGGCTCCGGCAGCATCCAGGAGGCCACGAAGCGATGACGCCCGAACCGACGCCGAACGCACCGCACACACTCGCCCGCATGTACTACGACGCCGACGCCGATCCCGCGGCGCTGGCCGGCCAGACGGTCGCGATCGTCGGCTACGGGAGCCAGGGTCACGCCCATGCCCTCAACCTTCACGAATCGGGCGTGAACGTCGTCGTCGGCCTGTCGAAGGGCTCGAAGAGCCGCGCCCACGCCGAGGAGGCCGGCCTGCGCGTGGCCGACGTGGCCGACGCCGTCCGTGACGCCGACGTCGTCATGATCCTCGTCCCGGACACGGCCCAGAAGGACGTCTACGACCGCGAGATCGCCCCGAACCTGCGCAAGGGCGCGCTCCTGATGTTCGCCCACGGCTTCAACATCCGCTTCGAGCGCATCACCCCGCCGGCGAACGTCGACCTCGGCATGGTGGCCCCGAAGGGTCCCGGTCATCTCGTCCGGAGCGTCTACCAGGCGGGCGGCGGCGTCCCGGCCCTCTTCGCCGTCGGACAGGACGCGACCGGGACGGCCCGCGCCCGCGTCCTCGCCTACGCGCGGGCGATCGGCGCGACGCGTGCCGGCGTTCTCGAGACGACCTTCAAGGAGGAGACCGAGACCGATCTCTTCGGTGAGCAGTCGGTCCTCTGCGGCGGCACGGCTGCGCTCGTCAAGATGGCCTTCGAGACCCTGGTCGAGGCCGGCTACCAGCCCGAGCTCGCCTACTTCGAGACGATGCACGAGCTCAAGCTCATCGTCGATCTCATGTACCGCGGCGGTCTCAACTTCATGCGCTTCAGCGTCAGCGACACCGCCGAGTACGGCGACTACGTCTCGGGGCCGCGGATCATCGACGACCACGTCCGGACGACGATGCGCCAGGTCCTCCGGGAGATCCAGGACGGCTCGTTCGCGGCGCGCTGGATCGGCGAGAACGAGACCGGCCGGGTCGAGTTCGAGCAGCTCCGGCGGGCCGACGAGCACCACCAGATCGAGGAGGTCGGGGCGGCGCTCCGGTCGCGGATGGCCTTCCTGAACCCGGTGGTCGTCCACGCCGGCCAGGCCTAGGCGGGCGCCTCGAGCGGGACGGCCGCCGCGACCACCGTTCAGACCGCGGCCACTGCCGTCGGGCCCGGCCGATGAGCGCCGTACCTCGGCCCGCCGGTCCAGGCGTTCCGGCGGGCACCGTCCGCATCTTCGACACGACCCTCCGCGACGGCGAGCAGGCACCGGGCGCCGGGCTGACCGCCGCCGAGAAGCTCGAGGTGGCGCACCAGCTGGCGCGCCTCAAGGTCGACGTGATCGAGGCCGGCTTCCCGGCCGCCTCGCCCGGCGACTTCGAGGCTGTGCGGCGCATCGCACAGGAGACGAAGGGCGGCATCGCCGTCGCCGCCCTCGCCCGCTGCCGCGACGGCGACCCCCAGCGCGCGGTCGAGGCGATCGGCGCCGCGCAGCGGCCTCATCTCCACGTCTTCATCGCCACGTCCGACATCCACCTCAAGCACAAGCTCCGCCTGTCACGCGACGAGGCGCTGGCCGAGGCCGTCCGCTGGGTCCGCTATGGCCGCGAGCAGCTCGGGCGCGACGCGGAGATCGAGTTCTCCGCCGAGGACGCCAGCCGCACCGACGTCGAGTACCTCATGAAGGTGTACGAGTCGGTCGTCGAGGCGGGCGCGTCGACCGTCAACATCCCGGACACCGTCGGCTACGCGATCCCGTCCGAGTTCGGCGGCCTGGTGGAGCGAGTCGTGGGCCTCGTCGGGCGCGACGCCGTCGTCAGCGTCCACTGCCACAACGACCTCGGGCTTGCGACGGCCAACACGCTCGCCGCCGTCCAGGCCGGTGCGCGGCAGGTCGAGGTCACGATCAACGGGCTCGGCGAGCGGGCAGGCAACGCCTCGCTCGAAGAGGTCGTGATGGCCCTGCGGACGCGCCCGACGCAGTTCCCCGAGCTCGCCAGCCGCATCCAGACCGAGCAGATCACGCCGGCCAGCAGGCTCGTGAGCTATCTGACCGGATTCACCGTCCAGCCCAACAAGGCGATCGTCGGCGGCAACGCCTTCGCCCACGAGTCCGGCATCCACCAGGACGGCGTCATCAAGAACCCCCTCACCTACGAGATCATGACCCCGCAGTCGGTCGGACTCTCAGGGAGCCAGCTGACGATCGGCAAGCTGTCAGGTCGACGCGGCCTGCAGGCGAAGCTGCGGCAGCTCGGTCACGAGGTCGAAGGCGACCGGCTCGACGAGCTCTACCGGGCCGCCGTCGCCCTGGCCGACGCGAAGAAGGAGGTCTCCGACGCGGACCTGCTCGCGCTCGTCGAGCAGCAGGCGGCGGAGGTCCCGGAGTCGGTCGTCCTCGAGGGCTGGAACGTCACCAGCTCGCACGGCGGCAAGGCGACCGGCACGGTGTCGGTCACCGTCAACGGCGAGAG
>DASVZT010000207.1:0-5974 GCA_036391495.1 Candidatus Limnocylindrales bacterium
GCTGGCGGCGCTGATCCGGCGCGCGGCAGGCCCTGCCGCCGACCCGGCGGGCGTCCTGCGGAACGGGAACGTCGCGCTCGACCCGGCCAAGCGCGAGGTCGCGGTCGCCGGCCGCCCACTCGATCTCACCCCGCGCGAGTACGAGCTCCTCAAGGTCATGCTCGCCCAGCCCGGCCGCGTCCTCACGCGCGGGCGCCTGCTCCGCGCGGTCTGGGGGCAGGCCTATGCCGAGGAGGGCCACTACCTCCACGTCTACGTCTCCCGCCTGCGCCGCAAGCTCGCGGCTGCCGATCCGACGGGGACGGCGAGCGGGCTCATCTCGGCCGAGCCCGGTGTGGGCTACCGCGTTCGCGAAGGCGACTCGCCGTCCGCGCAGTGATTCGACGTTGAGCGCTTGTTGAGCGGCGCGGAGGCTCCTGATCGGCCCGCCCTCTTGGTCCCCGGGCCTACGTTCATCTCATGGCATGGCCCGCTGCAACGGACGGGACGGACGGGACGAACGGTGCGCACAGGCGCGTTCGTCCGCGGTCGCGCCGCGAGCTCTGCCGCGAGGAGGTCCTGGGCGCGATCCTCCTCGCTTCGAGCGGGCGATACAGCGTCGTCATCGCGAACCTGCCCTTCGCCCGCGCGCTCGTCCGCGAGCTCGCCGACGAGGCCGACCGCCACGACGTCTCGCTCGAGGTCGAGGACAGGGGCGACGGCCGGATCGGCCTGCGCGTCAGCCGCGTGGGAGCGTGATCGGCCGATGAGCGTCCCGGGCCGATGAGCGTCTCGGAAGGGGGCTCTCCCGAGAGCCGACGGGCCGGCCGCAAGCCGGCCGACAAGCGGGTGGTCGTGCCCCGCCCCGACGCGCGTTACTTCCGCTACGGTCCCGAGGGGACGATCATCGCCAAGGCCGCGGCGATCGAGCCCGACCGCCTGCCCGCGCGACTCGGCTACGGCGCCCGGCGCGTTCTCTTCGGGCGGGTCCTGTCGTCCCACGAGGAGCTCGCACAGAGACTCCCGAAGTGGAAGGCGCTCGCCGTCTTCTCGAGCGACGTCATGAGCTCGGTCGCCTATGCGACCGAGGCGAGCATGTTCACGCTTCTCGCGGTCGGGACCGTCGCCTTCTCCTACCTCATGCCCATCTCCATCCTGATCGTCGCCCTGCTGTTCCTCGTCACCTTCTCCTACCGGCAGACGATCCGTGCCTACCCGCAGGGTGGAGGCAGCTACATCGTGGCCCACGCGAACCTCGGGACGATCCCGGGCCTCGTCGCGGCCGCCGCCCTCCTGACCGACTACGTCCTGACGGTCTCGGTCAGTGTCTCGTCGGGCGTCTTCAACCTGGCGTCGGCCTTCCCTGCCCTCGAGAACCTGACGGTCCCGATCATCGTCGGCTTCATCCTCCTCGTCATGACCGTCAACCTCCGCGGGATCTCCGAGAGCGGCACCATCTTCGCCCTGCCGACGTATGTCTTCATCGGCAGCGTCCTGCTCCTCGTGGGCTCCGGCCTCGTCCAGACGGCGCTCGGCCACGCACCTCACGTGACCGGGATCGCCGCGATCAAGGTCCCCGTCGAGTCGATGAGCGTCCTGCTGCTGATGCGCGCGTTCGCCGATGGCTGCAGCGCGATGACCGGGACGGAGGCGATCTCGAACGGGACGCCGGCCTTCAAGCCGCCCGAGTGGAAGAACGCGCAGCGGACGATGGTGTCGATGGCGCTCATCCTCGGCACGGTCTTCCTCGGGATCTCCTACCTCGCCGTCGTCAGCGGCGCGGTCCCGAGCGAGCACGACTCCGTCCTGTCGCAGATCGGCGAGGCGGTACTCGGCCTCGGCCCGATCTACTACATCCTGATCTTCTCGACGATGGGCATCCTCGTCCTGGCCGCCCAGACGAGCTTCGCTGATTTCCCCCGCCTCGCCTCGATTCTCGCCCGGGACGGGTTCATGCCGCGCCAGTTCTCGTACCGGGGCGAGCGCCTCGCCTTCAACTCCGGGATCGTCGCTCTCGCCGCCATCGCGGTCGTCGTGGTCGTCGCCTTCAACGGGCGTGTCGAGGCGCTCATCCCCCTCTACGCGATCGGTGTGTTCACCGCGTTCACACTGTCGCAGGCCGGGATGGTCCGCCACTGGTTGACGGAGCGATCGGCCGACTGGCGGCGCAGCGCCATCATCAATGGCGTCGGAGCGGTCGCCACCGGCATCGTCGCGATCGTCTTCGCCGTGGCGAAGTTCGCCCTCGGCGCCTGGATCGTCATCGTCATCGTCCCGATCCTCGTCGCGATCATGCTCCTGATCCGCCACGAGTACCACGGCGCGGAGGAGGAGCTGCACGTCCGCCCCGACGCCTCGATCGGCGGACCCCCCCACCGCCGCCAGCGCGTGATCGTCCCCTTGCAGGACATGCGGCGCGACGTCATCCAGGCGATCAAGTTCGGGCTGACGATGAGCGGCGAGGTGGTCGCGGTCCATGTCACCGACGACCTCGCCCGCGCCGAGGAGCTGCGCGCGCGGTTCGAGCGACAGGTCCCCGGGGTCGAGCTGGTCATCCTCGAGTCGCCCTATCGCGAGCTCGTCCAGCCGCTCATCCGCTACCTCGAGATGCTGGCGGGGCGCGACCGGGAGGTCGTCACGATCGTGCTTGTCCCGGAGCGGATCATCCGGCACTGGTGGGAGCGCTTCCTGTACAACCAGAACTCCCACCGGATCCGCGACGCGCTGACCGGGCATCCCGGCATCCTGGTCGCCGACGTCCCGTTCAGGCGAACCGCCTGAGAGCCCCCGGACCCCGGGGCCGGAGGCCCGAAACCCTGCAACGCGGGTGCAGCACTCGGTCGGGCGATGTCATGGAAGCGCAATGACCATGTCGGCCACCATTGGCGCCCGCGGGGAACCGTCCCACCCTGGGGGACGACCCCTCGTGGAGTGGACGAGGAGGTCCGATGGCCAGCCGTCTCCGCGCTCTCGTCGCAGCCCTCGCTCTGGTCGGCGGCCAGGTGCTGGCCGTCGGGGTCCTCACGCCGGTGGCCGCCGCGGCCCCGGCGGGAGCCCGCTTCTTCACCGCGTCGTTGACCGGTCCCGCCGAGACCCCGCCCGTCGCCACGTCGGCGAACGGCAGCGCTTCGTTCGTCATCGCCACGGACGCCCGCTCGATCGACTACGCCGTCTCGTACGCGGGCCTGAGCGGACCACCCATCGCGTCCCACATCCATCTCGGCGCCGTGGGCGTGCCGGGTCCCATCATCCTGCCGCTGACGATCGCTCCCGGCGACGGCTCGAGCGGCAGCTTCTTCGGGAGGCTCACCGCCGCCAACCTGGACATGACGGCGGGGATCACGTCGTTCGCCGACGCTGTCGCCGCGATCCGCGCCGGGATGACGTACGTCAACATCCACACCGCAGCCAACCCGCACGGCGAGATCCGTGGACAGCTGGTCGCAGCGTCACACCAGCCCTCGTTCGTCGTCACGGCGGACCGGCCGTTCGCCGTCCCGGCGGGCCACAACTGGAGCTTCAACGACTACTTCCCGCGCTCGAGCACCGTCACCGTCGGGACCACGGTCGCGTTCGAGAACATGGGCTTCCACACCTTCACGTTCCTGCCGAAGAGCATCAGTGTCAAAGCCGACCGTCACGCGAACGGCGTGGCCAGGAGCGACGCGGACGATGTGACGGCGAACACCAACGGGACGAGCCATACGATCTTCAACGTCGCGGGACTCCTGCCGTCGCCGATGACGTGCGGCTCGCTCGCGAACCCGTGCACGTTCGACGGATCGAGCGTCGTGAGCGGCGGGGCACCGCTGGGTGGTCCGACGGGCCCGTTCGCGGTGACGTTCACGGCCTCGCCCGGGACGTACCTCTTCCATTGCCGAGTCCATCCGTTCATGGTCGGCACGATCCGCATCGTCCCGGCCCGAGCGAGCGGTCTGACGACCGACGCGTCGGCGGAGGCGTCGGCCGCGCGGCAGGCGTCCGCGCTGGTCACGGCGGGCTTCGCCGCCGAGGCGCGCGCGACGCAGTTCGCGATGGCCCACGACCGGGCCCACGTCAAGGTGGTCGTCGCCGGGACGTCCGGGGCGGGCGGGCACGTCTCGATCCAGGAGTTCCTGCCGAAGGCCGTCAGCCTCGTCTCCGGGGACGAGGTCGTGTGGAAGCCGCTCGACGTCAACGAGCCCCACACGGTCACCTTCCCGGGCGAGCTCTTCAGCGACCTGGTCCCGTACTGCGCCAATGACGTGCCGGCAACCCCGGCGCACATACCGCCGCAGGGCCCGACCGACTTCACCTGCCCGGGGGGCGCGCCGATCTACGAGATCGAGTTCGGAGGCGGGAACGGGGTGAGGACGATCACCACGCCCTCGACCGTGGCCGACTCCGGGATCATCGGCCGCGTTCCCACGCTTCCGTTCGCGCTCGGGCTTCCCCGGACCGCGATCCTCGGCGCGTGGTCGGCGACCTTCGACCCCACCTCGGGGACGTCGCGCCCGGTCACCTTCACGTACGTCTGCCAGATCCACGAAGGGATGATGGGCACGGTCACGGTCCCGTAGCCGTGCCGCACGTGGATGGATGAGTCGCGAGGGTCCCGGCGTCGCCGGGCCCCTCAGGCAGCAGACGGCCCGGGTGGCGATGCCACCCGGGCCGTCCGTCGTGCGAGGGGCGAGAGGAGCGCGCCCCTCGTGTCGGAGGAGGGCTACGCGGCGGACTCGGAGCGAGTGGCCTTTCGTCCCGAGAAGAACTTGCCGGGGAACCACGGCGTGCCGAGGGCCGGCAGGACGAAGCGGTCCAGGCCGATGTAGCCCGCGTTCCGCCAGGCCAGCATGACGACCGCTCCCAGGATGATCAGGACCGGGTTGGTGCTCACCGTCCCGGCGAGCAGGTAGTTCGCGTTCATGGTGACGCCGAAGAAGGCGGCGATGCCGGTGAGGATGCCGAGGATCAGCGCGATGCCGACCGCCGTCTCGCCGACGGCGACGAGGATCGAGAAGAGCTTCGCGTTCGGGATGACGAGGTTGCTGAGGAACCAGGCGTACCAACCCTGGACGTCCGGGTGGTCACCGGTCGTCTTGGCAAGAGCGCCCTTCGCGAAACCGGCGATGGCGACACCGGCCTTGTCGCCCGTCCACACCTCACCACCGAGCTTCGACAGGCCCGCCTCGAGCCACTGGTAGCCGACGTAGAGGCGGACGATGAGCCAGATGATCGAGGCACGGGTGTCCGCGAAGAGGAATCGAGCGAGCGGTCCCTCCGGGAATGCGATCGTGGAACTGCGGGGCGCCATGTCCGACCTCCTTTTGCGTCGGCGCCTCGGCGCCGACCCTGTTTCGACCGGTCGCGGGTTGTCCGCGACCCTCGACGTTTGGGCGGTCGTCCCGCCCTCTCTTCATCTCCGCCGGTCACCCGACGGGCTCGGCGATCCCTTCCTCTGCGACCGCCAGGACCGGCGTCTCGTCGAGCACCGCGAGCAGGGCCTCGGCCGCACGTGTCCACGCGTCGTGGAGTGCACACCGCTCTCCCCCCGCGATGCTGAAGCAGGGCGTTCCCCGCTCGAGGACGCAGGTCCCGGTGAGCGTCGGGCCCTCGACCGCCTCGATGACGGCCAGGACGGACGGTGCCACCGTCCCGACGTACCGGTAACCGCCTGTGGGACCGACCGCCGACTGGATCCAGCCGGCTCGCACGAGCGGACCAAGCACCTGGTTGAGGAAGGCCGGCGTGGTGCCGACCACGGAGGAGAGGTCCAGCCCCTTCCAGACGGACCTCTCCTCCGCGAGGACGCGGATCGCCCGGATCGCCAGGTCGCTCTTGCGGGTAATGTCAAGTCTCACAGTCAGAGACTGGACGACCGGCGATCTGCGAGACAGGTCCGGCGGTCACCTCGGGGCAGCCGAACGGGGGTCAGCCGGGGGGCCATCGGGCCGGGCCGATGTGACCGACGGCCCGCGCGCGAGCCGTCCCGGCACGGCAGCCGGCAGCGCCCGGCTCC
>DASVZT010000208.1:0-7426 GCA_036391495.1 Candidatus Limnocylindrales bacterium
CGGACGACCCGTCAGCCGCGGTCGACGTCGGCGGCAATGTCGCGCCGGCGACGCTGCCCGGATGCGCCGTCGGTCCGGGCGTCGTGGACGTCGGGCACGAGCGGACGGCGGGCGCCAAGCCCGTGGCGAAGGTCGTCGGCCGGTCGGGCGGCGTCCCTGCGATCCCTGCCGGGACCTCGCTGGTCGTGAACGCGTCACTCGTCTTGGAGCCCGGGAAGACGAACCCGCCGTCGGTGGCCTGGAAGGTCAGGAGATTGGACGTGGCGGTGTGGCCCCCCACCGTCCACGCCGGGCCGCTCGGCGACTCGCCGACGGCGGTCAACGCCTCGATGACGAGCGCGTCGGAGTCCGGATCGCTCGTCGCGCCGCTGCCACCCTGGTACGGGAAGCCGCCATCGGCGAGCTGCTGTCCGTGCAGCCACGTGAGGGCCCTGGCGACGGGAGCCGTCGATCCCGCCGCGCCGAGCGCCATGAGCGCGACCGCGGTCGAGTTCGTGTCGCCGGCGATCGCGTCGGCCGCCGTCCCGTAGTTCCAGCTCCCGTCGGCGTCCTGGAGCGAGCCGAGGTAGGCGACGGAATCGGACGGGATGGGTCGCGCGGCGGCGCGAAGAGCGAGGATGGCGAGAGACTGGGTGAAGGTCGCCCCGTCACCGTATGCGCCCGTGCCCGCCGATCGGTCGGCCGTCAGCTTCGCCACCAGGTCGGTCCCGGCGAACGCGGCGGGATCGCGATGACCGGCGGCGACGGCCAGGATGAGCTTGGCGGTCTTGCCGGCGTCCGCCGTGGCGGCCGACAGCTTCGCGGCCAGGAAATCGAACGCCGACTTGCCCGAGCACGCGACCAAGGTCGCCGGATCGAAGCCCGTCGCCGCGGCTCCGAGGATGTAGTCCTCCGTCTCGCCCGGCGAGCCACCGAGCGAGCCGTCGGCCGACTGCGCGTTGAAGAGGTAGGCGACTGCCCGAGACGCCGGCGTGTCGGTCGCCGAGACGGGACCGGCGACGAAGAGAGAAGAGAGGGCGACGGCCAGTATCGCGCTGGCCGCGCCGAGGCGCGCTCGCACCATGAATCCTCCGGCGGCGCCATGACCCTCGCCCGCCTGGGGGAGGTCCGGGCCGCCGGGAACCTCCCACCGATCCGCGCGGGTGGGGAAGCGGTCCGTCCGACCCGAGTCTCCTGGCTCACGGCTCCCTGCGTCACCACCACCTTCCCGGGACGTGGGTCCCGGTGGTCTGCGATGGGCGCTCCCCGTTCACAGTTGCGCGACAGCGCCGGTCTCTCACCGGCTTCCTCGCCGTCGGACGGCTATTCGATTAGGGCGGATCATCCGCCCGGCCGATTATCGGTGCGCGACCGGGACCCGGCAAGTTGCCCGCGGTGCCTCAGGCGCCCGGGGAGACGACCGGCATGCCGAGCGCGGTGGCAGCCTCGGCGAGGCGCCGGTCATAGGTCACGAGCACCTCGAGGTCCTCGGCGAGGATGGCGGCGGTCGCCAGGTGGATCGAGTCCAACGTCCGGAGGCCAGGTGGGCCGAGGCGGCCGGCCGACGATGCGAGCGCCTCGTCCAACCCGAGGACGATCACGGCGGCAAGAAGGGTGTCCACCTCGGCAGACACGTCCGACTGGATGCGGCGGCCGGCTCTGCGAAGCTCGATTGCGCCGACGATGCTCGTGGCGACTGCCCCACGCCTATCGAGGAAGGACCTCAACTCCGATGACCCCGACTCTTCGGTGACGATCTTCACGAGCGCGGACGCGTCCGCGTAGATGGTCATCGTTCGTCCTCGTCCCGCATCTGGGCGAGGATCTCGGACAGCGTTGGAGTGCCAGGCGGAAGCTTGATCGGGGGTGGCAGCGACGCGACGCCCCCCGGGTTCGCTGGCGGCGTCGCCCGGCCCTCGGCGATCAACCGCTCGAGGACCGAGGTCTTGGTCGGCTGGAGTGGCGACAGGCGGGCGACCGGCCGGCCATGCTCCGTCACCTCGAGCGTCTCGCCCGCTTCGATCCGTCGCAGGTAGACCGACAGGTTCTGGCGGAGCTCTCGAACGCCCACGCGTTCGGGGCGTCGCTGGTGTTCGTCGCCGGTGGGATAGCGCGCCATGTAGCACATGGTAGCACAATAGCCGGCGAGCGAGCGGGCGCGGGCGAGCGGACGAGCGGACGAGCGCGGGCGAGCGGACGAGCGGGCGAGCGCCGGCGGGCCGCGGGTCCGCGGCGACCCCGCCTCAGTCGAGCGGTGGCGCTGCCCCGACGATGGCCCGCAGGACGCGGAAGCCATCCACGTACCTCCCGGCCGCGTGCGCGGTGGCGCGCGCGAGCTGCTGAACTCGCAGGAGCGCCTCGAGCGCGGCCTCCGGCCCGGGCGGGGACGCGATTCGCAGGCCGGCCGGCGCCCCGGGGCGGGGCGACACCTCGACCAGCCTCGTCCCCAGTCGCTCCAGCTCGCCGCGCAGGAGCTCGAGGTATCGCTCGCGCGCTTCCGCTGCCGGGTCGACGTCGAAGAGCACGACGACGTCGTCGGCGGTCGCCGCTTCCACCGGTCCGTGGCGGAACTCCGAGACGGTCGTCGGGAAGGCGAGCTGGTGGACCTTCTCGTGCCAGAGCAGCCCGGCGGCACCCGCGATCCCGGCGCCCATCCCGAGCCCGACGAGCCAGGTCCGCCCCGACGCCGCCAGCGTCGGACCGAACGCCGCAGCGGCCGCCCAATCTGCGACAGCCGCATCCAGTGTGTCGCGGATGGCCGAGCGGCTGCGGGCGTCGGCCGGCAGGGCCTTCCCGATCGCGAACAGGGCCGCCAGTGCCGAGAGCTCGGACTTCGTCGCGGCTCCCGCTTCGCGCCCGCTGGGGGTCACGATCGCGACATCGCCCAGTGCCGCCAGCGCCGACGATCCGTCGGCCGTCAGCGTCAGCACACGGCAGCCCGCCCGTCGCGCTCTCCGGGTCGCCGACAGCGTCTCCGGGCTGCCGCCCGACTGGGAGATCGCCACGACCGCGTCATCCCCACGGAACGTTTCGCCATCGGCGCCGAGCGCCGCCTCGGTCGACTGCCGGACGAGGACCGTCAGGCCCGCCCTGAGCCACGAGGGCGCCGCGACCCGGGCCATCGACAGGGAGGCACCGGTTCCGACCATCACGATGCGTGTCGCCGCCGCGACCAGGCGGTCGATCTCGGGCCTCGACTCCTCGACGGCCGCGAGCGTCCCGTCGACCGCCGCCGGTCCCTCGGCGAGCTCGCGGCCCATCTCGTCGGGGCCATCCGCCCGGAGATCCGCCAGGCGTTCGGCGGCCTCGTGTCCGGCCACCTCGCGTCCGGCCGCCTCGCGTCCGGCGGCTGTGCCCAAGCCGCTCACCCCTTCACGCTCCCCGCCGTCAGCCCCGCCACGATGTAGCGCTGGAAGATGAAGGCGATGAGCACCGGCGGCACCGCGGCGATGACGCCGCCCGTCGCGAGCAGCCCGAAGTCGATCCCGTGGCGGCCGATGAAGTCGGTGATCGCGATCGGCAGCGTCTTCGAGGCGTTGGTCTGGGTCATGATCAGCGCATAGAGGAACTCGTCCCAGGCGAGCAGGAAGGCGAGCAGCGCCGTGGACAGCAGGCCTGGCGCGGCGACCGGGACGATGACGCGCCACAGGGCCCCGAGCCGCGAGCAGCCATCGACACGCGCGGCGTCGTCGAGCTCGGGTGAGATCGTCTCGATGTAGCCGCGCATGATCCAGATGACGAACGGCGTCACGAACGACGCGTAGATGATCATGAGGGCGAGCGGCGTGTCGCGAAGCCCGAGCGTGCTCATGATCTGGTACAGGGGCACGACCAGCGCGATGGGCGGCAGCATGTACGTCGCCATGAAGGCCAGGATCAGCCAGCCGCGCCCCGGGAAGCGCAGTCGCGCGAAGGCGTAGGCGGCGAGCGTCCCGACGATCATCGAGACCACCGTCACGGTCGACGCGATGAGCGAGGAGTTCCACATCGCCGCGCGGAAGCCGAGCGCCGTGTCGTCGGGGCTCGCGCCGACGGTCAGGGCGGCGAACCGGTCGAGCTCGATGTGCGCCGGGATCCACTTGAGCGGCCGCTCGAGGAGGTCGACGGGGGCCGCGACGCTCGAGATGACCAGCCAGGCGAATGGCGCCAGGACGACCACGAGCGCGACGACCATCGCCCCGTAGAGGAAGATCGACCGCAGGACATGCCGCGCGCGCACGGCGGCCGACGCCCGACGCCGGGCGGAGCCCGATCCGACGGTCGAGGGCGCGGTCGCCGACGGGATCGTCGGCTCGAGCGCGGATCGCAGGTCGCCCATCGCTCAGCGCCCCGTCCGGCCGAGCAGCCGCAGATAGACGGCCGCCAGGACCATGATCATGAGCGCGATGAGATAGCCGAGCGCCGCCCCCCGCCCGAAGTCGAAGCCCTGGTAGGCGGTCTGATAGGCGTAGATCGCGATCGTCTGGGTGCTGTTCGCCGGACCGCCGCCGGTCATGATCCAGATGAGGTCGAAGACCTTGAACGCCTCCATCGTGCGCAGGACGAGCACGACGAGGATGACCGGCGTGATCAGCGGAACGAGGATCCGCCCGAAGGCCTGGACGCCGCTCGCGCCGTCGACCTGCGCCGCCTCGATCAGCTCGCGGTCGACCGACTGGAGGGCGGCGAGCAGGAGGATCGCGACGAGCGGGGTCATCTTCCAGACGTCGGCGAGGATGACCATCCACATCGCGATGTCCGGGTCCGACAGCCACACCCGGTACTGCGACAGAAGGCCGAGCTGCGTGAGCGCCGCGTTGAGGGCGCCGTACTCGGCGTTGTCGATCCAGCGCCACATGAGCGCGTTCACGACGGTCGGGAGGGCCCACGGCAGGATGACGAGACTGCGCAGGAGCCAGCGCAAGCGGAGCGGCTGGTCCATGAGCAGCGCCAGGCCGAGACCGAAAGCGAGCTCGAGGACGGTCGAGACGACCGTGAAGAAGAGCGCGCGGCCGGTCGCGGCCCAGAAGTCGGGGCTCGTCAGCTGGTCAATGTAGTTGCCGAGCCCGACGAAGGGCTCGTCGCCGGGCCGGACGAGGCTGATGTCGAAGACGCTCATCCAGGCCGCCCGGGCGAGCGGGACGAGGACGACGAGCAGGACCACGACCGCCGCCGGCGCGATGAACGCCGCCGCGATCCAGGTCTCGGGCCACGGCCGGTCGCGTCGCCGCGTCCGGACCGCCGCCACCGCGCTCATCGTCCTCGTCTCCTCCCGTGCGATCAGCGAGCGTCGGTCACTTCTGGAGGTCCGCCAGCTTCGACGCGACGCCGTTGAGCGCGTCCTCCGGCGTCATCTTGCCGGTGAGCGCGTTCTGGATCGCGACCTGGAGGGCCGCCGAGAGCTTGGAGTAGTACGGCACGATCGGCCGTGCGATGAGGTTCGCGAACTGGACCTTCGCCGCCGCGAAGAAGTCCGGGTTCGCCTTGGTCACGCTGGCATTGTCGAACGACGCCTTCCACATCGGGAACGCGTTGGCCGTGTCCATCTCCTGGCTCTGCTCGCTGGCGAGCCAGAGGGCGTACGAGAGCGCCTCGTCGGGATGCTTGCTGCTCTTCGTCACGGCGATGCTCATGCCGCCGTTGACGCCCGACGTGGCGACGCTGCCCTCACCGGGCGCCGCCGTCACGGCGATCTGGTTGGCGACCTTCGACTTCGAAGGGTCGTTCATGACCGAGTAGCCGTAGGTCCAGTTGAGGGCCATCGCCGCCTGGCCGGCCGACATCGTGGCGTTGACGTCGTCCTCGATGAAGCCGAGCGAGGCGGGGTTCGTCAGTCCCTCGTCGAGGGTCTGCTTCATGAACTTGAGGGCCTGCAGGCCGGGGCCCGTGTTGAAAGTGGCGTTGCCGTTGGCGTCGATGAAGTCCTTCGCGCCGAAGGCGCCTGCGAGCTCGGTCCAATCGCAGATGACCGCCTCGACCTGCTTCCAGCTCCAGACGAGCGGGTACTGGACGATGCCCTTCGCCTTGATCGCCCTGGCCGCCGTCAGGACGTCGTCCCAGGTCTTCGGCGGAGTCGTGATGCCGGCGTCGGACAGCATCTTCTTGTTGTAGAAGAAGAACTTCGAGTCGTTGATCCAGGGCACGCCGTAGGTCTTGCCCTGGTACGTGGCGGCCGTCCAGGCGGAGTCGAAGACACCGCTCCGGAAATCGGCCGGGATCTTGTCGGTGATGTCGCGGACGATGCCCGCCTTGGCGAACTCCGCCGGCCACGGGGTGTCGATCAGCACGAGGTCGTAGGTGCCCTGGCCGCCGACCTGGTCCGTCACCGTCTTGTCGTGCAGCGACTCGTAGGCGACGAAGTCCGGCACGATCGTGATGTTCGGGTTCTTGTCCGTGAACGCCTTGGTCATGGCCTGGATGTCGACGTCGCTGTAGGCCGCCTGCTTCATGAACAATGCATGGAGCGTGATCGGTTCGGCGCTCGCCGAGGCTCCGCTGCCGCCGGCACTCGCCGGGGCCCCGCTCGCGCCGCTGCCGCTGCAGGCCCCGGCGAGGACGGCGACCATCGCGAGCGCACCGAGGCGACCCGCGATGCCCGCGCGACGATGTCTCGTCATCGTTGTGTTCCCTCCATCTGTGCAGTTCGCTCTCGCGCACCGAGGTCGTGCGCGAACCCTGGATTGGCCGATCGGGCGGCCTCCGGTTGCCGGGCCTCGCGCGTCCCAGCGACGCGACGAGCGGCCACGGCGGCGCCGACCAGACCGGCCGAGGCGCCGAGCTCACCGATGCGGATCTCCGGCGCGAACGCGGTGAGCTCGCTCACCCGTCGCCGCAACGGCTCGATGAAATGGGCGGCCTCCGCCACGAGGCCGCCGGACAGGATGACCAGCCCCGGGTCCAGGATGACCGCGAGGTCGGCGACGAGGACGGCCCAGCCCTCGACCGCCTCGGTGACGACGGTTCGAGGGAGCGGATCGCCCGCGGCGCAGGCCGCGAAGACACTGGTCCCGGCGTGCGCGCGCTGCGCGAGCGCAGCACCGCCGACGAGATCCTCGAGGTACGCATAGCCGGGCGGGGCCTTCGTGACGGCGCGGCCGAACCGTCCGGCGTGGGCGACGGGGTCGTCGGCGCCGGGTCCGCGATCTGCGCTGGCGAGGATCATCCCGACTTCGCCGGCGATCCCGTGGGCGCCCCTGACGACGCGCCGGCCGTGGACGACGGCGCCGCCGATGTTCGTCCCGAGCGTGACGAGGACGAAGTCGGCCACGGAGCGGCCCGCGCCATGCTCCAGCTCGCCGAGCGCGGCGACCTTGGCGTCGTTGTCGACGACGACGGGGAGCCCGAGCGCCTCCTCGAGCCCGTCCCGCAGCCGCGTCCCCGCCGGCACGCCGTAGGGCGTCGCCGCGATGAGGCTCCCGGCAGGGTCGACGAAGGCCGCCAGGCCGATCCCGATGGCCGACGGGGCCGG
>DASVZT010000209.1:0-10307 GCA_036391495.1 Candidatus Limnocylindrales bacterium
GCTTGGCGATCCTCCGCCTGACCTCCGGGCGCCCGGGTGTCAGCGCCCCTTGGCGTATCCCGTCGCCGTCAGCTTGTCCCACAGCGAGCGCGCGTTCTCGTTCTGGATGTGATCCATCATGTAGGCCTGCCCCACGTCGACGGGCCCGAACTCGTCGTCGAACCGGACGCGGGCGGCCGTCTCCTCGCGCGACCAGCCCTTCGCGACGGCGTCGGCGACAGCGGCCTTCCAGCGCATCAGGACCGCCCGCTGCGTGGCGAGGTAGTCAGGCCCGACGACCGGCCCGTGTCCCGGGACGACGTAGTCGACGTCGAGCTGGCGGATCCGTTCGAGGGCCTCGAGCCACTGGTCGACGCTCGACGTCATCAGCCACGTCTGGCATCCCGAGAAGATCGTGTCGCCGGTGAAGACGACGCGCTCCTCCGGGACGTGGACGGCGAGCTGCCCGGGCGTGTGCCCAGGCGTCCACAGGCAGTTGAACGTGTGGTCCCCCACGCGAAGCGTCAGGTCGCCGGTGAAGACGACCGTGCCGCGCGGCAGGTCCGCGTAGTACTCGGCACGATCGGGGATGAGCGCCGCGCCCTCGGGGTCGTCCGTCGGGATCGCCTCGAGGGCATAGGCGAACGGGTCGAGCGCTGCCGTCGGATCCATGAAGATCTCGTAGAGCGCGCGGTGGTTGACCACCTCCCCGGCGCCCCGGAACCAGTGGTTCCCGAAGATGTGGTCGACGTGGTTCTCGGTGTTGATGAGGTAGCGGATCGGGCCGTGTGACTCGGCCTCCGCCCGCATGGCGACGGCGCGCGTCGGGAGCTGGGGCGTGTCGATGACGACGACACCGTCGGACGTCACGACGAAGCTCGGGTTGCAGCCCCGCAGCTTCGTCGTCGTGAAGACGTTGGGCGTGACGCGTTCCATGATCGAGACGAGCTGAGTCATCGCAGGGCCTCCAGCGCCGACGGACGGCGGTTCACTGTGTCGCCGTGAGGCCACCGTCGATCCCGAGGATCTGGCCGGTGACGAACGAGGCGGCGTCCGAGCAGAGGAAGATCGCCGGTCCTGTCAGGTCCCGCGCCTCGCCGACCCGGCCGAGCGGGATGCGCCCGACGATGCCGGCCTTGAACGCCGGATCCGCCAGGAGCGACGCCACCTGGGGCGTGTCCACGAACGTCGGCATGATCGCGTTGACGCGGATCCCGTGACGTGCCCACTCCGTCGCCCACTGGCGCGTCAGCGAACTGATCGCGCCCTTCGCCGCCACGTAGGCCGAGTAGCCGGCATTGATCCCCAGGGTCGCCCGGACCGACGAGATGTTGAGGACCGCGCCGCCGCGGCCCGCCTCGATCATGGCGCGGACGGCGGCCTGAGTGGGGACGATCGTCGAGCGGACGTTCAGCTCCATGATCCAGTCCCAGGAGTCGCGCGGGTAGTGCTCCGCGGGGTGAAGGACCTTTCCGGCGCCGCCGCCGACGGCATTGACGACGATGTCGAGCCGGCCGAACCGCTCGAGCGCCGCCGAGACCATCCGCTCGGCGTCCGCCTCCGACGTGGCATCGCCCTCGACGGCCAGACCCTGCGACCCGGCGGTCTCGATTCGGGCGACCGCGGCGTCGAGCGTCTCGCGCGTCCGGCCGGTCACGACGACGCGCCCCCCCGCGCCGGCGATCCCTTCGGCGAGGGCCGCGCCGATGCCGCCGCTGCCACCGACGACCAGCGCGACGCGCTCGGCAAGGCTGAACATGTCGAGATCGCCCATCGCCCTCCCTCTCATATCATCGATAATCGATCATACGCCGTTTCCTTCGATCTCGGTCGAGGCCGTGGAACGGGGCCGTTCGGCCCTCCGCTTCGTCGAACCGTGACCCTAGGATCGGCGACGCGGAGCGTCCCCGCGCGTGTCGGCCCACGGGTGGGTGGAGGCTCTGATGGACGTCCTTGTTCGCGAATCCCCGGGCGAGCTCCCCGCCACGGGCGGCGTCGCCATCCGCGCGGCGCGCCACGAGGACTGGCGCGACTGTGGCCGCATCTGCTACGAGGCGTTCGCCACCGTGGCGCGGAAGCACGGCTTTCCCCCGGACTTCCCGACCGTCGAGTCGGCGGCCGACCCGATCCGCGCGTTGATCGACCACCCGGGCTTCCACGGCGTCGTGGCGGAGGCGTCCGGGCGGATCGTGGGCAGCAGCTTCCTGGACGAGCGCTCGCTCATCGGCGCCATCGGGCCTGTCACCGTGGACCCGGCGGCGCAGGATGCGGGCATCGGCAGGGCGCTCATGACGGCGATGCTCGACCGTGTCGCGGCGACGGGCAGGCCCGGGGTCCGGCTCGTGCAGATCGCCTATCACAACCGCTCCCTCAGCCTGTACACGAAGCTCGGCTTCGACGTGAAGGCGTCGTTCGCCGCGATGTACGGGCCGCCGATCGGGGTCCACCTCCGCGGCTACACCGTGCGCCAGGCCAGCCTCTGCGACCTGCCGGCCTGCGAGGCGCTCTGTGTCCGGGTCCACGGCTTCTCGCGGGCCGCCGAGCTTCGCGAGGCGATCGACGCCGGACAGGCGAGGGTCGTCGAGCGCCTCGGACGGATCACCGGCTACACCTGCGGCGTCCAGTACTGGACGCATTCGGTCGGCGCGACGACCGACGACCTCAAGGCGCTGATCGGTGCGGGCACCGACTACGGGATGCCAGGCTTCCTCGTACCGGTCGGCGACGGCGAGCTGTTCCGCTGGTGCCTGGACAACGGTCTTCGCGTCTACTTCGAGACGAACCTCATGACGGTCGGGTTCTACCAGCAGCCGAGCGGCGCCTACTTCCCCTCCGTCGGGATGTGAGGCTGAGCCGCGCCGAGCTCGTCGAGCTTGATGGGCAGGGCGGCCATCTTTCCGGATGCCTGAGCGACGAGAAGTCAGCGTCACAATTCTCTGGCTTGACGCTCGCTCATCGCCCACGAACCGCCTTCGACGCAGCCAACGCCAAAGCTAGAAAGCTACCTCGTCGAGAGCTGTCGAACAGAGCACCCAGACGGCGTGGTCAGTTGCCACAAGGGCCGATCCACCGCCGTCCGGCACCGTCAGGTCCTCATTCATCCGGGCTCCGGTGGTGGAATCGAAACGGTAGACGGCACCGTTTCGTGAAAGGATCCAGCCAGCGCCTGACGGGGTAAACGCTACGCCGCCCTGCACGGGAGGTTCGGGGAACGGGCCGACCATCGATATGGCACCCGACGCCGGGTCGACCCGCTCCAGCGAGACGGTATCGGGGCCGTCCTGAACGAGGGCGAGGAGCCCGTTGTGCCCTTGGAAGAGCGCGCTGACGATCCCGGTCGTTTGATACGTGGCGGTCACCGTGTTACGGACCGAGTCCACGACGACGAGCGTGGATCTGGCAGAGGAAGCGTTAGGGATCGCGACCCAGACCTCCTCGCCAACGACCGCCAGCGCTGCCGCTGGGTTTGCCCCGCCGAACGAGCTAGTCCCAAGCGAAACGTCGGCCGCCTGGCGAGCTGACCGAGGGTCGAGCCGCACTAGGGTCTGGTTGGCGCTCACGACCCAGACAGCACCCGCACCCGCGGCGATCAACCCGGGCATCGTGACCGGGACGGTGGCCGTGACGCGGCCGGTCACTGGGTCAACCATCGATACCGAGTTCTGATGGGACGAGCGCGGCTCCGAGCCATCGCCGATGCCGTTCGAGACCCAGACCGCGTTCTCGCCGACGGCGACATGGTCTGCTGCCCAGCCCACGGCGGTCTGCCCCACAATGCGCCCAGACGAGGCGCTGATGCGCTCCAAGAGACCTGTCACCGTGCCACCCAGCGTAACCCAGACGCGACCCTCGCCGACACCGAGAGCAAGCGGGCCGAGGACTTGAGCATGAAGCGGGATGCGGGCCACGATGCGCCCGGCAGCTGGGAGGGACGGTGAGGGGCCAAGGATTCCACTCGGCCCCGGCGACGACGAGCGGACTGGCGGAGAAGCGACGGGAGCTGGAGAGGGGGATGGACTCGCACAGGCAGCGGCGAACAGGATTACTGCAAAGAGCACACGGTGGCGTCTGAACATGATCAGCCCGTGGTGTCGCAAGACTTGCGACGGCGACGCGGGCTGGGTGCCGATGCGTCGCCGCCGGCCCACTTGATGGATGCTATTCGAAGATCATCGGAACGCGTCCGTCACCGCATCGAACGTGACGGTTGAGCCGTCCGCCGCACGCAGAGCAAGCGCCTCGCCGGCCGCGTCGATGATCGCGAGCGAGCCGTGATGCGCGGGTGCCCAGTACGATCCGCCGCCTAGCCAGACGGCGCGACTGCTGTTCCAGATCGCCACCGTGATCACACCTAGCGTCGGGTCGTCCGCAACACCGCCTGCGTACACCTCAACGATGCGGCCCGGCTGCCGCTCGACCCACACGTTGGCAACCACGATGCCGGTTTGGCCTGGAAGCTGGGTTGCCCCGTCGTAGAGCTCGCCGGCACCGGCCGCGTGATGAGGGATGAGTTGGACCACATCGCCATTCGCAATGGGGATCGGCGACCAATTCGGGTTGGCGGGCGCCGCGTTAGCCTTTTCCCGCGCCACAAGTGCCGTGTATGCGTCGACTGTCGCCTGCTTGGTGGCCGGCAGGGTCGCGTTCACGGGGATGGTGGCAGGTGGCCCACCGGCAAGCGCCGCCGCTGACACGACGAGCACGATTGGTGCTGCCAGTGCGATCGCTATGAATCGCCTCCGAGTGGCCTGGAACGAAGGGAGGCGTCCCCGATCTCTGATCATGACAGGGTGTACCCCCACTCCATATCCGTAGCCCATTGGATGCTTTGTCCAGTCTCCAAAGGCGCCCAATCGTTGTTCATGGCGTTGAACATGTCGCCGTCGCCCTGCGCCTGAGTATTGTTAACCCCCGTGCTGTAGCAAGAGTTGGGGTTCGTTCCGTCATCAGGCAGGTTCACCTGATGACACGCTTCCCACTGCGTTGTGACCGTCTGAACGTACAGCGGATTCGTGCTCTGGTAGTGGTAGCCGTACCGACTGATGTTCTCCCACTGGCGCGATTGCGGATCGACATTACCGGTGCCTGCCGCATCGGTGTAGTACGTGTTGTTGTAGTCCTCGGGTGCTGGCCAGGCGGCTGCGATGCCCCAGCTCATGTCCCATAGGTCGTACTGATTCCAGCTGTTGTTGCAGCCCAGATTCGTGTACTGACCGTTCCCATATGGGCACCCATCGGCCGATCCGAAGTTGTAGTACGCGTAACCGCCAGAAGCAGCACTGAAGTAGGAGCCCCACAGGAGCGGCGTCGCTGGGGTGTACCAGGATGGCTCCACGTCCACCGCTGCGGCGGCGGTTACGTTCACCGCACCGTAGGAGGCGAGCCAGTTGTTCACTGAAACCACGAGCCCGCCCCAGACGGTCCCATTCGAACCCGTAAAGTAATGCTTGCCGTCCGGGGCAGCGGCGTCGTTCTCGCCGGGCGCCAGTCGCAACGACGCCGAACCGTTCGTGAGGCAGTTGTGAAACCCGGCGCCGAAATCCTCGGTGACATTGGTGATGAAGGTCGTGGACACAAACTGACCGGTGCCGCCAAGAAGGTACGTTCCCCACGTGCTCCCGTTCAAATACGGTGTGCCGAAATCGAGGATGACGAACGAGCTCAGGGGGCGCAATCCAGAATTCACCTTGGTCGCGAGATTGCATCCCGCGGTGCTTGCATCGCTCCCGCTTGTCGAAGTGACGTAGATGCTGTACGTGTAGTTCGATGGCATGGACGCAGCTGCTGCACGGGCCACCACGCCAGGAAGAAGAGCCGTCGCGAGCGCGACGACAGCCGGCAGCAGAACGGTGCGAGTGACAGCGCGGGCACCGCGCTTCTTCGTCGATCTCACGATAAGCATGCAGCCCCTCCTCCATGTTGGCTCGTCGATTCGCTCGAGGCGGATCAAATGTCAAGACGACCGGGTAGTCCCCGTGTTGTCTGTGCGCGTTCGGACGATTCTTGACAGGCGCGCCGCGTCAATGATGTTTAGACGGTCTATACCTGCCGGTCAATAAGGAGACATACTCAGGACTCGATGCAAGGACGCGTCTCTCTGGCGCCCGGGCCCATCACCGCGACCGCGAGCTAGACGCCGTTGGCGGCGAACTTCCCTGACGGCCGGTGGTTCAACCCCTACCCTCAGATCGCAGATCGCGTTCTGGACCTCGCCGTGCCGGCGGTGTTCGTAAGGCGGATCCTCACCCGCGGGAAACGTCCCGCAGCGCAACGGGACGGGGCGGCGTACCGTCTCATCGATCGGAGATGGTCACCACCGGCGGACGACGGCCGCGCCCGATCGAGCTCCTTGCGAGCGCGACCATCCTGTCGCTGTGTGTCTCGGCCGTCGTGTCGGCCTGCGGGTCGACCGCCACCGGCTCGCCGACACCCGCTCGGCCGGCGGCCATCGTCGCCGCTCCCGCCCCGGACGTGAGCCCGGGCCCGACCCCGATCCCGGGCCCGACCCCGACCACGGGCTCGACGAGCGCCGGGAGCCCGACCCCGGCGTCCGGGCCGACCCCGGCGTCCGGGCCGACCTCGGTCGGTTCGGCCTCGACCGCGGCCAGTTCGGCCTCGACCGCTGCGACCGCCCGTGTCGTCCTCGAGACCGAGGTGTGCCCCCCGTACGCGCGTGAGCCCGTCGTCGCGACGCATCCGACGGATCCCCGCCGTCTCGCCGTCGCCTGCCAGCGCATCGCCGGCAGTCCGTTCGGGCCGCGGCCACGGTTCTCGGACGACGGAGGCGTCACCTGGCACGAGGCTCCGCGCGCCCCCTGGTCCGACAGCGGCCGCTGGCCCGACTACCACGCCGCGATCGCCTGGGGCCCGGGACCGACACCGGGTGCGGCCCGGCTCTACTGGTTCGACGCAGTGGCGAACGGCGGAGGCGTGTCGCCGGCCTCGTCGTGGACGGACGACGAGGGCGCGCACTGGTCGCCGCTGCGGGTCGAGTCGCGCACCCCACCGTGGGTCGGCGGATTCCCGGACGTCGCCGTCGACCGCGACCCGGCCAGTCCGTCCTATGGCGTCGTCTACGCAGCCTACAACTGGCTGGCCTCGGCGCACGCGCCCGGCCTGCGCGTCCTCGCCTCCGGCGACTTCGGCCGAACCTGGTCGGCGCTGGAGGTGCCGCGCGCCCCGGCGGCCGCCGGGTACCCCGACTCATGGCGGATCGGCTATCAGCTGGCACCCTCGCGGGACGGCTCCGTCTACGTCGCCGCCTTCCAGGCCGACATGGTCGACTGGAGTCCCGCGCGGCTCTTCTCGCGGGCCGGCGCCGGACGCGTCGGGTACACCGTGACGCGACTCGTCTTCGACCGGGTGGCGAAGACCCTGCGGCTGGCCGCGCCGACCGTCATGGCCGCCGTGCTCACGTCGAATGCGTACTCGGTCGACCAGGCGCCCGCGGCCGGGACGACCGGCAACGTCCTGGTCGACCCCGGTTGGCAGGAAGGCGTCGCGGTCGATCCCGGGACCGGCCGTGTCCTTCTCGCGGTGAGCGACATGCGCTTCTCCGCGCCCGGGGTGCCGCGCGGCATCGTCCTCGTCTATCGCAGCGACGATCGCGGCCTCAGCTGGCACCGCACGGTCCTCCCGCCGGCCGGCCGTAGCGGCGGGCTGGTCGTCTCCGCGTTCCGGCCGGACCTCGTGATCCTGCCCGGCGGCCGCGTCTGGGTCGGGTTCCACACGATCACCGACGTGCCGCTCGGCAGCCCGCCCTCGCTCCACCTGCCGTCGATCGGGACCGCGTTCGCCGTCTCCTCCGACGGCGGGCGCACGTTCGCCACGCCCATGTCGGTCGACACTGTGCGCTGGAACGCGATGTCGCTGACGCGCTACGTCAACGGGCCGGGTCTGCGAGACCGGGCGGCGGCGACCGCGGATGGGCGGGTCTTCTATGCCTGGGGGGACGGCCGCCTCGCCGCGCCCAGCCCCTCTCCCCGCTGGGGCGACTCGGCCGTCTACGCGGCGATCATCTCGATTGGCGACTGACCCGTCGGGCCAGGCGGCGCGGAGGCCACCGGGGCGAGTGCCGGGTCGATCGCCAGCAGTCGCGCTTCGAGGAGAGGCGCGAGCGACCGGGCGAACGTGGCGGTCATGTGGTGATCGTCCCGGTAGACGATCATCCCGCGCAGGACGGCCGGGCAGGGACCCGACCCGGGGCAGATCGCGTCGTTCATCGAGAGGTAGGCCGCGCCGACGAGACGTGCCGCAGTCCTGTCGCGCAGGCCGGGCTGGTAGCCGAAGGCCCAGCCGCGGTCGGACGCGCAGGCCCGGATGTCGGCGAGATGGGCCGACAGGCAGGCCGGGACGTCGACCCGCGCGATCGGCGTATCTGCCAGGACGACGATCCGCCCGGGGACCTGCGCCAGCAGTCGGGCCTCGGCCTGGCCCATCCGAACGGGGTCGTCGTCCCCCGCGACGATGGTCTGGAACCAGCGATGGCCGGACACGATGGTCAGGTCGGGCTTGAGCCGCTGCAGTGCGGCGACGACCTTCGGCCGCCAGGCCTCGCACTCGGTGTACTCGCGCTGGAGCCAGCGGCTCCAGATGCGCTCGTCGACGAAGGGGCACGAGTACTTCGTCAGGGGAATCAGCCGCCAGCCTTCCTGGTTGGCGATGCGCAGGAGCGCCGGGAACCAGTGGTCGGCGTGCGAGTCGCCGACGAGGGCGACCGTGACCGCGCCGTCCCGCCTGCCGTAGACGCAGATCGGCGGTGTCGAACCGTCGAGCGCCAGCCCGCAACCGTCGGCGACCAGCGGGTCCATGTCGTTCCGCGCGGCGGTCAGGGGCGGAGCGACGTCGGCCGAGAGCGGCACGGCACCGGTCGGCGCCGAGTACGCCGGCGCGGGGATCGCTGACGGCCTGGAGGTCGCCGTCGCCGGGGTGATCGGAGAAGCGGTCGCGGCGGAGGTCGGGTCCGGGGAGGCGGGTGAAGCGGTCGCGGGGTTGACCGGAGCCGGCGGGGCTGCCGAAGGCGGTGCACCCGGACTCGACGTCCCGGCACCGCCGACCAGCGACTCGTAGGACTGACGCTCCGGGGCCGCGAAATCCGCGGCGTCTGGAGCGCCGCGGGAACCCGCCGCCGACTCCGACGTCGAGGAGCCATAGGCGCTCGCGGGAAGTCGCAGGAGAACCCCGTTCCCGACGCTCAGGGCGACGACCGCCACGAGGGCAGCGGCGCTGAGTCCCGCCAGCACCGTCCGGCGGCGCGAGACCGATGGGGACCAGCCGCGCCGGAACGGCTCCTCGACGAAGCGCCAGCTCGCCCAGCCGACCGCGACGGAGAGCGCCGCCAGCGGGACGACCTCGACCGGTTCGAGGTCGCGACCCAGGGCCAGGGCCGGGAGGACGAGGATCGGCCAGTGCCAGAGGTAGAGCGAGTAGCTGATCCGTCCAAGCCACCGGACCGGCCGGCGGACGAGGAGCCAGCGAGCCGGACCCTGTCGCTGGCCGCCCAGGATGACGGCGGCGGTCGCGACGGCCGGCACGATCGCGGCGGTGCCCGGATAGGGCGTCGAGCCGTCGAGCAGGACGGTCGACGCGACGATGGCTGCCAGTCCGACGAGCGCGACGCCCGCCCAGGCGGCGGCAACGAGCCTGGCACGGAGCCACACCGACAGCCGGGACACGGCGGCACGGATCCCGTCCTCGAATGACGCGCGGGGCAGGCCGTCCGCCGTCACTGTGCCGCCGGTCCGGGCGAGCGGCACGGCCCCGGCGAGCGGCGCGGGCCGGCTGGCACCGGCCGCCAGCAGGCCTCCCAGGCCGAGCTGCCAGGCGCGGGTCGGGAGCGAGTAGAAGGCCACGGGTGCGTCGACGCCGGTCAGCCAGACCGACAGCGCGAGCGAGGCGCCGACGACTGCGGCCAGGACGACGACGACCCTGCGTCGCGAGCCGCCGCGCCAGACCGCGAGGCCGAGGAGCGTCGGCCAGACGAGGTAGAACTGCTCCTCGACCCCCAGTGACCAGAAGTGGCGGAACGGCGACGGCGATGCCGGCCCGAAGTAGTCGATCGACGTCATCGCGAACCGGATGTTGCCGACGGACAGGGCGGCGGCCGCGCCGTCGAGCGCGACGTTCGGGACGTCCAGGGGAGCGAGCACGAGGGCGGCGAACCCGACCGTGACGGCGACCGTCAGGAGCGCCGCCGGGAGGATGCGTCGAACGCGCCGGGCGTAGAACGCGGCAAGGTCGATGCGGCCGGTCCGCTCGTGCTCGCGAAGGATGAGCCCGGTGATCAGGAACCCGGACAGGACGAAGAACGCGTCGACACCGACGAACCC
>DASVZT010000210.1:0-5658 GCA_036391495.1 Candidatus Limnocylindrales bacterium
CCGCTCCTCGCCGTCTCGCGTGGTGAGGCGTGGTTCGGGAGCTGGGAGGGGATCGCGTGGCATTTCGTCCACGGCACGCTGGCGCCGAGCGACGTCAGCAGGGGTGCGGCGTCCACGATCAGGACGATCGCCCGCACGCGTGACGGGTCGGTGTGGATCGGCCACGACGCCGATCTGACGATCGTCAGGCCGTCCGGCGCGCCGGTCGAAGTCGCCGTCGACGCGGTGTCGATCGCTCCACGCGCCGATGGGTCGGCCTGGCTGCTCGGCTCCGACGGAGCCGTCCTGATCGGCGCCCTCGCCCCGTCCGGGACCGTCGTCCGGGGGGTCGCCCGGCCGCCGTTCGACTGGGGCGCGCGCATGGTCGCCGATCGCGACGGGTCGGCCTGGGCGCTCGGCGGCAGCGTCAGCGGCCCGGGGCTTCTCGTGGTCCATCTCGTGTCGGGCCACTGGAGCGTGGTGCCGGCTCCGGCCGGCGCAGCCATCGTCATGATCGCGGGCGACCCGGACGGAGGCATCTGGGGACTCGCGTCACGCCCGGACGGCATCCTCCTCGTTCGCGATCAAGGGAGAGGCTGGCGCTCGATGGGCGGCGTGCCGATGGTCGGCGCGACCGATCTCGCCGTCGGGCCGCGGGGGATCGTCTGGATCAGCGGCGGCTCGCTCGTCCGGACGGACGGCGCCGGACGCTGGGAGACGATTGCCGGCTCCGGGGCTGAGGCGATCTCGCCCATCGAGGCCCCGGTCGGGGTCCGCGGCTTCGCGCCGAGCCCGACCCGGCGCTTCTCGGCCCCGAGTGTCGCCCCGGACGGGACCCTGTACGTCGCGTGCCCCTCCGGGATCTGCCGGCTGGCCGGACTCTGACCCGGGATCCCTCGGCGCGGCCAACCCGGAGGCCGCTAGCCCTTGACCGCACCGCCGGTGATGCCGCGGACGAAGTAGCGCTGGAGCGCCAGGAAGACGACGATCGGCAACGCCATCGAGATGAACGCGGCCGCCGTCAGGAAGTTCCAGTCGCCGCCCTGCGATGTCGTCAGGTTCGCCAGCGTGACCGACACCGGGTGGTTCTGGGGCCGCGGCCCGAGGTAGACGAGCGCGACGAGGAGGTCGTTCCACACCCAGAGGAACTGGAAGATGACGAGCGAGGCGATCGCCGGCACGCTCATCGGCAGCGCCAGGCGGAAGAACGCCGTGCCCGGGCTCGCCCCGTCGATCGCCGCGGACTCGAACACCTCTCGGGGCAGCCCGCCGAAGTAGTTGCGCAGCAGGTAGACAGCGAACGGCAGGCCGTACCCCGTGTGGGCGAGCCACACCGCGAGGAACGTCCCGGTCAGGCTCTGGCCGAAGAACGTCGCGTCACGGAACAGCCGCAGGACCGGGATGAGCGTCACCTGCAGTGGCACGACCAGCAGCCCGACGATGACGACGAACAGGATCTGCCGGCCCGGGAAGCTCATCCAGGCGAAGGCGTAGCTCGCGAAGGCCGCGACCGAGATGACGATGATCGTCGCCGGGATCGTGATCACGAGGCTGTTGAGGAAGGCATTGCCGAGCCCTGCCTGCCCCAGGACGTGCTCGTAGTTGCTGAACGTGAACTCGTACGGCGGGAAGATGGCCGTCCACCACCCGGACGAGGTCAGCTGCTGGGTCGGGCGGAACGAGCTGACGAGGAGCGCCACGGCCGGGACCGCCCACACGACCATGAGGACGATGAGCGCGACGTGGACGAGGAGGTCGCCGCGCCTGCGCCGCGGACCGCGCCTCGCTCCCGCCCGGAGGTCCGTTCCGACGAGCACGGGCGCCTGGACCTGTGTCACCGGATCGCCTCCTGCTGCTGGAAGCGCCGGATGTTGAAGAGCATGACCGGGACGACGGCGACCAGGAGGATGACGGCCGTCGCGCTCGCCTGGCCCGGCTGGCCGTAGTTGAAGAGCTCCTTGTACATGCGGTTGGCGATGACCTCGGTGTCGAAATTGCCGTTGGTCATCGTGTAGACGATGTCGAAGGTCTTGAGCGCGATGATGACGATCGTCGTCGTGATGACGGCGATCGTCGGCATCAGCAGCGGCAGCATGATGCTGCGGAAGACCTGCCGCTCGTTCGCGCCGTCGACGCGCGCGGCCTCCAGCAGCTCGGTGCTGATGCCCTTGAGACCGGCCGACAGGATGACCATCGCGAAGCCGGCCTGCATCCAGACGCCGACGACGATCAGCATGAAGGTGTTGAGCGGCGCGTTGATGAGCCACGGGACGGGCTGACCGCCGAGTGCGACGACGACCGCGTTCAGCGTCCCGACGCTCGGGTTCAGCTCGTACATGAACCGCCAGATGACGCCGGCGGCGACGAAGCTGATGGCCATGGGCAGGAAGATGACGGTCTTGACGACCGACTCGTACCGGACGCGATCGACGAGGACGGCGACGATCAGCCCGATGCCGACCGTCAGCCCGGTCAGGAACACGAGCCACAGGATGTTGTTGCCGAGTGCCGCGAGCGTCTGGGAGCTCGTGAAGAAGTGGACGTAGTTCTCGGCGCCGACGAACTTCCCCTCGGCGCTCCCGTAGAGGCTCCGCAGGATGGTGGCGATCATCGGGTAGATGAGGAACACCAGGACGAAGGCGAAGGCCGGCAGGAGCCAGAGCCAGGGCCGGATCCGGTCACCGACGCTCCGCGGGAGCCGGCCGGCGAATGCCTCGATCGTCAGCACGTAGCCGACGAGGACGGCCGGCACGGCGAGGACGACGAGGACCGAGCTGATGAGGCGATCCATCCTGCCCTCCGATATGTGAAGACCGGCGATCCCGGCGGCGACGAAGTCACCGCGGGCGTCGCCGGTCCGTCATCGATCCCGCCTAGCCCCCGTAGGCGCTCGATTGCACGCTGTCGAGGTTGGAGAGGATCGAGTCGAGCTTCGACTGGTCCTTGACGAAGTCGAGCGTCGCCTTGAAGAAGGCGTCGTTCATGGCGTTCGGCATCTGGTCAGATCCGTCGAACCGGAACACCTTCGCGTCGCGGAGCATCTGGGCCGCCTTCTGGGAGGCCGCGTCCGGGTAGTCGGAGACGGGGACATCCTTGTTGCCCGACAGGGCGCCCCCGCGCTTCACCCAGATCGCCTGCGCGTCCGGCGTCAGCAGCCACTGGATGAGCGCCTTCGCCTGCGGCGTGGCGTTGAACATCCCGAAGAGATCGCCCGCGCCCTCGACGGCGCCGGCGTACTGCGGGTTGATCGCCGGGAACGGGAAGAAGTCGTAGTCGGTCGGCTTCGCGCCCGCCTGCTTCTGGAAGAAGTCGGTGATGAAGCTGCCGGCGTGGGTGAGCAGGCAGCCCGGCGGACTCTTGAACATCGGGTTGGCGCCCGACCCGAAGTTCGTCGTCAGGATGTAGTTCGGGCCACCGTAGGCGTCGTTGACGACCTGGCCGAATGCCTGCCAGGCCTGCTTGATCTCGGGCGAGGTCCACTTCTGCTGGCCGGCCACCCACTTGTCGTAGACGTCGGGCCCGAACTGGTGGAGGACGATGTCCTCGATCCAGTCCGTGGCGGGCCACCCGGACGCGGCCCCCGACTCGAGGCCGATGCACCAGGTCTTGGTCGAGCCCGTCGCCGCGCTCTTCGCCGCGCTCTGGAGGTCCTGCCAGGTCTTCGGATCGCCGCCCCTCCAGTTCGCCTTGGCGAAATAGACGACGCTCTTGACGGCGCTCTTGACGAAGATCCCGATGAGCTTGCCGTCCGATGCGACACCGAGGTCGGCGTAGCCGGGCGGCGTGACCGACTTGTAGGCGTTGAGGTCGACGAAGTCGAGCGGCTTGAGGGCGCCCTGCGCGTACCACTGCTTCATGAGGCCCGGGCCCGGGAGGCCGGCGACGTCCGGGAGGTTGCCCGACTGGACGCCGGTCGTGAGCTGGGCGGCGAGGTCGCGCGAGCCCGTGTACTGGACCTGGACGCCGGTCGCGTCCTCGAAGGGCTTGACCATCGCCATGAACGAGTCCTGCTCGGAGCCGGTCCACGAGCCGACGACCGTCACGGTGCCGCCGATGTGGCCGAACGACGCCGCGGCGGAGCCGCCCGCCGAACCGCCCGGCGCGGCGGAGCCGGACTCGGACGAGCCTGGCGCCGCCGAAGTCCCGGCCGACTCGCTCGCCGACGGGCTCGAGCCCGAGCTGCACGCGGCCGCGACGATCGCGACCGTGGCGAACAGTGCGACGAGGGGACGTCGCGATGAGTCCATGCTGCCTCCTTTTCGCAGGCAGGACGCGCGCTCGGGTGGCAAACGTCCGGCCCCTCGACTCTGCGCTGGCGCCCGTCGCGCAGCGAGGGCGGACGGCACGTCCGGCGTTGCGCCGTGGTTACGGATCGGGGCGCCCGCGGCTCGACGACGGTGTGGTGTCGCCACGCGCGTGGGCGGGTTCCGTGCCGGGGGCGCCGTGCCGGGAGCGCCGCCGCCGTCGGTCCGGGCGGCATCGTCGTGGCCCGCTACCATCGCTCCTCGTGACGGCGATCATCGAGCTCGACGGGGTCGAGGTCCATCGAGGACGAACGCGGCTCGTCGGGCCTGTCGCCTGGCGGGTCGAGGCCGGGGAGCGATGGGTGATCGTCGGCCCCAACGGGTCGGGCAAGTCGACCCTGCTGCGTGTCGCCTCGACATACCTGTGGCCGTCTGCCGGGACGGTCGCCGTGCTCGGGGCGCGCATCGGGACCGTCGATGCGCGAGAGCTGCGGCGCCGAGTCGGGTACATGGCGGCCGCGCTCGCCGACGATGTCGACCCGCAGCTCTCGGCGCGTGACGTCGTCGTGACCGCGCGGCATGGCGCGCTCGGCCCCTGGTGGCACGAATACACCGCGGACGACCTCGCGCGGGCTGACTTCCTGCTCGCGCGGATGGGTATCGCCGCCCTCGCCGAGCGTCAGTTCGGCACGCTGTCGAGCGGTGAGCGCCAGCGTGTACAGGTGGCGCGCGCGCTCATGCCCGCACCGGAGCTCCTCCTGCTCGACGAGCCGGCCGCCGCGCTCGACCTCGGCGCACGAGAGGGCCTCGTCGACCGGCTCGAGGACCTCGCGCGCGACGCCGATCTCGCCGCGCTCGTCCTCGTGACGCACCATCTCGAGGAGATCCCGCCGGGGTTCACGCACGCGCTCGTGCTGGCCCGCGGTCGCGCCGTCGCCGCCGGCCCGATCGAAGAGACCTTGGCGACCGGCGCGCTCTCCGAGGCCTTCGAGATCCCGCTCGTGGTCGACTGCGTCGACGGCCGATTCCACGCCCGTCGCGCACCGTCGGCCGCCGGCTGACGTCTCCGCTGACCGTTGTGCGGCGTCGGCCGCCGGCTGACGTCTCCGCTGACCGTTGTGCGGCGTCGGCCGCCGGCCGGCGTCTCCGCTGACCGTTGTGCGGCGTCGGCCGCGTCGGGCCCTCCGCGCGGGGCTCTGCGCACGGGGCCGGGACTCTGCGCACGGGGCTCTGCGCACGGGGCCGGGCGCTCTGGGGCCGGGCGCTCGCCGTCGGGCCGTCCCCCGGACCGCCGAACTCCCGCCGGCCTCCCGCGCCGGCGTCGGGCCCTCCCGTCGGACCCGCCGCCCTCCCGTGCCGGCGTCGGGCTCTCCGCGCGGGCCGACCCGCCGGCCTCCCGCCCGCCTCCCGCCGGCCGTGGTCGGAGAGTGCGCCC
>DASVZT010000211.1:0-7624 GCA_036391495.1 Candidatus Limnocylindrales bacterium
CTGGCGGCGCGGCAGCGTCGTCGCCTCCTGGCTGCTCGATCTCACGGCCGAGGCGCTCGTCGCGAGCCCCGAGCTCGCCGACTTCTCCGGGCGCGTCTCCGACTCGGGCGAGGGGCGCTGGACGAGCATCGCCGCGATCGACACCGGCACCCCGACCCCGGTCCTCACGAGCGCGCTCTACGCCCGCTTCAGCTCGCGCGGCGAGGCCGACTTCGCGAACCGCGTCCTCTCGGCGATGCGCTGGGGCTTCGGCGGCCACGTCGAGAAGAAGGGCTGACGCCCTCGCTCCGGGACAGGCCCGTCAGCTCGCGGCGATCATCCGTCGCGCGGTCCTGCGCGCGACGGCCATGATCGAGAGCATCGGGTTGACGCCCGTGCTCGTCGGCAGGGCGCTCGCGTCGCCGATCCAGAGCCCGCGAACGTCCCAGGCCTGGCCGTCGGGATCCGCCACCGAGGTTCTCCTGTCGCGGCCGATGCGGCAGCTCGACATCTGGTGGGCGGTGAAGAGCAGGACGCGATTCGGCCCCACGTCGGCGCGGGCGAGGCGGTCTTCGAAGACGTCGAACGAGCCGCCGGGCTCGAGGGTGATCGGCGGCGTCGCGAGCGCCTCCTGGCGGCGGGCGCCGGCGGCACGATGGATCCGCGCGAGCTCGACCATCCCGCGGCGGAGGAGCGCTCGCTCCGCCGCGCCCGGGCGATAGCGGACCCGGACGGCGCCGTCGCGGTCGAGATCGACGCGCCCGACGGTCCGGTCGCGGACGATCGCCAGGAACGCCGCCACGTTGCGTGCCTCGCTCATCGTGCGGCGGTGGCCGTCCGACGTCCACCAGGTCAGGCCAGAGGCGATCAGCCCGGTGTGGGTCGGGGCCGTCTCGACGGTGAAGCCCCACGCGCCGTCGACATGCGAGAACGCCTCGCACACGACCGCCTGCGGGACGCCGGCCCAGGCGTCGAGCGGCTCGTCGTAGATGCCCGCGACCGCGGCGACGGGATGGATGAACAGCGTGCGGCCGGCCGTCTGCGGCGCGATCCCCGAGCGCTGGAGGACGGCGGGGGAGAGGATCGAGCCGCCGGCGAGGACGACCTGGCCGGCGCGGATCGTGGCCTGGCCGCCCGGGACACGGGCCACGACTCCCACCGCGCGCCCGTTCTCGACGAGGATGCGGCGGGCCTCCGCCCGGTCGAGAACGACGGCCCCGTCGCGCGACGCATCCTCGAGGTACGTGCGGAGCGTCGAGCGCTTCGCGCCGCGACGGCAGCCGATGGCGCACGGCCCGCAGTCGCCGCAGCCCTCCACGTTGCGCGGGATCGTCCGGGCAGGCAGTCCCCGCGCGAGGAGTCCGCGCTCGAGCATCCGGTTCGGGCCGTTGCAGGGGCTCTCGTCGGTCGTGACGTGGAGGCGCGCCTCCACCGACGCGTAGTGCTCGTCGAGGTCGTCCTCGATCCCCGCCGTGCGCCATTCCTCGCGGACGAGCGGATCGGCGCGGAGGGAGGTGCTCCAGTTCACGACGGTGCCGCCCCCGACCGCGCTCCCGGCGCGGATGGCGATGCCGCGGTCCGATGTCGCGGCAAGCCCACGGTCGAGGAAGAGCGTGGCGAGGCCTTCGAGCTCGCCGCACCCGAAGCGCCCCTCCGTGACGTTGGCGGCCCGCTCGAGGATGACGACGGCGCGACCGGCTGCGGCGAGCTCCGCGGCGACGACGGCTCCGCCTGCGCCCGACCCGATGACGGCGACGTCGGCGTCGATCGTCTCGCCGGCCGTCGGGGTTCGGACGCGCACGGAGTTCAGCCGGGCCGCGTCCGGCACCGGCGGGGCGAAGCCGGTCAACGCACGGTACGGAGAATCGTCGAGGCCGTAGAGGAGGAGGAAGGTCAGGCGCTTGAGATCCTGGAACGCCGTGCGCTTGGTGCCGATCGGGCTGGCCGCGAAGCGACGCAGGTAGGACTCGCGTGCCGCCTGTCCGAGCGCCGAGAAGCGGACGGGCCGGCCGACGAGCGCGACGTTGGCGACGGGGTTCTCCATCGCGCCGAGGAGGAGGCCGAGCTCCCGTTCGAGCGTCGGACGTCCGAGAGCACGGACCTCGGAGAGGATGAGCCGGTGGATGCCGAGTGCACTGGCGGCCGGCAGCCCTTCGCCGCCGGGCGCGAAGGCGTCGACGATGCTGGCGAGGATCCGCTCCTGATCCATCGAGCGTCAGGCTAGCAGGGTGCGCGTGCCCCGGAGCGGCTTCGCTGCGTCCTGCCGGTTCCCGTGCCGATCTCGGACGTGGCACGCTACGACTGGAGGACAGAGAGGAGGCCGAGGTGGTGCGCGTCGCGATCGCGGATGACCACGCCGTCGTCCGCGAGGGGATCCGCAGGATGCTCGAGGGATCCGGGTTCGAGGTCGCCGTCGAGGCCGCCTCCGGCCAGGAGCTGCTCGATCGGCTGGCCGAGGCCGAGGTTGACGTGGCCCTCGTCGACTTCGCGATGCCGGGTGGCGGGATCGAGCTGGTGACACGCCTGCACCACGCTCGGCCGAGCGTGCGGACGCTCGTCTTCACCGTGCACCCGGAGGAGCAGTACGCGCTGCGGTGTCTCCGCGCGGGCGCGGCCGGCTATCTCCCCAAGAGCTCCATCCCGGAGGTCCTCATCGACGCGCTGGACGTGGTCGCCGCGGGCCGGACGTACATCGGTCCCGCCGTCGCCGACCTCCTGGCCGCGCGGGTCGCGGCGAGGAGCCTCGTCCCGTCGCACGAGCGCTTGAGTCCACGCGAGTTCGACGTCTTCCTCTGTCTCGCCCGGGGCGAGGGCGTGGTCGAGATCGCGAGCCGCCTGCGCGTGTCGGTCAAGAGCATCAGCACCTATCGGGCCCGGGTGCTCGAGAAGCTGGCCCTGAGCCGCAACGCGGAGCTCACGCGGTACGCCGTGGAGCACGGCCTCATCGACTGATCGCCAGCCTGTAGGACCAGTCCTACAGGCACAGTCTGGATGTCTGCGGAGGCTCGGCGAAGCCGGACGACTGACATCGATCCTGGCCATCGCGATGCTCTCAACCGCTCGAGCTGCCCGTGGCGATGGTTCCCCTGATCGATCTTCCGGGCGAGACACGGCTCGAACGATCGGCCCGAGCGCTCGGCCCCCGACGAGCCTCGGGCCACCCCTCCTCTCGACGGGCGCGCGCCTCCGCCCTCGAAGACGCAACGGTCGCGGCGTGCCTGGACGACGCGACCGTCCGCAGGACTGCCGGTGCTGTGCGGCTCGCGCACGCGCGCGGTCCTACAATCAGCCTCCGGGAGGGCGCCAACGTGGTCAGCGTCATCATCGCGGACGACCATGCGGTCGTCCGCCAGGGAGTCGCACGGATCCTGTCCGGGACTCGCGACGTCACGGTGGTCGGCGAGGCAGCGTCCGGGGACGAGCTGATCGATCGACTCCTGTCGACCAATGCCGACGTGTGTCTTCTCGATCTCGCGATGCCCGGCGGGGGACTCGACGCCCTCGGACGCCTCCACGAGCTCCGTCCCGATCTGCGGATCCTCGTGTTCAGCATGCACCCGGAAGACCAGTTCGCCGTCCGTTGCCTCGCCGCGGGCGCCTCGGGCTACCTGGGCAAGGGCTGTCCGCCGGAGCAGCTCGTCTCGGCCCTGCGCACGGTGGCGGCCGGTCGGCGATACATCGGCGAGACCGTCGCGGAGCTGCTCGCCGATCATGTCGTCAGCGGCCCGCAGGGCGAGCCCCACGAGAAGCTGTCCAACCGGGAGTACGAGGTCTTCCGGCGGCTTGCCCGCGGCGAGAGCTCAGGGGAGATCGCCAACACGCTCGGGCTGTCCGTCAAGAGCGTCAGTACGTACCGAACCCGGGTGCTCGAGAAGCTCGGGCTCTCGCGCAACGCCGACCTGACGCGCTACGCGATCCGCCACGGCCTCATCGACTGACCGCGGCCCAGCGTCAACCCATGACGGTCGTCGCGATCAGGGCCAGGGCGGCGAGCGACATCAGCAGCGTCGTCGCCCAGCCGACCACGTTCAGCAGCCGCCCGTTCGTCCGACGCCCCATCACCGTCCTGTCCCGGCAGATGAGCATCACCAGGATGAGGATCGGCGGGGCCAGGAGGCCGTTGATGACCGCGGCCACGACCAGCGCGCCCATCGGGTTGTTCGCGACGAGCGAGATGACCATCGCCACGAGCGTCCCCGCGACGATGACGCCATAGAACTGGGGCGCGCGCGCCGGTGCGCGGTCGAGGCCGAACCGCCACCCGAAGGCCTCGCTGACGCCGTATGCCGCCGAACCCGTCAGGATGGGCACGGCCAGGATGCCGGCACCGGCGAGACCGACGGCGAGCAGGAGGGAGGCCAGGTCGCCGGCGATCGGGCGGAGCGCCTGCGCCGCGTCCGTGGCGGAGGTGACCTGGTGGTGCCCTGCGGCGAACAGGGTGGCTCCGGTCGCGAGGATGATGAAGTAGGCCACCACCTCCGAGAGCACCATGCCGCCGACGGTGTCGACGAGTGCGAAGTGGAGCTCACCGCTCGTCGCCCCCTCGCGCTGCCAGAGCAGCCTCCGCCCGATCCCGATCTCCTCCTCGACCTCCTGGCCTGCCTGCCAGAAGAACAGGTACGGCGAGATCGTGGTCCCGAGGAGGGCCACGAGGATGCCCAGGTAGGCGGGATCGAGACGGATCGTGGGCAGGAGCGTCCCAGCCAGGACGCTGCCGAGGTTGGGCCGGGCCAGCAGGGCAGCCCCGATGTAGGCGAGGAGGGCGAGGGCCAGCCACTTGAAGATGCGCGCGATCAGCGCATACGAGCCGAGGACCTGGAGCGCGAGGATCCCCAGGGTCACGGGCACGATGAACATCGCCGGCGGCAGTGGGACGACGAGGTTGAGCGCAGCGGCGATCGCCGCGATGTCCGCGCCGGCATTGACCGTGTTCGCGACCACGAGCCCCAGCACGACCGGGTAGAGAACCGCCGCGTGGTAGCGGCGGCGGATGACCCCGGACAGGCCGCGGCCGGTCACGAGCCCGATCTTGGCGCACATGTACTGGACCGCGATCATCATCGGCAGCATTGCGATGGTCGCCCACAGGGTCAGGAAGCCGAACTGGGCGCCTGCCTGCGCGTACGTCCCGATGCCCGACGGGTCGTCATCCGAGGCGCCAGTGACGAGCCCGGGGCCCAGGACACGCAGGAAGCGCTTGATCGCGTTCGGTTCGCGCGCGATCTCGCGCCCATCCGGATCGGGCGGACGCCCCGGATGGATGCGAGGTTCACGGAGGGCATCGCTCACGGCGCCACGCTACCGGCGGGGTCTTTGGCTCTCCGTCGCGGAAGGCCCTTTCGCGCTCACGACCGCGTTGCGAGCGGTACCGCCGTGAACGGGTGAGGTACCGAAAGTACGGCTTGTGTGCGGTCGGGAGCACTCATACCGTCGGGTGTGCCCGCGCCGGTCGCCCGTCGGATCGGCGGGCGATGGCCCCGACGGCGGCGCCCACCGATCGGATCGCGGGCTGCGAGGCGAGATAGGCAGATGGCATCCATGGCACTGAACGAGATCGGACCCCTGCTCACGGCGACGGAGGTCGCCGAGATGCTCCACCTGCACGTGAACACGGTGAAGCGGCTGGGGGATCGAGGCGAGCTGCCCTTCTACCGCGTCTGTCGCCGCGGCGACAGACGCTTCCGCCTGGACGACGTCCTGGCGTTCCTGTCGCGCAGCCGCTGACGCCTGCCGCGCGGCCGCGGGCGCCGGCGGGACAGCCGGCGGTCAGATCGCCGCGGATCCTCCGTCCAGCGGCACGGCCTCGAGGGCGCGCTTGAAGATCGCCAGGGCCTCGTCGATCTCGGCGCTCGAGACGTCGAGCGGCGGGATCCAGCGGATGACGTTGTGCTCCGTGCCGCAGCTCAGGACGAGGAGTCCCTCATCGGCGCAGACGGCACGGACCGCCTCGCAGGTCGCGCCGTCCGGCTCGCGCGTCGCCCGGTCCTTGACGAACTCGACGCCGATCATCAACCCGAGCCCACGGACGTCGCCGATCCGCTCGTCCCGCGACATGACCGCGCGCAGCCCGGCGATGAGCTCCGCGCCGCGGGCCGCCGCGTTGCCGACCAGTCCCTCGTCGGCGATCGTCTCGAGGACGGCGATCCCCGCCGCGCAGGCGACCGGGTTCCCACCGTAGGTCGTCCCGTGGGCGCCCTTGCCCCAGCGCTCCTGGAGCTCGCGGCGCGTCACGATGCCCGAGAGCGGGAGGCCGTTCGCGATCGCCTTGGCGACGCAGACGACGTCCGGGACGATCCCGGCATGCTCGAACCCCCACATCCGGCCCGTCCGGCCGAATCCCGACTGGACCTCGTCGGCGACGAGCAGGATGCCGTGCTCGTCGCAGAAGGCGCGCAGGCCCTGGAGGAACGCGGGAGCCGCCGGGATGTAGCCGCCTTCGCCCTGGACGGGCTCGACGATGATGGCCGCGATGCTCGTCGCCGGGATCGAGCTCGCGGTCAGATCGCGCAGCTGGCGCAGGCTCTGCTGGACGGCGCGCTGTTCATCCCCCGCGTAGTCGCGGTAGACGTTCGGATATCCGGTCAGGTAGACGCTCGGCAGCAGCGGTTCGTAGCCCTGCCGGTAGTTGATGTTCGAGCTCGTGATCGACGCCGCGCCGATCGTCCGCCCATGGAAGGCACCCTTGAAGGCGACGATCCCCGGCCTGCCCGTAACGCGGCGCGCGAGCTTGATCGCCGCCTCGATCGCCTCGGACCCGGAGTTCATGAAGAGGACGGTGTCGAGCGGCGGCGGCATCGTCCCCGCCAGCATGATGGCGTGGCGGACGGTCGACTCGGCGTAGCCCATGGCGGCGCACGGTGCGATCAGCCGGTCGACCTGCTCGTGGATGGCCCTCGTGACGCGCGGATGGCGATGGCCGAGCGCCGAGACTGCGATCCCGTTCGCGAAGTCGAGGTACGCGCGTCCTGCCGTGTCGTACAGGCGATGGCCTTCGCCGTGGCTCCAGCTGTGCTCGTAGTACCGACCGAGCACCGGGGAGGAGTTCGCTCGGGCGAGCGCGGCGAGGTCGAGCGCCTCGCGGGTCATCGTGTCCATGGGATCCTCACGGCGAAGGGGCTTGGACCGAGTATAGGAGTCGTGCCGGGATCGGCGGACGTGCCGCTCGTCACGTCCCGGCGGGTCGTCGCTGCTACGATCGGGTCGAGCGTGCGTCCCCGGGCAGCGCCGGCCGTCGTCGACGTCGAGCGGGTCGCCCGAGCGCGACGTCCTCATCCACCGCCGTCCTCATCCACCGCCGTCCACAACGCAGCCGCCCGAGGTTGAGATCACGTGATCGACTTCACGCTCACCGACGAGAACCGCCTCGTCCAGCAGGCCGCCCGCGCGTTCGCCGAGGCGGAGATCCTGCCGTACATCCGCGAGTGGGATGCGAACGGCGAGGTGCATCGCGAGATCTTCGAGAAGATGGGGGAGCTGGGGTTCCTCGGCGCCCCGATCCCGGAGGCCTACGGCGGCGCCGGGATGGACTACATCAGCTTCGCGATCCTGTGCGAGGAGCTCGAGCGGGCCGACACCGCCTTCCGTGTCGTCCAGAGCGTCCACGTCGGGCTGAACTCGCTGGCCCTCATGCAGTGGGGCACCGAGG
>DASVZT010000212.1:0-3568 GCA_036391495.1 Candidatus Limnocylindrales bacterium
GTCCTCGATCTCGGTGACACAGAATCCTCGGTTCCCGTGAGCAGGGCGATCGCCGGGGTCGGGTGACCGGCCAGCCCGGGAAGGAAGGTCGCGTCGGACGCGAGCCATCTCGACGTGGCCGCCGAACGGTCCCCGCCGAAGAAGTTCGCTAGGAACCCGGACCCGATGGCATCGAATGTGTAGAGTCCGGCGACGCCGACGAACCCATCAGGACGACCGACCCCCACATGTGCGAGGCAGGATGGCTCGTCAGTCGCGAAGTCGTGCGCCGAAAGAGCAACGACAGCACCGGGGAATGCACCGTAGGAATGTGCGACGAGGGTGACCCGGGAGGCATCGCCCCCAAGGGCAGCGCCCCGCTCCCGAGCGAACCGGATGGCGCACGCGACATCACCGAAGGTCGTGGGAAAGCCGCCTCCGTACGCTGGGGATGACCGGTAGTCGGCGGTAAAGACAACGGCGCCCCGCGCAGCGACCCAACGCGCCAAGGGCCATAGGTACGTGCGGTTGCCCGGCGGCAGCGGTCCGCCCGGGATCATGACGACAATCGGGACGTCCCCGGCGTCCGGCACGGCAAACGAGTCGACCCTGAGCAGACATTGATCTCCGGAAGACGAACATGAGACTGGATCGGTGTAGGGGATCGATGTGAGCTGTTGGACCCGGACTGACGCGCAAGTCGGGTCAGGGTCGCCGCAGGGGAAGAGCGGGGGCGGTGGCGGACTTGGCGACTCAGTTGGGGATGGGGTCGTGGATTCGGTTGCTGCCGAAGCCGTGGGTACGCTCGGTTCTGATAAGGCGGGCGACAGCTCTGGTGACGCTGATGGCGTCGCAGTGCATGCCCCGACCAACATGGTGAAAGCGACGAACGCGGTTCCCATGCGGCCCGGGTTGACGGCGGTGAGACGGTGGGTTCGGATCATGTGACTCCCGGCTGCAGGAGGAACGGGACGCTCGGCCCATGCGCACCCTAGACGGTCGGGACGACCCTTGCGCTGCGGCCCTCGGAACAACTGGTGCGTCGCCCGCGTCGTTGGGTTGATCGCCGGTTGAGTGTCCGGTAAGTGCGCGATGTCCCGCGGTCGTCACCATGCGACCCACACGGGACCGTCGTCGCGCGAGATTGGAGGGATGTGATGGAGTTCAGCCGGAATGGCGTCCGTCGGAGCCGATGGATCGCCGTTGCCACCTCGGGCGCGCTCTTGGCGACGCTCCTGCCGCTGGCGCTGGCGTCGACGGTCGCGGCGGCCGCGACGCAGCTCGCCTTCTCGTCGGCCCCGGCCAGCGCCCAGGCGGGCAGCCAGTTCGCCGTGACGGTCATCGCCACGACCGACGGCACGACGGTCTCGACCGACTTCAGCGCGGGCGTGACGCTCACGACCAGCGATTCGGCCGCGGTCGTCGCGCAGGGAACACCCTTCGGCAGCGGTACGTACACCTTCAACGTCACGCTGAAGACCGCCGGGACCCAGACGCTGACGGCGTCGGCGACCGGGCTGGCCACGGCGACGAAGACGGTCTCGGTAACGGCCGGGGCGGCAGCCAAGCTCGCCTTCCTGGCGCAGCCCGCGAGCGGCGTGAACAACGTCGCGTTGCCGGCACAGCCGCGCGTCGAGATCGAGGACGCCAACGGCAATCGCGTCCCCGATTCGTCGACCGGTGTCAATCTCACGCTCAACCTGCCGTCGACGCGGGAGGGCACGCCGGTGCTGGCCGGTTGCTCGGTCTCCCGGACGACGCCCGGGGTCGCGGACTTCTTCGGCTGTCGGGTGGTCGGCGTCGGACACGCCTTCACGCTGACCGCGTCGGCGACCGGGCTCACGCCGGCCACGAGCGCCGCCTTCGACGTATCGTCGACGATCTCCTTCCAGGTCCAGCCGGGCGGGGGCGCCGGTACCGGCGGCCGAGCGCAGGGCGGCATCGCGTTCAGCTCGCAGCCGCGCGTGACGGTCCGCTGGCCGACCAGCCCGACGAACTACACGACCGACGTCTCGGCGAGCGACAACACGACCGTCGTCACACTGGCGATCCTGTCCGGGACCGGTGTCGCCGACGCGAAGCTCACCTGCGACCAGACGAACGGCTCGACGCTCGTCACGAGCCTGCGCGTCACCGCGGGAACGGCCCAGTTCACCAACTGCCGCATCGACAAGGCGGGAACGGGCTATCGGCTGGTGGCGACCTCGTCGCCCGCCTTCCCGACGCTCTACAGCAACACCTTCGACGTCGTCGCCGGCCCGGCCACCCAGCTGACGTTCCTGCAGGAGCCGGCCTCGGGCAATGCCGGCCAGGCCTTCCCGACGCAGCCGATCGTCGCGATCACCGACGCGGGCGGCAACGTCGTCACGAGCGGTGTCTCCACGACGGTCGTCCTCTCGATCGGGACCAACACCGGCAATCCGGCCGGTGTCCTGACCTGCGTCCCTTCGACCGCGGCAACGACCGCCATCACCGGCACGAACGCCGGCAAGGCCATCTTCGGCGGCTGCTCGATCTCCACGCCGGGCCAGTTCTACACGCTCGTCGCGACGGCCGTGAACACGCAGTGCTACACGACCGGGTGCACGAAGCCGACCCTCGCGCCGGCCTACACGAAGACGTTCGCGGTCGGCGTTCGCGGCGCCGAGCTCACCGTCGCCGCGTCGGCCAGGGTCATCACCTGGCGCGGGACCGTCGTCCTGACGACGAGCTTTGCCATGAACGGCGCGAACAAGATGTTCCGCCTCGAGGCGACGCGGGACATGGTCAACTGGTACACGATCGCGACGCCCACGACCAACGCGGCGGGCGTGGCGACGTTCTCCTACACGCCGGCCACGAACCTCTGGTATCGAGCGGTCTACGCACCGACGACGACCACCGACCTCACCGCGGGGACCAGCCCGATCGTCCGGGTCGTCGTCCGCCAGATCGCCCTTCTCCGACCGCACTACTCGTACACGAGGACCGTGGCGCTCGGCTCGGCGGTCACCTTCTCGACGACCGTCCGACCGATCGGCCCGACGATCCCGAAGGCGAAGGTCACCTACTACCTCTACCGGCGTGTCTCCGGCACCTGGCGGTTCCTGACGACGCGCACCTACTACATCAACGACCTGGGCATCGCCCGGTTCACCTGGAAGTTCGGTTCGCGCGGCGACTACTACCTCCGCGCGATGGCGCAGCCCACGCCGTTCAACGCGAACAGCGTCATGAGCCAGGCGGAGTTCTACCGAGTGCGCTGACCGGGAAGGGCGGAGCGTTGGGCCTGGACCGGCTCACGTCCGCGACAGCAGATCGATAGCGATCGAGGTGTAGACAACGATCGAGGCGCCCTGTCTCCGTCGGAGGCGGGCGCCTCCCCAAGAGTCCCGCCGGACGAGGTGCTCCGTTGCGCCTTCCGCGCGTCCAGTGGGACGGGGACAAGGCCTCCGCGAACCGGGCGAAGACGACGCGCTACCGCGCGGGAACGCCATGAGTACGAAGAAGAGTGACACCATCGCAAAGAAGGAACTGCTCGAGCGAGGCCGGTTCGCCCGCTTGCTCGGCGCGGGCTTCGTCGTCGAGGTGAGCCCGTCCGCGAAAAGGG
>DASVZT010000213.1:0-12780 GCA_036391495.1 Candidatus Limnocylindrales bacterium
GCGCGGCCAACGGTGGCGCGACGGGCGCCGCGGCGACGGCGGGAGCGACGGAGGCCGGGACGGGACGTCGCACGTACCGCCCAACCGGTCCGACCGAGCATACGAAGGCGCATGCACCGGGCGGTGCACCTCGCCCGCGGCCGGGACGCCCGGTCACGGGCCGTCTCGACTTCACCGAGTCCTTCCGCCCGCCGCCGACCCAGCCCTCGACGCCCGGCCGAGTCCATCCGCTGTCCCAACCGCCCAAGGGCGCCTGGCGGGCGAGGCCGGAACCGCTGCGCGCCTCCGACCCGACCGGCCCGCTCGAGCGGTCGCGGATGCGGCGCTTCCGCCCGCCCGCCCGCCCGTCGCTCGACGAGGCACGCGATACGAGGATCGAGTTCGGCAAGTTCCACGGCCATACGCTCGGCGAGATCGCGGCGTTCGAGCCGTCGTACATCGACTGGGTGGCCGGCACGATCACCCGCGACCGGGACCTCGTCGCGGCGGCGCGCGTCGTGCAGGAGGACCTCGACGAGCGAGGGGTCATCCGACTCCGCCGCGCCGAGCGGATCCGCCAGGTGGAGGCGAACGATTGAGAACGCGCGCGCACCGTGGACGGATCGCCTCCCTCGTCGTCGCCTCCGTCCTCGCCTGGCTCGTCGCCGCCTGCAGCGGCGCCGCCGCGCCGGCCACCTTCGACGCGGCGGCCGCCTGCACGGCGGACCAGCGGGTCGCCGGCGCCTATCCGGACCTCGAGGCGCGCATCCCGCGCAGCCTGTTCGGAGCGGGCCCCACGCAGCTCGACTCCGGGCGCAACTGCACGTCGACGAACCTCGGCACGCTCGCCGGCCACGGCATCTCGGAGGTCCACTTCGCAGGCGGCCGATGGGACCGCAGCGGCACGAGCGGCGTGACCCTGGCCGTCTTCTCGGCGCCAACGCTGTCGGCCGAGTGGATGGGCGAGTGGTACGAGGCGAGCGCCCGGGCCTCGTCGAAGACGGCCGGGCTGAGGCCGAGCCGCCCGACGATCGGCGGCCGCCAGGCCTACCGGCTCGACCTCCTCTCGAGCGACGCGCCGCAGTCCGTGATCTGCTGGCCGTCGGCCGACGGTCGCGTCGTCCAGGTCGTCATCGCCGCGGGCGTCCTCGAGTCGGACATCGAGGCCGGGATCGCCGCGTTCGGTTGATCCGGCGCCATCGGCCCGGGCCCGGCCGGCGGACCCTCGCCGCGGTGCTACAGTCGATCGCATGACCCACCGCAATCGCGACGGGCGCGACCGCTTCGACGGGCGGGACGACACTGACGAACGCTACCGGGCCTGGCGACGGGATCGGCTCGACCCGGCGCGCCTGCGCGCGCCCGAGTCCAGCCCACGCTTCACGACGATCAGCGACGTCGACGTCGACGCGCTGTACGGTCCCTGGGACTGGCAGCGCTCCCGGACCGGGGAGCCGGCCGGCGGTGGAGGGCCGACTGAGGTCGACCACCTCGGCGATCCGCTCGCGCGCGGTCGGTGGGACGACTTCGTCCCCGTGCGCGACGTCGGTTTCCCGGGTGAGGCGCCGTACGCGCGGGGCATCCACCCGACCGGGTACCGGTCGCGCCTGTGGACGATGCGGATGTTCGCCGGGTTCGGAGCCGCGGAGGACACGAACGAGCGGTTCCGCCGCCTCCTCGGTGCCGGCCAGACCGGCCTGTCGATCGCCTACGACATGCCGACGCTCTACGGCTACGACACGGACGACCCGGAGGCCGAGGGCGAGTTCGGGACGTGCGGCGTGGCCGTCAGCTCGCTCGCCGACATGGAGGTCCTGCTGGACGGCCTCCCCCTCGACCGCGTCAGCACCTCGATGACGATCAACTCGCCGGCGGCGCCGATCTGGGCGATGTACATCGTCGCGGCCGAGAAGCGCGGGTTCCCGCGGGCGAACCTCGAGGGGACGATCCAGAACGACATCCTCAAGGAGTTCGTCGCCCAGAAGGAGTACCTGTTCCCGCCCGAGCCGTCGATGCGGCTGGTGACCGATACGATCGAGTTCGGGACGCGCGAGATGCCGCGCTGGAACACCGTCTCGATCAGCGGCTATCACATCCGAGAGGCCGGCTCGACGGCCGTCCAGGAGCTCGCCTTCACGATCGCGGACGGCATGGCCTACGTCGAGGATGCGCTTCGACGGGGCCTGTCCGTCGACGACTTCGCCCCCCGTCTCAGCTTCTTCTTCAACTCTCACAACGACTTCTTCGAGGAGATCGCGAAGTTCCGGGCATCGCGCCGGATCTGGTGGAAGCTGATGTCGGAGCGCTATCGGGCCGAGAACGAGCGCTCGACCTGGATGCGATTCCACACGCAGACGGCAGGCGTCTCGCTGACGGCCCAGCAGCCGCTGAACAACCTGACGCGCGTCGCGATCCAGGCCCTTGCGGCCGTGCTCGGCGGGACGCAGTCGCTGCATACCGACGCGTACGACGAGGCCTGGGCAGTCCCGTCCGCCGACGCGGCGCTCCTCGCCCTGCGCCAGCAGCAGGTCATCGCGGCCGAGACGGGCGTGGCCAACACGGTCGACCCGCTCGGGGGGTCGTGGTTCGTCGAGGCGCTCACCAACGAGACGGAGCGGGCCGTCTGGCGCTACCTCGACGAGATCGACCGCCGTGGCGGGATGGTGAAGGCGATCGCCGAGGGCTATCCGCAGCGCGAGATCGCCGATTCCGCGTATCGCTTCCAGCGCGAGGTCGACCTCGGCGAACGGACGATCGTCGGGGTGAACCGTTACGGCGACCCGGACGAGGTCCTGGCGATCCCCCTCCTCGAGGTGTCCGAGACGTCGCTGCGCGGGCATCTCGCGCGACTCGAGCGAACGCGGCGCGAGCGCGACGCATCGGCCGTCGAGTCGGCCCTGGCCGGTCTGCGCGATGCCGCCTCACGGCCCGGCTCGTCCGAGACGAACCTCATGCCCCACTTCGTCAGCTGCGCGGCGGCCTACGCGACGCTCGGCGAGCAATGCCGCGTCCTGCGCGAGGTCTTCGGTGAATACCGTGAGCCGGTGACGGTGTGATGTCCGACGAGCGATCGACGGCGCCCGAGATCCGCGGCTGGGCCGCCGACCTCGACGCCCTGGCCGACTTCCTCGAGGAGCCGAACCTCTGCCGCGTCGCGACGGTCGACGAGGACGGTGCCACGCACGTCGTTCCGGCCTGGTTCTGGTGGGATGGCGAGCGCTTCTGGATCGGGGCACAGGAGGCCGACCACAAGGTCGCGAACGTGCGACGCACGGGCCGCGCGACGGTCGAGGTCGACAGCGACATCCGGCGCAAACGCGGGCTCTTCGGCCAGGGGCCGGCACGCGTCGTCGACGGTGAGGACGGCCGCCGGGAGTACGTGCGGATCACGGCTCGGCAGGTCGTGCGGTATCTGCCGGACCGGCCACCGAACGAGACGGCCGAGAAGTACGCCCGGTCGGGGACGCCGGTGGTGATCGTCGTCGCGCCCGAACGGATCGTCAGCTGGGGGAGGTGAGGGAGATGTATCTCGACGGACTCTCGTTCCTGGAGGACGAGCGCGAGGCCTGGCGCCCGTACGAGGCGCTCGACACGCTGAGCGACGATCAACTCTCGCGCCCGGTCGAGGCCGCGCACGGGTGGTCGGGGCGCGACCTGATGGCGCATCTCGTCGGGTGGCAGGAGGAGGCGCTCGCTGCCGCGCGTGAGCTGGCCGTGCGCGAGACGAGCGCGTCGTTCGAGCGGATGGACGCGATCGACTGGGACGACGGCGAGGGCGATGCCGTCAACGACGACATCCTCGCCCGCTACCGGGCGATGCCGATCTCGGACGTCCGGCGGCGCTTCCGCGAGACCGCGGGCGAGCTGCGCGGGTACCTGACGGTCGTGCCCGAGACGCGCTGGGTCAAGAACGCCCATCACCTGTCGAACTTCCTCGGCGAGACGCTGGAGCATTACGCCGATCACACCGGTGACCTCGAGGCGATCCTCGCCGCGGGCCGATGAGGCCATGGTGCGAGCGATGACCGCCGAGGTGGTGGCGGCCCTGCGGGACGAGCTCGACGATCGCGCCGACGACGCCGGCGTCTCCCGCGTGGAATCTCCCGGGGCGGTCGAGTACAGGGCCGGCTCGCGCGTCGTCGCCGTGGCGGAGCCGGCCGCGCTCTCGTTTCGGCTCGGTCCGCAGGTCGCCCGTGCGGCCGCCGCGACGTCGGATGCGTCGCCCTCGGCGCGTGGCCCGGAGTGGGTGCGCTTCGCCCCGCGGGTCCTCGACCAGTTCGCCCTCGATCGGGCGACCTCCTGGTTCGACCTGGCCGTCCGGCTGGCGGTCCCTCCGCAGTAGCGGCCGTCGGGAATCGAGAAGCCCGGCCGTCGGCCGGGCTTCGATCGGGCGTGAAGGCGCTCGCTACGCCTTGGGCTTGGCATACTCCGTCAGCCCGAACTGGCTCTCGAGCTGCTCGAGCGGCCTGAAGCCGACGACGCCCATCGGCTGCTTGCCGTCGCCGGGGAAGAAGGCGATCGTCGGGATGCTCATGATGTTGAAGGCCCGGGAGAGGCCGGGGTTCGCGTCGACGTCGACCTTCACGACGTCCACCTTGCCCTCGTACTTGTGGGCGAGCTTCTCCATCTCGGGCGCGACCATCTTGCAGGGCCCGCACCAGGCGGCCCAGAAGTCGACGACCACCGGGCGGGAGGAATTGAGAACCTCCTGCTCGAACGTCGCGTCGGTGACTGCTTTGATATCGGCCATCTGGTCGATGTTCCTTTCCCCCGCACGATGCGGGACGTGCGCTCGCGAGGGGCGCCAGCCTGGATCGGCGGCGATCAGCCGGCGATCGTCCGGATGAGTCGGTAAGCCTCGAGGACCCGCGGGTCGGCGAGGCGGTAGTACACGGTGCTCCCGACACGCCGCGTCGAGACGAGGCCCGCGCTGCGGAGGACGGCGAGATGCTGGCTCATGTTCGGGACGTGGCAGCCGACGCATGCCGAGAGATCGCTCACCGACAGCTCCGCTTCGGCAAGCGACTCGAGCACGCACAGTCGCTTCGGGTCGCCGAGCGCACGCACGATGGAGGCGACACGGCGCCGCTCCTCGTCCGTGGCGTTCGACTCCGACGCGGCTTTCGCGGCGGCGGCCATGGCCATGTCCAACATGCAGCCAGTCTGTCACGACTTGCGCAAGTACGCAAGTCATGTGGGCGACACCGTGGCCGCCTTCGCCGGTCCCGCCGGGCCGCCCTCGCCGGTCCCGCCGGGCCGCCCTGCCCGGGTCCCTGGGCTCAGTCGACGCCCAGCTGCTCCAGCCGCTCGTCGTCGATGCCGAGGTGGTGCGCCAGCTCGTGGACGACCGTGACGCGGACCTCCTCCGCGAGGTCGAGCGGGTCGGGGAAGTCCTCTTCGAGCGGGATGCGGAAGAGCGAGATCCTGTTCGGCACCGGCGCCCAGTCGGCGCCCCAGGCATTGCGCGGGACGCCCTCGTACAGGCCGTACAGCGTGTCCGTCTCGGGATCGAGGTCGTTCTCGATCAGCTGCCGGCGGGTCGGCTCATCCTCGATCACGATCGCGACGTCCCGCAGTGCCGCCGCGAAGGGATCCGGGATCGAGTCGAGGGCACGCTCGACCAGCGCCTCGAAACGGCCGCGGGTCGCCGGCGCGGGCAGGATCCGGCGATGCGGGCGGAGGGACTGGGAGCCGCGTCGGCGCTTGACCATCGTGCCCGTATGCTAGCGTCGCGGCACGCCGGAACCGGGATCCTCGTCCACTCGCCTACCTGTTCGCGCGGCTGCGGGCGGAGCCGGCCTGAACGGCCCGGGCATCGAGAGCGGTCAGCGGATCCCAGTGACGTAGGGGATCGTGACGCTGGTGGTCGATCCCGCGGACACGTCGAAGAGCACCGGCGGGGGCGGGGTGGTGCCCTCAACACCGGGGCCGAAGACGTAGTAGCGACCTGGCTCCAGCTGAACCGAGAACGATCCGGCGGCGTCCGTCGTCGTCTGGGCGGCCGTCACGCCGCCCGCGGAGGTCGTCGCCTGGCCTACGACCGTCTCGTACGACATGCGGACGATGGTCAGCGCCAGCCCGGCCAGCGGCTGCGGGGAGCACGCGGGCGCGGCCGATTCGACCGGACAGGACGGCCCGGCGACAGCGACGCCGGTCACCCGCCCAGTCCCCGCGCCGCAGCCGGCCACCGCCAACGCGACGAGCAGGCCCACCGCTCGTGTGCCGGCCCACCGCCACGAACCGATCCTGCGCGCCCCCATGTCGTCCCCCCGCTCGCGCTCGGTGCCGTGGCGAGTGTGGTCCCGGTCGCCGAAGCAGGTCAAGTCGGAACCGCACCGAGCGGCGAGTTCATTCACAGGCTCTCAGGACACTAGGTGATCGCAACCGTCGCGTTTGCTCCCCGGATGGCTCCTTCGAGGGACCAGGTCAGGATGTAGCTCCCTGCGGATACGCTCGCCGGGATCGCGATGGACATGTGGAACGTCTCCGTGGCCCCGGGGCCAATGGGCTGGGCCGCGGCGCAGTTGAGCACATAGCTCACTGAGTACCCAGACTCGAGCTTGATGCCCATGTCGTAGGTCGGGCATTGATCGAACGAAACCGGGCTTGGGCCCGTGTTCGTGAGCGCGACATCGAATCCGTAGTCCTGCCCCGGGGCCGCAGAGCCGCTGACGATGAGAGCGGCCGCCAGCTCATCCACGGCCGACGGCGCTGCCGTAGGGGTGGTCGCACGGTTCGAGATCGTGACGAGGTATGTCGCCGAACCTGCGCAGGCGGCGCCGGAAGGCATGCCGCTGGCTTCGAGCGTTGCGTGAAGCGCGTCGCCGCCCAGGAGCGTAACGACGGCCCCGGCCGGCTGTTGACCGAGTGCGCACCAATTGGAGATGCGGAGAGACAGGTCGACTGAGCTTGACGGGGAGATCTCCACCCGAGTCCCGGACGATCCGGCAGGCTGAATAGCGACGGAACCACCGGAGAGGTCCCTGAAGGCGGCATTGGGCTCGGCCGGCAGATCGCAGCCTGCAGCAGAGCGGAGCGTCAGTCTGCCGTCGAAGGCTTCGGTTCCCATGGCGTAGCCCGAGAAGGTCAGCGGTGTCGTCGCGATATCTCCGGCCGCACATGCACGACCGCTCGTGACATTCAGTGGTGCGGGTGGAACAGTGGCCGCGATGAACGGAACCATGCCATCCCTGGTCGATGCCGAAGGTGAACCAGCGCCTGCCACGCACGCCGCCAACGCGAAGGCGCCGACGATCCCGAGCACGCCGTTGGCGACTCGAGGACGGACACGGGACTGGGCTTCTCCTGAACCGGAGCCGTAGTTACCTGCGCTCGAGGCCAAACGGTCCTTCATCGTCATCAGTACCTCGTCAGGGCGCTTGCTCGGACGCCGGTTGGCGGGGAGCAGGACGGGTGGCTCCTTTCCCGTCTGGTAGGGAGCCCACATCCGATGTGACGTGCTAGGAGATGCAGCTGGGGTCCTCGGTCGGGCCGGCAGCCTCCCCACTCTCACTGTCGCCATACGTCAGGTTCATCGTGTTCAGCACAGGTCCGTTCGCGCAATCGTCATCGATGTTCAGGGTTACGCCGTTATCAGCGACCCGCGACACTAGGCGCCGATGGATCTCGAAATGTCGGCCGCGCCCGAGGGGTTCGTCGTGGTCATCGGGCCCGACCGGATCCACTTCCTCGACTGGGGCGGGCCCGTGGCGCCCGGGCCGGGCGTCCCGACGGAACCGCCGCGCCGGCCGGGCGTCCTGCTCGTCCACGGCCTTGCCCAGACCTCCTGGAGTTGGGCGCCGGTCGCGCGGCGGCTTCGACGTCATGCGCACGTCGTTGCGATGGATCTCCGCGGCCATGGCCTGTCGGACGCGCCGACCGAGGGATACGACCCCGACACGCTCGCCGACGACGTCCTCGCGGTCGCGGAGGGCTCGGGACTGCTGCTGCCGCCCGATCGCGAGGGCGATCCCGATGTCGGACCCGAGGGTCGTCCGCTCGTCCTCGCCGGCCACGGCTTCGGGGCCTGCGTGGCCGCCTGGGCCGCCGCCATGCTCGGCGATCGCTGTGCGGCCCTCGTCCTGGTCGACGGCGGCTGGGAGGACGTCGCATCGGCGTCCGGCGTCGAGCCGGCCGAGTTCGCCAGGAGCATCGAGGAGCCGCCCGAGGTCCTCCGCTCGATGGCGGCCTTCCTGGCCGACCGCGCCGCCTTCGATCCCGGGACCTGGGATGCCGACCAGGAGCGGGCTGCCCGTTCGACCGTCGTCGAGGTCCCCGCCGGGCATGTCGTCCCGGCGGTCCGTCCCCATGCACTCGCGCGATCTGTCGAGGCGATGTTCGGTTATCGGCCCGCCGTCGTGCTTCCCTCGGTCGAGGCGCCGATCGTCGCCCTCGTCGCAGCCTCGGCCGATCCTGCCGCCCACGCCGGCGGCCTCGCCGAGGCGCAGGCCACGCTCCTCCTGGCCGGTCGACCCCCGATGCGCGTGGTCGATCTCTCGCCCGCCGGGCACAACCTGATGCGCTACCGCCCGGACGACGTCGTCGCGACCACCCTCGAGGCGGGCGGGAACGGGGCACCGGGGTCTACCATGCGGTCGTGAGCACGGACGACACGACCGGACTGCCGGCCTATCTGCGCAAGATCGTCGAAGAGATCGAGAGTGAGGACGAAGAGGACCGCGCGGACCTGGCCGCCGCTGCCGTCCCCTCCCGTGCGCCCGGTCGACAGGTCGTCAACGGCGCGTTCGAGTCCGCCGTCAGGCGGATCCTCGCCGAGATCGGGGAGGATCCCGATCGCCAGGGCCTCGTCCGGACGCCCGAGCGGGTCCACCGGATGTACTCCGAGCTGACGGCCGGCTACCACGTCGACCCCGAGCGCTTCATCAACGGCGCCCTCTTCGACGTCGCCTACAGCGAGATGGTCGTCGTCAAGGACATCCCGTTCTACAGCCTCTGCGAGCATCACCTCCTGCCGTTCTTCGGATCGGCGGCCGTCGCCTACATCCCGAGCGGCAAGGTGATCGGGCTCTCGAAGATCCCGCGCATCGTCGAGATGTACGCGCGGCGCCTGCAGGTCCAGGAGCGCCTGACCCAGCAGATCGCCGACTTCCTGATGGCGCGCCTCCAGCCTCAGGGCGTCGGCGTCGTGCTCGAGGCGACACACCTGTGCATGGCGATGCGTGGCGTCCAGAAGCCAGGGACGATCATGACGACGAGCCACGTCCTCGGGCTCTTCCGGTCGCGCGACAACACGCGCGCGGAGTTCTTCGCCCACCTCGACCGCCAGCCGCCGAAGGGCGTCGGCGCCTGACGGGCCCCTCTGCCGCGCCCGGGCGTGCCTACAATCGCCCCATGAGCGAGCGACCGATCAAGGTGCTGATCGCCAAGCCGGGCCTCGACGGCCATGACCGCGGGGCGAAGGTCCTCGCCCGTGGACTCCGGGACGAGGGATTCGAGGTCGTCTACACGGGCCTCCGCCAGACGCCCGAGATGATCGCGACCGCCGCCCTCCAGGAGGACGTCGACGTCGTCGGGCTGTCGATCCTGTCGGGGGCGCACATGACGCTCCTGCCGAAGATCTGCCGGCTCCTTCGCGAGGAAGGCCTCGACGACGTGCTCGTGACCGCCGGCGGGATCATCCCCGACGACGACATCCCGGCCCTGACCGAGGCCGGTGTCGCCGCGGTCTTCGGCCCGGGGACGACGATCGGCGAGATCGCCGGCTACCTCCGCTCGAACGCCCGACCGCACGATTAGGGTGGGGGAGACGAGGCCGGACCCTGTCGAGCGGGCCGACCAGCTCACGTCGGCTGCCCTTTCCGGTGACCGCCGCGCTCTCGCGCGGCTGCTCACCGCGGTCGAGAACCGGACCGCCGTCGCGGAGGCTGCGCTCCGCCGGCTCTATCCCCAGGCCGGGCGCGCCCACCTCGTCGGGATCACCGGGCCGCCGGGTGCAGGCAAGTCGACCCTCGTGGCGGCCCTGATCGCGCGCGTCCGCGAGGCCGGGCGGTCGGTCGCCGTCATCGCCGTCGACCCGTCGAGCCCGATCACGGGTGGCGCTCTGCTCGGCGATCGCGTCCGCATGCAGGCGTACGCCGGCGATCGGGACGTCTTCATCCGCTCGATGGCGTCGCGCGGGAATGCGGGCGGCCTGGCATCGACGACAGGCGCTGCGGCCGCCGTCCTCGACGCGGCCGGCTTCGACCTCATCCTCGTGGAGACGGTCGGCACGGGCCAGAGCGAGGTCGAGGTGGCGGCGATGGCCGACACGACCGTCGTCCTCGAGGCGCCGGAGATGGGCGACGAAGTCCAGGCGATCAAGGCCGGTCTCCTGGAGGTGGCCGACCTCGTGGTCGTCAACAAGGGCGACCGGCCCGGCGCGCAGCGGACGGCGGCGCAGCTGCGGGCGATGCTGGTGGGCGTCGGGGCGATCGTCGAGGTCGGGCATCACGGCGGGGAGCTGGTCCCGCCCGCGGAGGGAGCGGAGGCGAACGCCAACGCCTTCGTCGCGGGCGACGGCGGCGCACGGCCGAAGAGGCCGGAGGTCCTGGTCACCACGGCTGCGACCGGCGAGGGCGTCCCGGAGCTGCTGGCTGCCCTCGATCGACACCGCGCGGCCGGCCGGGCTGGCCTGGCCGAAGCGGCACGGCTCGCCCGCGCCGAGCGGCAGGTCTGGGCGGTCGTGACCGAGCGCCTGCGCGAGCGGCTCCACGACCCGGCGCTGCGGCTCGCGACTGATACGACCCTGGCCGAGGTCGCGGCACACCGGGTGGATCCGTACGCGGCGGCCGACCGGCTGCTCGCGTCCCTGGCTCGAACGGAGGGCTGAACGATGGCGGTTGAGCGCGTCTTCGTCGCGGGCGCCGGCCTGATGGGTCACGGGATCGCGCAGGTCCACGCCGCCGTCGGAAAGTCCGTGACGCTGTACGAGCCCGAGCTGGCGCGGGCCGAGGCCGGGCGGGCGCGGATCGCGGGGAACCTCGACCGAGCGGTCGCCAAGGAGCGGATGACGCGCGAGCAGGCCGACGAGGTCGCCGGACGCATTCGCCCGACCGATCGACTCCCGGACGCAGCCGACGCCGATCTCGTCGTCGAGGCCGTCTTCGAGGACGTCGACGTCAAGACGGGCCTGTGGTCGGAGCTCGATCGGGTGGTCGGCCCGGAGGCGGTCTTCGCGACGAACACGAGTTCGATCTCGATCGATCGGCTGGCGCAGGCCGTGACGCCGGCGCGGCGGGCGCGATTCGTCGGGATGCACTTCTTCAGTCCCGTCCCGGTCATGCCGCTGATCGAGCTGATCCGTGGCGCGGCGACGTCCGATGCGACGGAAGCCGCTGTGCGGGAGCTCGCGGGCGAGCTGGGCAAGACCGTCATCGTCTCGGCCGACCGGCCTGGCTTCATCGTCAACCGGGTCCTCATGCCGCTCCTGGCGGAGGCGATGCGCGCCCACGAGGAAGGACTGGGAACCGCGGACGACATCGACACGGGTGCCCGGGTGGGTCTCAACCACCCGATGGGGCCGCTCGAGCTGGCCGACTTCATCGGCCTCGACGTCTGCCTCGGGGTGATGAAGGTCCTCCACGAGGGGATCGGCGGGGAGCAGTTCCGGCCGCCGAAGGTGCTGGTCGACCTCGTCGAGGCGGGCCACCTCGGCCGGAAGACCGGCCGCGGGTTCCACGCGTATCCGCGGAGCTGACGCCGGGAGACGAGAAGGCGCCCGGCCCCTGGGGCCGGGCGCCTGCCGCTGTCGAGAACGGTCGACGACTACGGGGTGATCGTCGCCGAGTAGATGTTCTGGTCGAGGCCGCCGGTGCCGTCGAAGCAAGCGGTGAAGGCGGACGTGCATGCGCCGCCCGTCTCCGGATCGCCAGCGACGTCTGCTCCGTCGTTGTCGCCGGTCGTGTCGGAGGCCCCGACGGTATTCCGCTGGTCCGTCCAGACCGCACCGATCGTGTCGCCCTGGGCGGCGACAGTGATGTAGTCGCCAATGAACGGGATGCGCCGGCCGCCGAACTGCTCGTAGTTCGGATTCGTGGGCGCGCCGGTCACCTGGATCGCCGGCGACCAGTGGGTCCCGTCGGTCGAGCTCGCGTACATGACGTTGAGACACGGGTACGTCGCCCCGTTGACGTCGTTGCAGGGCGGCCGTGTCGCCGCGTAGGCGGCGTCACCACGGCTGTCGTACCAGATGGCGCTGATCCGCCCTCCCGAAGCCGCCAGGAACGGGAAGAACTGGTGGCCCGTGTCGCTCGCCGACAGCAGCACCGGCGCGCTCCACGTGGCGCCGCCGTCAGACGAGCGCATGACCTCGATCTGGCCCTGGCCGCCGGACTGCATTGCCTGGAAGGCGGCGACGACGTTCCCGCTCGATCGGTCGAAGGCGAGGAACGGCGCCGCGAGGTCGAAGCGCGGGAAGGTGAAGCCGGTCGGGCAGGCGAATGGACCATCGCCGCAATCGCGCGACCCGTTGTTGGAGAACTGGCCCGACGTGAAGGCGTCGAAGACCTGGACGACCCGGGCTCCCGAGAAGGTGCGGCCGAAGTTCGACGACGAGGCGAACGCGACGCCCGTCCCGCCCTTGGGGCCCTGGCCGAACGAGCCGCCACCGAAGGCTTCCCAGCCGATGTAGACGTTGCCGTCCTTGCCGACCGCGATCGACGGGCCCTGGTTGCCGCAGATGCCCGACGAGATCTTCATCGGCGCGCTGAAGGTCGCGCCATGATCGGTCGAGCGCGCGAAGTCGATCTCGTTGCAGCCCGAGCCGTGGAAGGCGGACCAGGCCGCGTAGACGTTGCCGCTGAC
>DASVZT010000214.1:0-11989 GCA_036391495.1 Candidatus Limnocylindrales bacterium
GATGACCCGCGTCTCGTCGGGCCCCAGGGCGGCGATGCGGTGCTCGACTGTCGACGGGAACGTCAGCGCATCGCCCTGCTCGAGGCGATAGAACTCCTCGGTCCCGGCCAGCCAGACACCGAGCGAGCCCGCGAGCACGTACATGAACTCCTCGCCGGGATGGGCGTAGAAGCCCTCCGACGAGGCGCCGGGCGCGAGGACGAAGAGCTGGGACTCGAGCGCGGTCGGCCCGGCGAAGAGGTCCTCGATCCGCACCCCCGGCGCAGCCTCGAGCACGCGCCGCTCCGATCCGCGGACGAGGCGATGAACGTCGGCGCGACCCTCGTGGACGCTCGCCCCAAGCTCGCCGACCGTGACCCCGTAGACGCCGACGAGTCGCCGGAGCGCCGTGAGCGACGCTCCTGTCAGCCCGCGTTCGAGCGACGAGATGAACGAGACGGACAGGCCGCTGCGGGCGGCCGCAGTGCGCAGGGTGAGCCGGCGGGCCGCGCGCAGCGCCTTGAGGCGAGCCCCGATGCCCGGGGAGGAGGCGCGCCGCGCCGTCCGGTCGGCGCGCGCGCCGGCGGCCGGCGCCGAGGGCGAGAGCCGCCGGATGGCGGCTGCATTGAGGCCCTCGTGGCGCCACCGTCGGACGGCGACGAGGCGGTCGAGGTCGGCGCTGTCGTAGCGCCGCGTTCCACCGTTCGTCCGTCGTGGCGCGACGAGCTCCTGGCGCTCCCACAGCCTGATCGCCGATGGCGACACGCCGACGAGACGGGCCGCCTCCTCGATGCCGACGGTGCCGACGAGGCGCGTCGACACCCGGTGCGCCGGGCCCTCGGGTGCCAGCTCGGCCGCCGTCGTGACCCGCCCCGACGCCGTGGCGATCGGCTCGGCGGCCATCACCGCCGCCGTCGCCCGGCCAGCGTCGTGATCGCGACCGACCCGACAGCGACGACGAAGATGATCGTGCCGATGACGTTCACCTGGACCGGGACGCCGATCCGGTTCTTGGCGTAGATGAACAGCGGGAAGGTCTGCGTCTGGCCCGAGGTGAAGTTCGTGACGACGAAGTCGTCGATCGACAGGCTGAACGCGAGCAGCGCGGCGGCGACGATGCCGGGCAGGATCAGCGGGAACGTGACCTTCCAGAACGTCGTCCACTCGTTCGCGCCGAGGTCCATCGCGGCCTCCTCGAGGTGCCGCGGGAAGTCCGAGAGTCGCGCCCGGACGGTCACGACGACATAGCTGATGTTGAACATGATGTGGGCGATGAGGATCGTCACGAAGTTGAGCGGGAAGAACGGCGCGTTCCCGATCGAGACGAACATCGTCAGCAGGGAGGCGCCCATGATGATCTCGGGGGTCGCCATGGGCAGGAAGATGACCGCGTTGGTCAGCGCACGTCCGCGGAACTGGTAACGCACGAGGGCCAGCGCCATCAGCGTCCCGAGGGCCGTCGCGATTGCCGTCGAGAGGAAGGCCAGGGCGAGCGTCGTCGCGATCGCGCTCGGCAGACCGTCGACGCCCAGCGGATCGAGCCAGTACTTGAGCGTGAAGCCCTGCCAGACGACGTTGCTGTGGCCGGCCGGGTTGTTGAAGCTGAAGAGGATGACGAGGGAGACCGGCAGCAGGAGATAGATGACGGCGAGGGCGGTGTAGCCGACCAGCAGGTAGCGGTCGACGAAGCGTCGGAGGCCGCCGCTGCGGCGCGCCGCGGCGATGGTCCTGTCGGAGGTCGTGGTGGCGACGTGCGCGACGTCCATCTCAGACCCGCCCGACCGTCACGTTCTCGGTGCCAAGAACGCGCGCGTAGATGAACGCCAGGATGAGCACGCCGAACATGAGGGTGAACGACAGGGCAGCCGCGGACGGGTAGTCGGTCTGCGTCAGGAACTTGTCCTGGATGACATTGCCGATCATGTTCGTGTCCGGGTTGCCGAGGAACTCCGCGTTGATGTAATCGCCGATCGCGGGGATGAAGGTCAGCAGCGAGCCCGCGAAGACGCCGGAGATCGACAACGGGAATGTCACTCGGACGAACGATTCGGAGATGAAGAGGACGGCGATCAGGGCGCCGGCGACGCCCCCGAAGATCGCGGTCACCGGCCACAGCCAGTCGAAGATGACGCCGAGGAGTCCGCCGAGCGCGAGCCCGATCAGGCCCCCGACGATCGCTCCACCGGGCCGCCACGGCCCGGCGTAGAGATCCTTCGCCGCCTCGACGAGCCGTCCGTCGATCTTCTCGAGTGCGACGTAGATCGGCAACGTCATGAACGGCAGGAAGCTGTACGTGATCCCCGAGATGACCGCGACCGGCGTCGCGAGGAGTCGGAAGTCCACCGGGACGATCCCGATCGCCTTGAGCGGGCCGAGGAGAAGACCGTCATCGGCGAGGATGATCTTCCAGGCGATCGTCCGCAGCAGGAAGCTCGTGAAGAACGGGGCGACCACCAGGAAGAGCAACAGGTTCTTCTGGCGGCCGCCCTTGAACGCGATCGTGTAGGCCAGCGGATAGGCGATCAGGAAGGTCAGGACCGTCGCTGCGAGCGCGTACATGATCGAGCGCACGTAGAAGGGCAGGAACTCCCCGATGTTGTTCGGGTAGTTCGTCCAGTTCGCGAGCGAGAAGCTGTACCCCTGCTCGACCGTGCCGGTCCAGAAGCTCGAGACGAACATCTGGAAGGACGGCGCGACGTAGAAGATGAGCAGCCACAGCAGGCCGGGCGCGAGCAGCGCGTACGGCCCGACCCAGCGGTGCCGCTTGAGGAAAGTTCCCATCGTCCCGACGTTCCCGGTCCCGGTGCTCAGCCGACGCCCATCACCTTGGCGAACTGCTTGTTGAAGTAGGTCTCGTCGTCCGAGCTGAGCGCGCCGAAGATGTGGAAGCGCGCCACCCAGTCCGCCGGCGGGACGATGAGCGGGTTCTTCGCGTCGGCGGGGTACTTCGAGAGGAGGACCTCGTCGGAACCCTTGCACGGCGACAGGTAGTCCGTCGCGTGGGTGATCTCGGCGCTGACGGCCGGGTCGTAGTAGTAGTTCATCAGGAGCTCGGCGGTCCCCTTATGGGCGGCGCCCTTGGGGATCATCATGTTGTCCGTCCAGAGCATCCCGCCCTCGTCGGGCAGGTTGTACGCCAGCGACGGGGTGTCGCTGTGGGCCTGGATCATGTCGCCGGCCCAGGCCATGCACAGGACCGCGTCGCCGCTCTTGAGATCCTCCGTGTAGGACTGGCCCTTGACGCTGCGGACGATGCCGTCGTCCTTGGCCTTCTGCATGGCGGCGACCGCCTGGTCGCAGCCGGCACGCGTCGGCTTCGCCGGGTCGAGGCCCAGGTAGAGCATGGCCAGCCCGACGGCGTCGCGCATCTCGGTCAGGTACTCGACCTTGCCCTTGGTCTTCGGATCGACGGTGAAGAGTGTCTTGAGGCTCGTCGGGTTGCTGACGACCTTCGAGTTGAAGCCGATGCCCGTGGTGCCGGACCGCCACGGGGCATGGTGGTCGTTGGTGGGATCCCAGTCGATGCCCTTGTAGGTGTCCTTGAGATTGGCGACGAAGTCGGGCATGTTGTTCAGGTCGAGCTGCTCGACCCAGCCCTGCCGGACGAGGCGCGCCGCCATCCAGTCGGTCAGGGTGATGACGTCCCAGCCCGTGTCCTTGTTCTGGTTGAGGGCGTCCTTGATCGTCCCGTAGAACGACTCGTTCGCGTCGATGACTTCCTTGTAGCTGACTGTCGTGCCGTACTTCTTCTTGAAGCCGTCGAGCGTCGGGTGCTTGTTCGGGTCGTTCGGATCGACGTCGATGTAGTACGTCCAGTTCGCCCAGTTCAGGGTCGGGGAGGGGGTCGCCGTGGGGCCGGGCGTGGCGCTCTCGGCGGCGCTCGCGGACGCGCTCTCCGAGGCCGCGGCAGCGCTGGCCGACGCGGACTCGCTCGGCGCGGCACTCTGTGTCGCCGTTCCGCTCGTGCCGCAGGCGGCGAGGAAGGCGGCCGTCCCTGCCATGGCGCCGCCGGCGAGGAGCTGGCGTCGCGTGATCGGCGGCAGGCCTCGGGTCATGTCGTTGTCGCTCATCGATCTCCTCGCACCTCGCGGCGCTTCAGTCCGGGCACGGATGGGGACAGCGGGCCGATCCCGCTCAGACGACCTGGAGCTCCTCGACGGCCGCTGCGGCGGACGCGTCGTCGGCGACGATGAAGCTGTGGTCCGGCGACCAAGAGAGCCGGACCTCTTCGCCCTTCGACCACAGCTCCGCGTGGGTCGCGCGCTCGACGTTCTGCTCGTAGACGGTCACTGCCTGACCGTCGAGGAGCTCGACGACGTACTGCGTGCTGACGCCGAGGTAGGCGGCTGTGCGGATGACCCCGTCGAGCGTGTTGGCGGAGGCCGGCGGCTCGGCAGTGCGCTCGTGGATGCGGATCTTCTCGGGCCGGACACCGATCGAGATGCGGTCGCCACGACCCGCGGCCGACGCACGCGGCGCGCGGAGGGCGGTCCCGTCGGGGCGGCGGAGGACGGCGTGGCCATCGGCGACGCCGTCCGACGTGACGGGCAGGAGGTTGCTGACGCCGAGGAACCCCGCGACGAACCGGGTGGCGGGCCGCTCGTAGAGCGACTCGGGGTCGCCGAGCTGCTCGTAGTGGCCGCGGCTCATGACCGCGATGCGATCGGACATCGTCATCGCCTCTTCCTGGTCGTGGGTCACGTAGATGAACGTGATCCCGACCTCCTGCTGGATGCGCTTGAGCTCGAGCTGCATCTGCTTGCGCAGCTTGAGGTCGAGGGCGCCGAGTGGCTCGTCCAGGAGCAGGACGGCCGGACGGTTGATGAGCGCGCGGGCGAGCGCGACACGCTGCGCCTGGCCGCCGGAGATCTGCGAGGGGCGCCGGCCCTCGAACCCGGGGAGCTCGACGAGATCGAGCATCTCCGAGACACGTCGCTTGATCTCCGCGTTGCCGACGTTGCGGCGCCGCAGGCCGAACGCGACGTTCTCGAAGATCGTCAGGTGGGGGAAGAGCGCGTAGCTCTGGAAGACCGTGTTGACGTTCCGCCGGTACGGCGGAAGCCAGGTGACGTCCTTGCCGTCGAGCTCGATGAGCCCCGACGTGGGCTCCTCGAACCCGCCGATCATCCGAAGGGTGGTCGTCTTCCCGCAGCCGGATGGGCCGAGAAGCGAGAAGAACTCGCCGTCGTGGACTTCGAGATCGATCGCGTCGACGGCGACCACGTCCCCGAACCGCTTCGTCACACCGACGAGGCGGACCTCGATGTCTGTCAAGCCTCTCTCTACTCCTCAGCGCACGCTGCCCGATGGCGTGAACGACGGGGGGAAGCGGTCCGTGTACTGCAGACCTGTCGCGTTGCAGTAGCGGATGGCGGAGGATAGGATCGTTGCGATTCGTGTGTCAAGGCCGAAGTTGCATCGCGTTCCGAATCTGAAGTGACAAACCGCTGTGCGAGTCGCACGCCGTGCGGACGACGGCGGCCGGGTGGCGCGCGGGGTAGGATTCGGCCATCTCCGCGGCGCCGGCGATCGGGCGGCGTGCGCGGCCAGCCCGTCGTCCCGACCGCCAGGGAACCGCGCACCGATGACCGCACTCACCGAGGCCGCTGTCTACGAGGCTCTGCGCTCCGTCCAGGAGCCCGAGCTCGGCGGCGATCTCGTCGCCCGCAACATGGTGAAGGACGTCGTGATCGACGGATCGCACGTCGCCTTCACGATCGAGCTGACCACCCCGGCGTGCCCGCTCAAGGACCAGATGGAGGCCGAGGTCGACCGCGCTCTCCGCCCGCTCGGTGCAGAGTCCGTGGCGATCTCATGGGGCGCGATGGTGCGCCGGGCGACGCCGCGACAGGCGCAGCAGCTGGTCCCCGGGGTCAAGAACATCATCGCGGTCGCGTCGGGCAAGGGCGGCGTCGGCAAGAGCACGGTGTCGGTCAACCTCGCCGTCGCGCTCGCCCAGACCGGCGCATCGGTCGGCCTCCTCGACGCGGACATCACCGGTCCGAACATCCCGCTGATGATGGGCGTCGACGGACAACCGACGGCCAGCGCGAACAACAAGATCACGCCGCTCGAGCGCTACGGTGTCAAGGTCATCTCCATCCAGTTCTTCGTCCCCGAGGGCCAGCCCGTCGTGTGGCGCGGGCCGCTGGTCGGCGGCGCGATCCAGCAGTTCCTGCGCGATGTCGAGTGGGGTGACCTCGACTACCTCGTGGTCGACCTGCCGCCCGGGACGTCCGATGCGCAGCTGACGCTCGCGCAGTCGGTCCCCATCAGCGGCACGGTCCTCGTGACGACGCCCCAGGAAGTCGCGCTCCTCGACGTGACGAAGGCGCTGGCGATGCTCGAGCGCATGAGCGTCCCGGTCATCGGGATCGTCGAGAACATGGCGGGATTCGTCTGCTCCCACTGCGGCGAGGTCACCGAGATCTTCGGTCGCGGCGGCGGTGAGCGGTTCGCCCGCGAGCACGGCATCGAGCTCCTCGGCGCGATCCCGCTCGACGTCACGGTCCGCCAGGGCGGCGACGTCGGCATCCCGGTCGTGGCCCAGCGCGAGCCCGGAGCCGCGGCTGTCGCGCTGACGGACTTCGCCAAGAAGGTGGCGGCACGCATGAGCGTCCGTGCGGCCGCGAGCCAGGCGCCGACGATCTCCATCTCGTAACGATCCGCCTCGGCGGAGCGCCGCGCCGGAGCACCCGGCCGCGGTTGCGGTCCTCAGCGCGGCTCGCCCAGGTACTCCAGGACTTCGATCGTGTCGCCGACGCGGATCTCGCCGTCGGTGAGGATCCGCGCGCGCAGGCCGCCGCGGTGGGTCAGCGGGGCCTTCACGGGCTCGCCGGTCAGCTCCTCGAGTCGCTCGCACGGCTCGCACAGCCGTGTGCCATGGCACTCGACGGACCCGATCCGGAACCGTCGCCCCACGAGGCCGTTCAGCCGGATGCCACGTGTCGTCAGGTTTCGCCGGGACTCGCCCGGTGACAGCCGAACGCCGTCACGCGCCGCGAGGTCGTCGAGGATCTCGCCTTCGATCAGCGTGAGGTCGCGATCGTTCAGGCCCTGCCCCGAGAAGAAGCCGATCCCGGCCGCGTAACGGTCGCCCTCGAGGCCGACGCCCGCGATCGCCCGGACGATCGTCCGGCCCTCCGTTGGGGCTCCGGCCGACGCCGCGACGTGGATGGCCTCGACGCGGCCGAGGCCCATCGGACCCTCGGGCAGCTCGACGATCATGCCCGGCCGTGCCGCGACGGCATCGAGCCGGCTCGCCGCGATTCGTTCCTCGATCGGCGCACGCAGCTCGGAGGGGAAGTGCGTCAGGATCGTCCGCCCCACCTCGGCGGCGCGCGCGACCTCGAGCGTCTCGTCGGCGGTCATGTGGCCGCGTGCGGGGTCGTCCATGCTGATGTCAGCCAGTCCGGCCTCGCAGACGAACAGGTCGGCACCGGCGGCGATGTCCCGGAGCTTCTCGTTCGGCCCCGTGTCGCCCGCGTAGACGATGCGATGGCCGTCGCGATCCTCGATCGTCATCCCCCAGGCCGGCACGTAATGGCGCGACGGGAATGGCGTCACCCGCAGGTGCCCGATGACGATCGACGGCGTCTCCGCGTATTCGCTGACCTCGAACGCGTCGTCGAAGAACGTCGGTCGCTCACTGATGGCGCGGGCCAGCGCCTCGAGCCGCTCGCTGCCGGCGGGCGGCAGGTGCACCGGCAGGCGCCTGACCGCCCGCTCGCCCCAGGGGTAGAGGTAGCGCAGGCCGGCCAGGTCGAGGTAGTGGTCGGCGTGCATGTGTCCGATCACGATGGCGTCGAGCGAGCGCGGATCCATCAGGCGCCTGAGCGCCGGGATGACGCCCTGGCCGGCGTCGAAGAGGACGTGCGTGTCGCCCGACTCGACCAGGATCCCGGACGCGGGCGTGTCGGGCTGGGAAGGAGCGGGGCCGTGACCGATGATCGTCAGTCGCAACTCGTCGCTCCCTCGCGCGTGACTTCCCGCGGCGCGCGCTGACCGCGGCCGGCGGGCTGCGCCGTCCGGCTGACAGTGTGCCTTGTCGGAGACGCGATCGTGGGGGCCGGCGAGACCGATCCGGTGTCCGGCGGGCGACAGGTCCTGTTTCCCCGGCGACAACCGACCCAGTCGACAATGCCGTCAGCGCGGGGTGGCCAGGTCCTCGTCCTGGGCCTCGGACCGCAGGCGCGCCAGGAGCACCGCTGCCGCGAGGAGCGCTGCGCGCGAGCGCCCCTGCTGGCCGCCGAGGAACGCGAGGTGCTCCTCGACGTGGACGCCGCCGGGTCCGGCGACCGCGACGTGGACGGCGGTGTCGCGCCCGGCGGCCCCGACGACCACTGCCAGGCCCACGTCGGACCGGCCGCGCTCGCGGACGGACCGGGCGCTCGCCCGCAGCGCCGTCTCGTCCGTTGCTGCGTCGACGTCGAGCGCGATCGACTCGGCGAGGCGCAGCCAGCGGGCGGCCCCGAGCAGCGTCACGAGGGTCCCGCCGGTGTTCGTCTCGGAGGTCGCGAGCGTCCAGCCGAGGTGACCGAGGCGGCGGCCGATGGCGTCCGCCCACGTCTCCGTTCCGCGGCCCCAGACGTATGGGCCGAGCTCCGCCAGTACGCGCGCCTCGGTCTCGTCGACGAGCTCCTCCGCCGATCGGCCCGGCCGGCCGTCGTCGTCTTCCTCCGCCACGGCCGAGATCCGCACGTCGACGGCGTCCGCCCGGGCATAGGTCGCGACCTCGGGGTTCGGGATCCGGAGGAGCTCCTCGCCGAGCATGTCGGCGACCTGCGACTCCCCGATGCCGGCCAGCCGGTACGTCCGCACGACCGTCGCACGCCCGAGACCCCGCTCGCGAAGCCGGCCGACGACGCGCTCGGACCACATCGGGCGCATCTCGCGGGGCGGCCCGGGAAGGGCGACGGCGATGCGGCCGTCCGGCCGATCGACCCACCATCCCGGCGCCGTACCGTGGTCGTTCGAGAGCGCGGTGGCCGACGGGATGAGCCAGGCCTGCTTGACGTTCATCTCCGGGAACGGCACCCCGCGCCGGGCCCACAGGCCGCGCAGCCACCGTTCGAGGGCGGGATCCACCGCCGGCCGCTCACCCCAGCAGGCCGCGATCGCCTCGCGCGTCAGGTCATCGGGGGTCGGCCCGAGGCCCCCGGTGGACACGACGAGATCGGCCCGCTCGAGAGCCGCGGCGAAGCCGGCACGGACCTGGTCGAAGCGGTCCGGGAGCGCCGTCATCCGGACCACCGTGACGCCCTCGTCGGTCAGCCAGCGGGCGATCTCCGCGGAGTTCGTGTCCCGCGTCTCGCCGGCGGTGATCTCCGTCCCGACGGCCAGGATCTCGGCCGTGAGCAGCCGTCGTGACGCTTCGTCCCGGGCAGCGGTGGGCAGGGGAGCGGCACCGGGATCTGCACCGGGATCGGACGGCATCGTCGGAGCGTACAACGATCGGGCGCCCGTGCCGCCCGTGCCGTCCGTCGGCCGAGCGCCGGGCCGGGTTACGGTGAGCGGCGCATCCGGGCCGCGGTATCATCGAGCCGCGCCCAACGTCGACGCGAGGGGTCCCTCGCCCATGGAGGCCCACACCTGAACGAGATGCCGCCCACGGGCGAGTCGGCGCGCGCGCGCTTCGCCGGGGGATCAGCTGCCGGGTCGTCGGCCGCCGGGGCGTCCGCCGGCGAACCTGGCCCCGACGGTAGCCCGCGGCCACCCGGCCTCGTCGAGCAGGTCGGTCGGACGATCGTGGCCGGTCGCCGACTGATCGACGCTCACATCGTCCTCGCCAGGGCCGAGCTCGCCGCGATCGTCGGCGAGATCAAGATCGTCGCGATCGGCCTGTCGGGGGCGCTCGCGATGCTCCTGTTCGTCGCGATGCTCGTCCCGATCGGGCTGACCCTCTTCCTCGGGGAGTGGCTCTTCGGCTCGATGGGCTGGGGCATCCTCCACGGGACCGAGCTGGCGTTCGCGATCGCACTCGTGTTCGTCCTGGTGGCCCTTCGCGTCCGCATGAGCTCCATCGTCGGCCGGCTCGTCGTGGCGGTCGTCGTCGGTGTCGTCGTCGCCCTGGTCTTCGCCCTGGGCCTCGCGCACGAGGGCTGGACACGGCTCGGCGATTCCGCCTTCGTCGGCGTCGATGCCGCGAACCGCCCGCTCGTCGCGGCATTCGTCGGCGGGGCAATCGTCATCGGCATCCTGGCCGCGCTGGCCGGCCTGCGGGGCGGCGTCGGCGGGTTCATCGGCGGGCTGGTGACCGGGGCCGTCGTGGGGGCCCTCGTCGGGGCGTTCACGGCGATCAGCTTCACGCCCGAGGTCGCGGCGGCGATCGGGACCGCGGTCGCGCTCGCCATCTGGCCGGCGCTTTGTGCTCTTCTCCTGCGCGGCTACGACTGGGAGAGCCTCAAGGACCGCTTCATGCCGACGACCACGATCGAGACGGGCAAGGAGACGCTCGAATGGCTCAAGTCGATCCGGCCGTAGACCCGGCTGTCAACAGGGCTCGTCGCGACGTCCTCGCCGCGCGGGGCGAGCTCGACGGCGACCTGGACACATTGAAGGCCTCGGCGCGGCACGCGCTCGACGTCAAGGCTCGCGCGAAGGAGAGCCCGGGCAAGGTCGCGGCCGTCGCGGGCGGTGCCGGCTTCCTGCTGCTTGGCGGACCGGGGCGCGTCCTCCGCGGTCTCAAGCGCGCCATCGGGGGAAAGCCCGCACCGTACCCGTCGACCATGCTGCCGGAGGAGGTCGACCGGGTCGTGCGGCGGCTCGGTGACGACGGCGACAAGGTGCGTGGCATCCTCGAGCGGGAGTTCGCGAGCTACGTGACCGAGAAGAAGCGGGCCGATCGCAGCTTCTGGCGGAAGGCCCTCGTCGGCTCGATTCTCGTCCCGGCCGCGAAGACAGTGCTGACATCCGCCGTCAAGCGCGCCGTCGCGCCTCCGCCGCCGCCGGATGCAGGGACTGGATCGTCCGGGAATGGCGCTCGCCGCTAGACTGGCCCGCGGTACGGGCGAGTGGCGGAATGGCAGACGCGCCGGCCTTAGGAGCCGGTGTCCCGTGAGGGACGTGTCGGTTCGACCCCGACCTCGCCTACCAGTATCCGGTCGAGACGCCTGGGGCTTCGCGGTCTCGCCGTGCGAGTCAGGGCACTGGTGCGGCACGCGAGCTGACGCCCCCGATGTCGGCGCAGGCGCGGACCTGAGGGTGGACGCTGGAGAGCGATTTCGCCGCGCCGACCCGTTGCCGGGCGCATGAGCGTGCTGTAGCGTGCTGTCGCCGGGGAACCAGGGAGGCCGCGTCCCATGATCATCCTCCTCTTCCTGCACATCGGGCTCATGGTCTCGGCGGTGACCTTGTCGGCGGGGACTTCCGCGATCCTGTTCATGGCGCATCGAGCGGGACGTCTCGCGGAGGTCTGGCCGTTGCTCGGGTCGCTGCCGATCGAGAAGGTCATCCCGCCGCTCTTCCTGTTCGGTGGCCTGGCTGGGCTCGCGACGGCGATCTCGTTCGGCACCTCGCTCGTCTCGCCGTGGCTCCTGATCGCCTACGCGGGCGCGATCCTCGGGGGCACCGTCAGCCCGCGCCTGATCCGGCCGATCTTCGGAGGGCTCGCCCGGAGCACGGACGAGGCCACGCTCGAAGCTGCCGTCGGGCGGGAGGTCGTCACCGACTTCGCGTTCACGGTCGGGCTCTTCGGACTGCTGATCGCCGACATGGTGTTCAAGCCGTTCAGCTGAGGGGCGGGGCGAGTAGGAGTCGGACGGCGGTTCGGGGATCGGGTCTCGACGGGGCGAGTCGGTTCGACTCGGGTCTCGCCTGCCAGCTCGGTCGGTATGCGACGGAGCGCGGTGCCAGGGCGCCGAGGCAGTCGGGCGTCACACCGGCCGCTCGGGCCGCTCGGGCCGCACCGGCCGCTCGGGCCGCACCGGCCGCTCGGGCCGCACCGGCCGCTCGGGCCGCACCGGCCGCTCGGGCCGCACCGGCCGCTCGGGCCGCACCGGCCGCTCGGGCC
>DASVZT010000215.1:0-25083 GCA_036391495.1 Candidatus Limnocylindrales bacterium
CGCCGCCTCCTCCGTCGGCAGGGCGAGCGCCTCGTCGCGTGAGTTGGTGTGCAGGCTCTGCGCTCCCCCGAGGACCGCCGACAGCGCCTGGATCGTCGTGCGGACGACGTTGTTGTCGATCGACTGCGCCGTCAGGCTCGAACCCGCGGTCTGAACGTGGAAGCGGCACATCATCGAACGGGCGTTCGATGCGCCGAAGCGGTCCCGCACGATCCGGGCCCACATCCGCCGCGCGGCCCGGAACTTGGCGACCTCCTCGAAGAGGTCGCTCCAGGCGGCGAAGAAGAAGCTCAACCGGCCGGCGAACTCGTCGATGTCGAGGCCGCGCTCGACGGCGGCGCCGGCGTAGGCGATAGCGTCGGCAAGCGTGAACGCGAGCTCCTGGGCGGCCGTCGCCCCCGCCTCGCGCATGTGGTATCCGCTGATCGAGATCGTGTTCCAGCGCGGGAGCTCGCGGGCGCAGAACTCGAAGACGTCGGTTACGAGACGCATCGACGCGGCGGGCGGGTAGATGTATGTCCCGCGCGCGATGTACTCCTTGAGGATGTCGTTCTGGGTCGTCCCGCCGACCCTCGACCGCTCCACGCCCTGCCGTTCGGCCGCCGCGATGTACAGCGCGAGGAGGATGGGGGCCGTCGCGTTGATCGTCATCGACGTGCTGACCTCCCCGAGCGGGATGCCGTCGAAGAGGATCTCCATGTCCGCGAGGGAGCTGACCGGGACGCCGACCCGACCGACCTCGCCCTCGGCCTGCGGCGCGTCCGAGTCGTAGCCCATCTGGGTCGGCAGGTCGAACGCGACCGACAGGCCCGTCTGGCCCTGCCCGAGCAGGTAGCGGAAGCGGCGGTTCGTCTCGGCGGCGGTCGCGAAGCCGGCGTACTGGCGCATCGTCCAGAACCGGCCGCGATACATGGTCGGCTGGACACCCCGCGTGAACGGGAACTCCCCGGGGCGGCCGAGATCCGCGTCCGCGTCGAGATCGGCGACGTCGGCAGGCGTGTACAGGTCGGCGATCTCGATGCCCGAGGTCGTCTCGAACCGCTCCCGCCGCTCCGGTGCGGTCGCGATCGCCCGCGCCCGCGTCGTCGCCCGCCAGCGGTCCCGGCCGAGGTCGACGGGGTCGACGGGCTCAACGGGGTCGACGACCGGGTCCTCCCCCACTCCCGGGCCGGCCGGCTCGCCCCCCGTCCGATCCTCCCTCATCCGATCACCATCAGGACGTCTCCCACCTCGACCGTCGCCCCCACCGCCACCGCGATCGTCTCGACCGTGCCGTCCCGGGGTGCGCGCAGCTCGTTCTGCATCTTCATCGCCTCGAGCACCAGCAGCTGCTGGCCGGCCGTCACCTCGTCCCCGGGTGCGACCGAGACGGCCACGATGCGCCCGGGGATGATGGCACGGACCTGCAGGGGTCCGCTCCGCCCGGCGCTGGCCCCCGCCCGCCGGCTGCGGTCGCGCAGCGCGGCGCGGCGCTCCGACTCGACGACGAGGTCGGTCCGCCAGCCACCGACGACGACTTCGCGGGTGACGGTGCCATCGGGGTTCGCGCGTGGCGGCCCGAAGAAGACCGGCGTCCGCGTCGCACCATCGCCCGACCCGCGGACGAGCACGGCTCGCCCGCTGTCGATCCACTCGAGTGAGGCGGCGGTTTCCACGCCGTCGACGGTCACGGTCTGAGGAAGCGGTTCGCGCCTCGTCGCGACAGGCACGGACTGGCCGTCGTCGGGGACGGCGCCGCCCAGGACTCCCACCTCGCCAAGCTCGGGGTTGAAGAGCTGAAGTGGCGCGACGGGTGGTCCGACGACCGCCACGGGATCGCCGGGCAGCGCCGACGTCGGTGCAACGGCGACACGCACCGCCCGGGGATCCACGGGCTCCCGCGCGGGGCTCATGCAGGCCACCGATCGTTCGTCGAGACTCGTCCCGCCAGGCGCCAGGCCGAGCCGGGCAGCCTTCTCAGGCGGCCATCCCGGGCTGCGACCGCGGCCGAGCCCGTCTGACCCGGTGTCGCCGTCACCTCCATCTCGCCGCTGAGGCCTGCGGTGAGTGCACCGGGCTCGGCGAGCTTCGCGGCAGGCAACGGCTGGAGCGACGCGAGGCCGGCCGCGAGCTGGGCGGCCTCGACCGCGCGATGCCGCTCGACCTCGCCGTCCCAGTGCTGCTCCACCCAGCTCGTCGACAGGTCTGCCGCGGCGAAGGTGGGGTGTCCGACCGCGAACCGGTGGAACGGGACGGTCGTCTGGATCCCGCCGATCTCCAGCTCGTCGAGGGCCCGTCGCAGCCGGGCGATGGCCGCCGGACGATCGGCGGCATGGACGATGAGCTTGGCGACCAGCGGATCGTAGTCGCCCGGGATCCGGTCGCCGGCCGCGGTCGCGGTGTCGATGCGGACGCCCGGACCGGCAGGCATCGTCCAGCGCGTGACACGGCCGGGGGTCGGCGCGAACGCGCGGGCAGGATCCTCGGCCGACAAGCGCAGCTCGATCGCCGCGCTCGTCGGGTTCGCGGCCTGTTCGGCGACGGCGAGCGCGCGGTCGGACAGGGGCTTCCCGGCCGCAAGCCAGAACTGCTCGATGACGATGTCGAGGCCGCCGACGAGCTCGGTCACCGGGTGCTCCACCTGGAGGCGGGTGTTGACCTCGAGGAAGTAGAAGGCGCCCCCTGGCTCGTACAGGAACTCGCATGTGGCGGCGTTTTGCAGCCCCGAGGCGCTCGCCAGCCGGACGGCCATGGCGTGCAGGGCGCGGCGCTGGTCCTCGGTCAGACCGGGCGCCGGCGCCTCCTCGATGAGCTTCTGGTGCCGCCGCTGGATCGAACAGTCCCGCTCCCCCAGTGCGACGACGCGCCCCGTCGTGTCCCCGAGGAGCTGCACCTCGATGTGCCGGGCCGGGTGGATGACGCGCTCGATGTAGACGGACCCGTCTCCGAACGCCGAGGCCGCCTCGCGCGAGCCGGAGACGAGGGCGGCCGGCAGGTCGGCCGCGCTCTCGACCCGGCGCATCCCCCGTCCCCCGCCACCAGCGGCCGCCTTGACGAGCAGGGGGAAGCCGACCCGCTCCGCCTCCGCCACGATGGCCGTCACCTGGCCGCGTCGGTCGACCGAAGCCGGCTCGAGTGTGCCGGGAACGACCGGAACGCCGGCGGCCGTGGCGCTCCGCCGCGCCGCGAGCTTGTCCCCGAGCGCGGCGATGGCTGCGGGTGGCGGCCCGACCCAGGCGAGTCCCGCGGACTCGACGGCCTGCGCGAACGACGCGCGCTCGGCGAGGAAGCCGTAGCCGGGGTGGATGGCCTCTGCGCCTGTCGCGACCGCCGCCTCGACGATGGTCTCCGCCCGCAGGTAGCTCTCGTGAGCAGGTGCCGGGCCGATCCGGACGGCCAGGTCGGCGCTCCGGACATGTGCCGCGTGCCGGTCGACGTCGCTGTAGACGGCGACGGCCTCCATGCCGAGCTCGTGGGCGGCGCGGATGACCCGGAGGGCGATCTCGCCGCGGTTCGCCACGAGGATCCGCCGGAAGGGCCTGATCATCGGAAGGACCTGATCATCGGAAGGGCCTCCGGGGCGTCTTTGCGCAAAGACGGTCTGGCGTCGGAGCGGACTTCCATCTCACAACGGGATGTTGCCGTGCTTCTTGCGCGGGCTGCTCTCCCGCTTGTCCTTCAGCATCTCGAGTGCCGCGATGAGCCGCGGCCGGGTCTCGGACGGCACGATGACGTCGTCGATGTAACCGCGGGCCGCCGCGACGTAGGGATTGTCGAATTCCGCCTCGTACTCGCCGACGAGACGGGCGCGCTCCGCCACGGGCTCGTCGGCGGCGGCGATCTGGTCGCGGAAGATGATGTTCACGGCGCCCTCGGCGCCCATGACGGCGATCTGCGCCGTCGGCCAGGCGAAGTTCATGTCGCCGCGCACGTGCTTGCTGCTCATGACGTCGTACGCACCGCCGTAGGCCTTGCGCGTGATGACAGTGATCTTCGGGACCGTGGCCTCGCAGTAAGCGAACAGCAGCTTCGCGCCGTGCTTGATGATCCCGCCGTGCTCCTGGCCGACGCCGGGCAGGAAGCCCGGGACGTCCACGAGGGTGATGAGAGGGACGTTGAAGCAGTCGCACGTGCGGACGAATCGAGCCGCCTTGATCGACGCGTTGATGTCGAGCGCGCCCGCCAGCACCGCGGGCTGCTGGGCCACGACGCCAACGCTCCGTCCATTCAGACGGGCGAACCCGGTCAGGATGTTCTGGGCCCATGTGGGCTGGATCTCGAGGAAGACCCCGTCGTCCACGATGCGGTGGATGACGTCCCTCATGTCGTAGGGCTTCTGTGGATCGTCGGGGACGACAGCGTCGAGCTCCGGGTCGCGGCGGTCGATCGGATCGGTACAGTCGACGACGGGTGCGTCGTCGAGATTGTTCTGCGGCAGGTAGGAGAGGATGCGGCGGGTGAGGTCGATCGCCTCCGCCTCATCGTGGCCGGCGAGATGCGCAACGCCGCTGATCGAGGTATGCGTCGCGGCGCCACCCAACCGTTCGCTGTCGACATCCTCGTGGGTGACCGCCTTCACGACATTGGGCCCCGTGACGAACATGTAGCTCGTGCCCTCGACCATGACGGTGAAGTCCGTCATCGCCGGCGAGTAGACCGCTCCGCCGGCGCATGGTCCGAGGACGACCGACAGCTGCGGGATCACGCCGGATGCCATGACGTTCCGGAGGAAGATGTCCGCGTAGCCGCCGAGGGACACGACGCCCTCCTGGATGCGCGCTCCGCCGGAATCGTTGAGGCCGATCACCGGCGCCCCGACCTTCATCGCCAGGTCCATGACCTTGCAGATCTTCTCGGCGTACGCCTCCGACAGTGAGCCGCCGAAGACAGTGAAGTCCTGGCTGAAGATGAAGACCAGCCGACCGTCGATCGTCCCGTGGCCGGTGACGACGCCGTCGCCCAGGAAGTGCTGCTGGTCGAGCCCGAACTCGGTCGCCCGATGCGTCACGAATGCGTCGAGCTCGACGAACGATCCAGGGTCGAGCAGGAGGTCGAGTCGCTCGCGCGCGGTGAGCTTCCCCCAGGCATGCTGCCGCTCGATCCGCGCCGGGCCGCCGCCGAGGAGCGCCTCGGCGCGCATCTTCTCCAGGCGTTCGATCCGCTCCGCGTTCGAGGGCACGGGTTGCTCCTTCCCGACTCGCCCGCTGCACGCGCCCCGGTGCCGGTGAGCGGGTGTCTTTGCGCAAGGACAGGGTGCGACCCGACGGTCGCGCGCGAGCTTCCGCTGAGCCATGATACGAGGCGCCCGTCGCGCGGACAGAGCACAGTCGGTCATCCGCGATGCCGCGCCCCGTCCACGCCACATATCCACAGATTCGGTGAACAACTTGGTCTTCCTGTGGATAAGCCCGTACCTCGAGACCGGACGTGGGGTATGGTGTTGCCCCGTCATCGCAGCCAACGCGTCGCCCCATCACGTTCGCATCGCACGCGCCGGTGACGCCGCTCCCCGCACAGTCCAACACGCAGAGGTGAAGCTTCGGTGACGAACGTGATCGCCATCGCCAACCAGAAGGGCGGCGTCGGCAAGACGACGACGACGATCAACCTGGCTGGCGCGCTCGCCGAGGCGGGCTACCGCGTCCTCTGCCTCGACATGGATCCACAGGCCAATCTCACGGCCGGTCTCGGCATCAATCTCAACACGGTCGAGCGGTCGATGGCGGACGTGCTCAGCGACGGTCGCGCGTCGCTGGAGGATTGCATCGTCCCGACGCAGACGGACGGCATCGACATCGTCCCGTCGTCCATCGACCTCGCCACGACCGAGGCCGAGCTCTTCACCGCCTTCGGGCGCGAGCAGACGCTGCGCGATGCGATCAACGGCAAGCTGGAGAAGGCGTACGACTTCGCCCTCATCGACTGCCCCCCGAACCTCGGCCTGTTGACGGTCAACGGCCTCGTGGCCGCGGACGGCGTCATCATCCCGGTGCAGACGCAGTACTACGCGATGAAGGGCCTGGCGAATCTCGTTCGCGTCATCAACACGATCCGCGCGAAGCTCAACAGGGACCTGCGGATCCTCGGTCTCCTGCCCACGTTCTACGACGGCCGCACGATCCTGGCTCGCGACATGCTCGACGAGCTCAGGGTGGTCGGCGACCACCATGTCTTCGCGTCGATCATCCGCAATACCGTGAAGCTCGGCGAGGCTCCTCTCGCCGGGCGTCCGATCACCGCGTACGCCGGCATGTCGGAGGCCGCGCGCACGTATCGCGAGCTGGCACGGGAGGTCATCGAACTTGTCTAGGCCCGATTTCCGCGCCGTCGCGGCGCGGCGCCTGTCCGAGGAGCGTGAGCTCTCGCCGGCGATCGTCAGCCTCATCTCACCCGAGAAGACGGACCGCAGCCTCGTCCGCCACATCCCCGTCGAGCGGATCGCGCCGAACCCCGACCAGCCGCGGCTCATGTTCGAGCAGAGTTCGCTCGACGAGCTGACGGCCTCGATCCGGGAGCACGGCGTCCTCCAGCCGATCCTGATCCGACCGCGTCCCGACGGCGGCTTTCAGATCATCGCCGGGGAGCGCCGCTGGCGGGCCTCCAAGGCGGCCGGCCTCGCCACCATCCCATCGCTCATCGAGGAGATGGACGATGAGGCCGCGATGGAGATCGCCATCATCGAGAACCTCCAGCGGGAGGACCTCTCGCCGCTCGACGAAGCGATCATGTACGACCGCATGATCCGCGATCACGGCTACAGCGTCCGCCGGCTCGCCCAGAAGCTCGGCAAGGACAAGGGCTACCTGGAGAACCGCCTCCGCCTTGCCGACGCGCCCGACGAGATCAAGCAGCTGGTGTCCTTGCGCAAAGACACCGTGTCACACGCCTACGAGCTCCTCAAGGTCGCGGACCCCAGGAAGCGCAAGCGCCTGGCCGACCAGGTCGCCAGCGGCGAGCTCTCACTGGTGAAGCTGCGCGACCGGATCGAGGGGCGGCGGACACGCGCAGTCTCACCTGCCGGGGCCGCGGCCGAGGAGCCGTCGCCCGGTGCCGACGCTGACGCCGAGATCGACGACGACACCGCCCCGGCCTGGGCGCCGGCCGCCGCGGTGGCGATCGCGGACGACTCGCTGGTCCTGGCGAAGCAGCGCCTCGCCGAGGCGATCGAGGAGTTGGGGGCCGTGCTCCGCTCGCCGCATGTCGTGTCCGGCATCGACTCGGTTGACCGCTCGAACCTCGCCAAGTACCTGACGATCGCCAAGCTCAAGCTCGAGAATGCGATCGCCGTCGTTCGGAGCGGCGACTCCGAGGGCTGACGCCAGCAGCCGCGGCGCCCGGATCCGCGCCCATCGGATCCGCGCCTCGATCCGCCACGGTCAGGGGCGGAGCGGCATCGAGAGCAGCCAGGCGACCGCGAGGCACCCGAGTCCGACAGCCTGGAGCTCCCATCCGCGCGTTGCGACCGGCGTGTCGCGCGACCGTCCGAGCACGAGCCCCAGCGCGAGAACGGCCACTGAACCCGACAGGGCGATGACCCGCCACGGATCGGCGCCCCCCGCACCGGGCAGGGCGCCCGAGACGAGCAGCGCAACGACCGACGCGCCGACGACCACGGCCTGCAGCGCCACACCGATGGCCCAGGCGCGGCCGGCGCCGAGCGCCGTGGCGACGCTTCCCCGGCCGGATGCCGTGTCGGCCTCGACGTCCGCCACGGCGTTGGCGAGCGCCAGGGCCGCGCCGGCCGGCACCGCCACGACGGCGGCCAGCAACAGCGCCGGCGGCACCGGGACGCCCGACCCCACCCATCCGAACAGCGGCAGCAGCGGCACGCCGAGGGCGAACGCGGCCCAGGACCAGGGCGTCCCCTTCAGGCGCAGGTCGTAGACAAGCCCGATGGCCGTCCCCGCGACCGCCACGGCAAGCGCGGCCGGCCCGGACACCGCCGCCAGGGCGAGACCCGCGGCCAGCGCCACCATGACCACCCACTCCCCTGTCCGTTCGGCGACGCGGCCCGCCGGGATGGGCTTCCAGGGCTTCCCGATTGCATCGTCCGGCGCGTCGAGCAGGTCGTTCGCCGCGCCGATGCCGGCCTGGAGAGCGAGCATCGCCACGCCGACACGAACGGTGGTCGCGGGCGGCGCACCGGCGACGAGCGCGACGGCGCCCGCGACGATCCCGTCGAGCGCCGACGGAAAGGGGTGAATGAGCCGGAGGAGACCGACGACAGCGGCGCGGGGAGACGACTGGCGGGCCCGGGGAAAGACGCCGGGCGATCCGGGATGGTTGTCCGGGCGACGATCAGGCGTAGACGAGCTCGTCGAAGTTCTCGACGAGATACTCGATGAGCCGCTCCCGCGCGTCAGGGACCTGGGATCGGATGCCCGGGACCAGAGCCCAGAGCGCGATCGCCGGAACCATGAGTCGCCCGTCCCGATCGCGGCCGATCATGGCTGCCGGCCCGCCGCCGGAAGTGAACACTCGTTCGAAAGCGCGCTCGTCGAGGTTGCCGGCCGCGAGGAAATCACGCACGACCTTGGTCACGCCCCGCCGGATCGCGACGTCGCGCATCAGCTCTGATGCCCAGGCATCGATCTGCTCGTCGCTCTGCTCGCCCAGCCGCTGGCGGTACTCCGCCGGATCGGCCGCCAGACCCGTCGCTCCCACGTGGACCTCCTGCGTGATGGACCGACCGAGTATGGCAGAAGTCGTTCGGCCGACGCCGGGCAGGCCGCCCCTCCCGGCCGACATCAGGCCCGACCGACATCAGGCCCCGGACGGCAGCCCCACGATCGCCAGGATCCCGTCGATCGACGCGGCGACGTGGTCCGCCGCCTCGCGCGTGCCGGGCGCCGGCGGGACAGCCGCGTTGGGGACCAGGACGACGCTCATCCCGGCCGCCCGCGCCGCCAGGACGCCGTTCCGCGAGTCCTCCACGACGAGGCAACGCTCCGGTGGCACCCGGAGGCGGCGGGCCGCCTCGAGGTAGACGTCCGGTTCGGGCTTGCCGTGGCTCACGTCGTCTGACGAGACGACCACGGCGAACGCGTCGCCGAGGCCGAGCGCCGCCAGCGCGGCGTCGATGACGTCCCGATGCGCCGATGACGCGACCGCGATCGGCAGGTTCCGGGCGATCCGCCGGACGACCTCGACGGCACCGGCGATGAGCGGAGGGCCCTCCGCTGCGTAGCGGGCGACGACGGCGCCGACGATCTCCCGTTCGATGTCCTCGTTCGCGAGGTCGAGCCCGAGCCTCTCCCTCATCGTGGCCGACCACTGGCGCGAGTTGGCACCCATGACCGCGTGCTGGTCGGCCTCGGTCCACCCTCGACCGTGGCGACGCGCGAAGTCGATGCGCGCGTCGTTCCACCAGACCTCGGAGTCGACGAGGACACCGTCGAGATCGAACACGACTGCGCTGAAGGCGGAAGGGCTCACCGCCGGACGCTAGCACAGGGTCGCGCGCCTCCGCCCGAGGTCCAGGTCGACAGGGGCCGGACGGTCGTCGGAGAGGTGACTTCCTGCACGGCGCGACCATCGACTTGGCGACGATGATGCGGTCGGGGGGAGAAAGGGAGGCCACGTCTCGTATGCGCATCGATCCCCGCTTCCTGGGCTGGGGCGTCTTCTTCGTGATCGCGGGAGGAATCCCGCTGGCCGTCCAGGCCGGCGTCATCGACGGCGGCGCCCTGGCCGACGCGTGGCGGTTCTGGCCGCTCCTGCTGGTAGCGGCCGGCCTCGGCATCCTGCTCCGCGCGACGCCTGCCCACTTCGTCGGTGGGCTGCTCGCCGCGGCGACCTTCGGCCTGATCGTCGGTGGCATCCTCGGCGCGGGGTCGCGCCTCGATCTCGGCGGCGTGGCCTGCGGCCCGGGCTCGGGCGGCGGAAGGGCGTTCGCTCCGCAGACCGGCGCGCTCGGCAACGGCAGCGCCGTGAGCCTGGAGCTCGACTGTGGGCAGCTGGACCTGGCCACGAATGCCGGCAGCTCCTGGACAGTCGACGGCTCTTCGTACGATGGGACGGCACCGACCGTCGACGCGACGCCCGATCGCCTGGCGGTCCGGTCGCGGTCGTTCAAGAACACCTTCCCGGGTCTCGGCGATCGCCATGAGACGTGGCGGGTCACGGTCCCGTCCAGCGCGAGGGACTACTCGGTCACCCTGAACGCCGGCTCCGCCCGTCTCGGACTCGGCGGGACATCGCTCGCCACCCTCTCGGCGACGGTCAACGCGGGCTCGCTGACCGCGGACCTCACGAGCTCGCCCCTCAGCAGCCTCAGCGTGACGGTCAACGCCGGCTCGGCCAAGCTGGACCTGCCCGACGCCGCGATCGCGGGCAGCATGACGGTGAACGCGGGCGGGATATCGTTCTGTGTCCCACCCTCGGTCGGGCTGCAGATCACTGCGAACGACAATCTGACCGGCGGCAACAACTACGGCGACCGCGGGCTGACGAAGACCGGCAACACGTGGACCTCGGCCAACTGGTCGACCGCCACGAACCGGATCACCCTGAACGCGAGCGCGAACGCCGGCGCCTTCACGCTGAACCCGCAGGAGGGCTGCAAGTGAACGATCGGCTGTACCGCACCCGCGACGATCGGATCCTCGGCGGCGTCGCCGGCGGTGTCGCGGACTACTTCGCCATCGACCCGTCCGTCGTCCGGATCGTCTGGGCGATCCTCGCGCTGTTCAGCGGCGGCGCTCTGCTGCTCCTCTATATCGTCATGTGGGTCGTCATCCCGGAAGAGCCGGCCGACGCCTCGAGCGCCGCGCGCGAAACCGGGAGCACGACAGGGGCCGCGACCGCGAGCGACGCGGGGAGCGCGGCCGGGGTGGCGGCGGCCGACGCGGCTCCGACCGGCTCGCCGGCGGCGATGTCGTCTCCCCTGCCGGCCTCTCCGGACTGGCGGACGCAGCGGTCGATGGAACGGGCGCGACGCCGAGCCGAGCGACGGGCAGGGCGAGTCGGAGGCCACGACTCGTCGGCCGGCGTGATCTTCGGTGTCGTCCTGGTCGTCCTGGGCGGCTGGTTCCTACTGCAGGAATACATCCCGTGGCTCGACGCGGGCCGGATCTGGCCGGTGATCCTCATCGTGATCGGCGTGGTCGTGCTGCTCGGGGCGATCAGGCCCGGAGGGCGGCGCGGATAGCGCTGCGGAACGGCAGCCGCGATCCGGACCCATACTCCGTGGATGACGGCGATCGCGGACAGGCAGGTCGAGCTCTGGCTCGTGCGGCACGGCGAGACGGAGTGGGCCGCATCCGGCCGGCACACCAGCCGCACTGACGTCGATCTGACCGCGGGCGGCCGGGCGCAGGCGAAGGCCCTGGCGTCGGAGCTCGCGTCGATCGGATTCGGGCTCGTGCTGTCGAGCCCGCGACGACGTGCCCTCGACACCGCCCGCCTCGCCGGCTTCGCCGAGCGCGTGACGGTCGATCCGGACCTGTCCGAGTGGGACTACGGCCGATACGAGGGCCTGACGACGGAGGAGATCCGGCACCGGGTCCCGGGCTGGACGATCTGGCATGGCGAGGCGCCGGGTGGCGAGACGGGGGGCCAGGTCAGCGCGCGCGCCGATCGGGTCATCGCACGCGTGTCCGGGGCGGGCGTCGAGCGGGCGATCGTCTTCTCGCACGGCCACATGCTGCGCGTCCTCGCGGCGCGCTGGCTGGGGCTCCGGGCGGCCGACGGCGGGTGGTTCGCACTCGACGTCGCCTCGATCTCGGTCCTGGGCTGGGAGCACGGCGCGCGGGTCGTCGTGCGCTGGAACGTCGCGGCCGCGGTGCGAGCGGGCGTGGAGGCCGAGGCCGCGGCGACCGAAGCGCCGTCGCGAGGGTCCTGAAAGCGGCGGCGACGCCCGACGTGGCGACCGCGACTGTGCGACGCTGGCCGCCATCCATCCGATCAGCGAGGTGCCCGATGTCCCGCGACTACGCCTCGGTCAGCTACTGGCTGGAGAGCTCCGGCGACGACCTGACGCCGCGCCCGCCCCTCGACGGCTCGACCGACGCCGACGTGGCGATCCTGGGGGCCGGGTACACGGGACTGTGGACGGCCTATTACCTGCTCGCCCGCGATCCGTCGCTCAGGGTCCTCGTCGTCGAGCGCGAGATCGCGGGCTTTGGAGCGTCGGGTCGGAACGGCGCCTGGTGTGCGCCGGACCTCAACATCTCCATGAGCCGGCTCGAGCGGCAGCACGGCTTCGATGCCGCGAAGCGGGTCCAGCAGGCGACGTACGACGCGGTCGACGAGGTCGGGCGGGTCACCGCGGCCGAGGGGATCGACGCCGGCTTCCACCAGGGCGGCGAGCTCATCGTGGCGCGCGGCCCGCAGGGGGAGCCCGCCATCGACGAGTCGTTCGCCGAGTACGCCCGTTTCGGGTTCCGCGACCGCTACAGCGTCCTCGATGCACACGGTGTCGCCGAGCACGTGCGGATCGCCGGCGCCGTTCGCGGCCTCTACGGCTCGTCGGGAGCGGTCGTCCACCCCGGTCGCCTCGTCCGCGGGCTCGCGCGGACAGTCGAACGGCTGGGCGGACGGATCGTCGAAGGGACCGCCGCGCTGGACGCCAGGGGCCGCACGGCTCCCGGCGGATCGGGCCGGCCGACGCTCGTCACGGACCGCGGGGACGTCCGCGCCGAGGTCGTCGTCCTCGCGGGCGAGGCCTACCTGACGGAGCTCCGCCGCCTGCACCGCCAGCTCGTGCCCTTGTGGTCGCTCATCGTCCTGACTGAGCCGCTCTCCGACGAGCAGTGGCGGTCGATCGGCTGGCAGGGCCGCGAGATCGTCGCCTCGACGCGCCTGTCGATCGACTACCTGAGCCGGACCGAGGACGGGCGGATCCTCTTCGGGGGGCGCGGCGCCCCATACCGGTTCGGATCGCCGATCCGGCCCGAGTACGACCTCCACGAGCCGACTCACACCCAGCTCCGCTCCTTCGTGCGCGAGTGGTTCCCGGCCCTGCGTGACGTGCGCTTCAGCCACGCCTGGGGCGGCCCACTGGGGATGCCACGCGACTGGCACCCGACGTTCTCCTACGACCCGGCCGCCGGGATCGCCAGCGCCCGGGGCTACACGGGCCACGGCGTCTCGACCTCGAATCTCGCGGGACGCACACTCGCCGATCTCATCGGCGGCATCCGCTCGCCCCTGGCCGAGCTGCCGCTCGTCAACCATCGGTCGCCCGATTGGGAGCCCGAACCGCTGCGCTGGCTGGGCGTGCGCTACACCCAGTGGGCGATGGGGCGCCTCGACCGGGCCGCCGAGCGGAGTGGCATCGCACCATCGGGGCGGTCCCTCGCGGAACGACTCGCCGCCCGCTGAGACGGTACGCTGACGGGGTTCCGCGACACCCACCCGGAGGCTCGCCCGTGCCCCAGATCCACCTCCTCGCCGAGGAAGGCGACTTCGCCCCGACCGTCCTGCTGCCGGGCGACCCGAACCGCGCCACGAAGATCGCCGCACGCTTCGACGGCGGCCTCGAGCGGGCCCGCCTCGTCAACCAGCACCGAGGGCTCCTCGGCTACACCGGGACGGTCGACGGCGTTCCCGTGTCGGTTCAGACGACCGGGATGGGCACGCCGACGACCTCGATCGTCGTCGAGGAGCTGCTCAACCTCGGGGCCACGACGTTCATCCGCGTCGGGACGACCGGCGGATTCCGGCACGTCCAGAACGGCGACGTCGTCGTGGCGACGGCCGCGGCGGCCAGCACGGGAGTCGCGAGCACCCTCGGGCACGGCGAGGCGACGGCCCCGGCAGCCGACATCGACGTGGTCCTGGCTCTCGCCGAGGCCGCGCGCGCCAGCGGGTTGACGACGCATGTCGGACCGATCGTCACCTCGGACGTCTTCTACGACACCCACCCGGAAGGGGTCGTCCGCTGGGGCCGCCGCGGCTACGTCTCGGTGGAGATGGAATCGGCCGCCCTGTTCCTCCTGGCGATGCGCGAGCAGGGCAAGGGGCGGCCGGTCCGTGCCGGCACGATCCTGACGGTGTCCGACGTCCTGCGGGAACCCGGCGCCGAGGCGGCCGAGTGGGCCTGGCTCCCACCCGAGGAGCTGGCGGCGCGGATCGACCGCATGATCGGCGCTGCGCTCCTCGCGGCGGCGACGCTGGGCCGATCGGCCGGCTGAGGGCGGACGGCCGGCCCGATCGAGCCGCTCGATCGCCCGGTCGACCCGTTCGATCGCCCGGCTGACGCGACTCAGTCGAGGCCCGACTTCGCCTCCGCTGCGGCGGCCTCGAGCTCGCTGAAGAGCCTGGCCGCTCGCTTCTCGTCGAGCGCCCGGTCGAGGATCTCGAGGTAGAGCTCCTCCTCCTTTGCGAAATGGAGCGCGACGATCGCGTGCAGTGAGTAGAGGATCGCGCGCACGCGGGCGCGGACGGCATCGTCGTACGCGCCGGCGTCGGCGACGACCGAGCCCAGGGCGTCGACGTACCGCAGGACCTCGACGTGGTCGCGGCGCATCGTGTCGGTCGCCCCCGGGGCGCGCATCGCCAGCTCGACCGCCCCGTAGAGGACGGCGTCCTCGGCTCGAGCGTGCGGAACGAGATGGTGCGTCAGGAAGCGGTACGCGTCGGCCACGCGGTCGCGCAGCTCGTCCTCGGTGGCGATGCCGGCGATGTCCGCGGTGGATGCCAGAGCGTCGATGTGCGGGAGCAACTCGTGGTGCTCAAGGCGCAGGGGCTCGGTCAGCCGGGGCCTGGCGGCGGCGGCGTCGGCTGCGTCGGCTGCATCGGTCGCCTCGGCTGCATCGGTCGCGCTCTCGGACGGTTCGTCGGGACCCGGCCCGAGGACGATGGCGACGTCGAGGGTCGCCTCGTCGGCCCATGGTGTGATGAGGGTGTTCATGTCGGCTCCTTCGAGGCCTCGGACGGCGGTCGCCGTTCGCTGATCTGAGTCTCCCTCGCCCGGGTGGCCCGCGGGGAGGAACCAGTTCCGCCCTCAGGAGCACTCGCGCTCGTCATCGTCCCCGGCGAGCAGATGCAGGGCGTGCGGCTCGAGAAGGACGAGGCCCGTCGTGCCGGTCCGTGCCACGATCCCCTGCGCCTCGAGGTCGCGGATGACACGGTCGGTCATCTCGCGGGTCGCACCGGCGAGCTCGGCGAGCTGTGGGCGGGACAGGAGCGGGCGTCGAGGGTCGAACAGGAGCTCGCGGCGCTGCCAGAGGAGGCGCGCGAGACGGCGGGAGACGGAGTCGAACGTGACATGCTCGAGGCGCGTGGCGAGACGATCGCCGGCTCGAAGGGCGAGATCCAGGAGGTCCGCCGCGAGCCCGGCGTCGCCGCGCGCGAGGGCGCGTACCTCCGCCGGGTCCCAGAGGCCGGCCCGTCCGCGGTCGAGTGCGACGACGTCCATCGACGTCGCGCGGGGCGAGAGCGCGGACAGCGCGGCGAACTCGCCCGGACCGTTGAGGGCGACGAGCTGCGAGCGTCCTTCGGCATCGGAGCGCCACGTTCCGAGATGGCCGTCGAGGACGAGGACCAGGTGCGGGGCGTCGTCGACGGAGAGGACCCGGTCGCGTCGGACGAAGTCGCAGTCACGCCCCGCCGCGGCGAGCCGGCCGACAGACGCGTCGGTCGCGCTGGGCAGGAGGTCGGCGAGGATGTCTCGCAGCCCTGTCGCGTGCGGCGCCGGCAAGGTAGGACTCGGACGTGGGATCGTCTTCACGCTCCCGATCGTCTCTCCGAACCGCCCGATCCGCAAGCGACGACCGTCCGACGGCCCGGCTCGACCCGAGCGATCGCGCATCCGGCCGGCCGGACCGCATCGACCGGGACCAACGACCCTCCCCCACCCGCTCGCCCGGGGCGATGCTGGACGGGCCGGAGCGGCGCGGGCGAACGCACGGACGCCGTCGAGTCGCGGCGGAGGTGATCGTGATGGCCAGGGTCGGAGATCGGATCGTTGTCGAGTCGGAGAAGGTGGGCCAGGCGGCCCGCGAGGGCGAGATCCTCGAGATCATCCCGTCGGTCTCGCCGGGCGGCCACTTCCTCGTGCGCTGGGACGACGGTCACGAGTCGGACTTCCGCCCGTCCGCCGGCAGCGCCCGGATCGTCGAGCGACCCAGCCAGGGCGGGACCGCGAAACCCGGGGCCGCGACACCCGGTCGGCGGGTGAGCCGCCGGCGGAAAGGCGGTCAGTAGACCTCGGGGATGAAGGTCTGGTCGGACACGGGCGGTCGGACGTAGCCGTCGTCCGGCTGTCGCGGCGGGAGGACGATCGGCTCGGGCGTCAGGTCCTCGTACGGGATGAGCGTCAGGAGGTGCGCGATCGTGTTGAGGCGCGCGCGCTTCTTGTCGTCCGACGGCACCACGAACCAGGGTGCCTGCTTGATGTCCGTGGCGGCGAACATCGCGTCCTTCGCCTTCGAGTATTCGACCCAGTGCGAGCGTGACTCGAGGTCCATCGGGCTGAGCTTCCAGCGCTTCGCCGGATCGGCGATGCGCTCTCGAAAGCGCTTCTCCTGCTCGGCGTCGCTGACCGAGAACCAGTACTTGATGAGCTGGATCCCCGAGCGGACCAGCATCCGCTCGAACTCGGGGCAGCTGCGCAGGAACTCCTCGTACTGGTCGTCCGTGCAGAAGCCCATGACGCGCTCGACGCCGGCGCGGTTGTACCAGCTGCGATCGAAGAAGACGATCTCCCCGGCCGCCGGCAGGTGGGCGACGTAGCGCTGGAAGTACCACTCGGTCTGCTCGCGCTCGGTCGGCGCAGGCAGGGCGACCAGGCGTGCATACCGCGGGTTCAGGGGTTCGACGACGCGCTTGAGGATGCCGCCCTTCCCGGCGGCATCACGCCCCTCGACGATGACGACGACCTTGAGGCCCTTCGCGTGCACCCACTCCTGGAGCTTGACGAGCTCGACGTCGAGCCTGGCGATCTCGCGCTCGTAGAAGTCGTTCGACAGCGGGGGACGCGCCTCCCAGCCGGCGGCCTCGGACCGGGCGACCGCATCGTCCCGGGCGGCCTTGACGGCCATCGAGGCGCCGTGATGCGACTTTTCGTGCGAACCGTCGTGCCTGGCCACCCGCTCCTCTCCTGCCCGTCGCGTTCGGTCGTCAGGCCCGATATATCACCCGCGCCCCCTCACGGCAACGGGAGGTCACCGGCATCGCTCGTCGCCGGGTCGGGGCGGTCCGAGCCGGTCGCCCCCTCCGAGCCGTTCGCCGCCTCCGAGCCGTTCGCCGCCTCCGAGCCGTGACCGCCGTCCGCGGCGTCGACGGCACGGTGCTCCGCGTGCCGTCCCGCCGCGTGATCGTCGCGCAGGTGCCGCCGCAGGACCTTCCCCACCCCGGTCTTGGGCAGCTCCGCCCGGACCTCGACCTCCGCCGGCGCCTTGTAGCGCGAGAGATTGGCGCGCGCGTGGATGATCAGGTCGGACGCCGTCGTCGATGCGCCCTCGCGTAGGACGACGTACGACTTGACGACCTCCCCCTTGACGGGGTGCGGGATGCCGATCGTGGCGCACTCGAGCACGTCGGGATGCGCGACGAGCACCTCGTCCACCTCGGCCGGGTAGACGTTCGCGCCGGAGACGATGATGACGTCCTTCAGGCGGTCGACGATGCGGAAGTAGCCGTCCTCGTCCATCGAGGCGAGGTCGCCGGTGCGCAGCCAGCCGTCACGGAGGACCGCGCCGGTCTCCTCGGGTCGCTCCCAGTAACCGTCCATGACCTGCGGCCCGCGCACCCACAGCTCGCCGACCTGGCCCGCACACATGACCTGCGTCCCCGACTCGACGTCGCGGACCTCGGCATCCGTCGACGGCAGCGGCAATCCGACCGTCCCGACGCGGCGCTCCCCGTGGACGGGGTTGACGTGGGTCACGGGTGACGCCTCGGTCAGCCCGTACCCCTCCGACACGCGTCCCCCCGTCAGGGTCTCGAAGCGCTCCTGGATCGAGCCGGGGAGCGGCGCCGAGCCGCTGATGCAGGCTTCGATCGAGCCCAGGTCGCGGCGCTCGATGCCCGGTTCGTTGAGGAGGCCGGCGTAGAACGACGGGGCGCCCGGGAAGAGGCGCGGCCGGTGCTTCTCGATCGCCTTGAGCGCGTCGGGGGCGATGAAGCGCGGCATGAGGACCTGCGTGTAGCCGAGCGCCAGGGCGAAGTCCATCGCGACGGTCATGCCGTAGATATGGAAGTACGGCAGGGCGCAGAGGATGGCTGCGGCCTCGTCCGCGCGTCCGGGCTGGACGAGCGTGCTCGTGCACTGGAGCGCATTGGCGACGAGATTGCGGTGCGTCAGGACGGCGGCCTTCGGGATGCCGGTCGTCCCGCCCGTCGGCTGCAGGACGGCCGGATCGGATGGACGGGCGGCCGAATCGACGCGAGCCGCCGGTTGCCCGCGGAGGAGGCGGGCGAGGTTCGGACGCGCGAGCGAGTGCTCGATCGGCTTCCAGCGGTTCTCCCGGCGCGCCTTCAGGGGGTAGAGGGCGCGGAGCAGCGGCGGGAGCCAGTCCTGGATGCCCGTCGAGATGACACCGCTCGCGGCGGACGTCCCGCTCGGTGGAGCGAGGACGTCGGCGACGGCGGCCCGGGCTGCCTCGACACGGGGGACCAGCAGGTCCATGACAACCGAGAGGCGCGGGCGAGTCTGGCGGATCAGGACCTCGAGCTCGCGCTCGACCAGGAGCGGGCTCATCGGCACGGCGATGCACCCGGCGCGGACGGTGCCGAGGAACGCGATGACGAACCCGGGCATCGTCGGCAGGTGCAGGCTGACCCGGTCACCGGGCACGAGACCCAGCGATCGCACGTAGCCGGCGAACCGATCCACGGCGTCGTCGAGGGCACGGAACGAGGTCCGGGCACCGTAGAAGATCAGCGCGTCGCGGTCGGGGAAGCGTTCGGCCGAGCGTCGCAGCAGGCCGTCGACCGTCAGGGCGGGGATGTCGACCTCGGCCGGCACGCCCGGCTCGTAGTGCCTGAGCCAGGGGCGATCCCGGGGGATCGCCGCTTCGATCGTTCCGACGCCCATCGTTCTCCTCCGGGACGCTCTCGACTCGCTGGCGCTACACGGGATAGCCGCCGGCCGCGACGACGTGAGCCGCCGCCCGCCGGGTGAGCTCGATGGTGTCGACGGGGTCCGACCGGAGGAACCGGCGGATGCCCGAGAGCAGGAGCCGCGCGTCGTCACCGTCGGCCACGCGCGTGGCGAGGGTGCGCGCCGCCAGCTCGGCCGGACCGACCCGGTCCGCCACGACGACCCTCGCCAGGTCGACGATCGTCTCGGCCGTCTCGGGCCTGGTCCCGGATGCGGGCGCCGCGGCCGCGTCGGCGCGGAGGACGGCACTCTCCATCGTCAGCGTGGCGATCGCGAGGTCGGCGACTGCCGCCAGGACCTCCTGTTCCTCCTCGAGCGCCACGCCCCAGCGCTGGACCGCGGCCCCGGCCAGCAGCAGCGTCACCGTCCGCAGGCCGTCGACGAGACGGCGCTCGGTGGCAAGCGGTCCGCTCCCCTCCCCCTCGTCGCCCGACGGCCCGGCAAGGAGGGCCTCCTGGGCGCGGCGGGCCGCGGCGAGGAGGTCGAGGCGACCGCGGATCGCGCGCTTGAGCAGCGTGTCGGGGATGAGCAGGCGGTTGATCTCGCTCGTCCCCTCCCAGATCCGGTTGATCCGCGCGTCGCGGTAGGCGCGTGCGGCGGGATAGTCCTCGATGTAGCCGTATCCGCCGTGAACCTGGACCATCTCGTCGACGACCGCGTCCAGCTCCTCGGAGCCGACGATCTTGGCGATCGAGCACTCGACGGCGAGCTCCTCGAGAGCTGCCCGGACCTCGTCGGCGGCGGTCGCGGACTCGGAGCCCGGACTCTCGGCGTCCCGGGCCTCGGCGGCCGTCAGCCGGGCATCGATCATGCCGGCGACCCGGTAGACCAGCGACTCGACGGCGTAGGTACGGGCGGCCATCCGTCCCAGCTTGGCGGCGACGAGCGGGAAGCCGGCGATGGGGCGGCCGAACGCGACGCGGTCCCTGGCGTAGGCGGTCGTCGTGGCGAGGGCCGGCTTCATCGCCCCGAGCACGGCCGCGGCGAGCTTGAAGCGCCCGACGTTGAGGACGTTGAACGCGACCCGGTGACCCTTTCCGATCTCGCCGAGGAGGTTGCCGGCGGGGACGATCGCGCCGTCGAAGGTGAGCGGACATGTCGACGAACCGTTGATGCCGAGCTTGTGCTCCTCCGGGCCGATCGTGAGGCCCGGCGTACCGCGCTCCACGAGGAAGGCCGTGAACTCCTCGCCGTCGACCTTGGCGTAGACCGTGAACAGGTCGGCAAACCCCGCGTTCGTGATGAACTGTTTCGAGCCGTCGAGACGCCAGGAGCCGTCCGGCTCCCGGGTCGCCTTCGTCCGGATGCCGCGGGCATCCGAACCGGCCGAGGGCTCGGTCAGCGCGTAGGCGGCGACCGTCGTGCCGTCGGCAAGGCCCGGGAGATAGCGACGCCGTTGCTCCTCGGTTCCGAAGAACACGAGAGGCAGCGTCCCGATCCCCGTGTGCGCGGCGAACGTGACGGAGAAGCCGGGTGCCGCCCCGAGCGCTTCGGTCACGACGACCGAGCTCGTCTTGTCGAGCCCGGCGCCGCCGAAGGCCTCCGGGACGTCGACCCCGACGAAGCCGTCGCGGCCGAGGATGGCGAGGAGCTCGCGGTGCGCGCCCCAATCCTTCGCCTCGATGCGCGGGACGCGCGGACCGACCTCGCGGGCGACGAACTCGCCGACCGCGTCCCGGATCGCCCGGTGTTCGGGGCTGAGGCGCTCGGGCGTGAGGATGTCGTCCGGCGAGGCGGCCGAGATGAGGAACGCACCGCCGCCCGCCTGGCGGCTCGTCGACCGGACGTCGGACGTCATCGCGGCGCCTCCTGGAGCGTGGGAGATCGTCCCGGCTGGCGACCGCCGAGCCACTCGATGACGCCGGCCGCGCCCTGGCCCCCGCCGACGCACATCGTCACGAGCCCATACCTGGCGTCCCGCCGCGTGAGCTCGGCGAGCAGCGAGACCGTGAGCTTGGCGCCCGTCGCGCCGAGTGGATGTCCGAGCGCGATGGCGCCGCCGTTCGGGTTCGTCCGTTCCTCGTCGAGCCCGAGCCTGCGGACGACCGCCACCACCTGCGAGGCGAAGGCCTCGTTCAACTCGATCGCGGCGAGGTCGTCGAGGCCGAGACCGGCGCGCGCCAGCGCTTTCGGGACGGCCTCGACAGGGCCGATCCCCATGACCTCCGGATCGACGCCGGCCGTCGCGAACGAGACGAGCCGACCGAGCGGCGTCAGCCCCAGCGCGGCCGCCCGCTCGCCGCTCATGACCACGAGCGCGGCTGCCCCGTCGCTCGTCTGCGAGCTGTTGCCGGCCGTGACCGATCCGCCCGCCCGGAACGCCGGCTTGAGCGCGGCAAGCCGCGCCGCGTCGGTGTCGCGCCGGATCCCCTCGTCGGCGTCGAACGTCGAGGACGAGGTGATCGGCCGTGCGCCGCGACCGCCCGGGCGCTCGGCCAGGGACGTCGCCAGCGCCTCCACCGGCACGATCTCGTCGCGATACTTCCCGGCGTCCTGTGCAGCCGCTGCACGCTGGTGCGAGCGCAGCGCCCAGGCGTCCTGCGCCTCGCGGTCGACGCCGTAGCGTTCGGCCACGGCCTCGGCCGTGAGGCCCATGTTGACGAAGACGCCGGGGAACGAGCCCGCCAGCGCGGGGTCGGGATCGAAGTGCCAGCCCGTCATCGGGACGAAGCTCATCGACTCCATCCCGCCGGCGACCACGACGTCCGCCGTCCCGGACGCGACCGACTGGGTCGCGATCGCGAGTGCCTGGAGGCCCGAGGCGCAGAACCGGTTGACCGTCATGGCCGACGACCCGATCGCCATACCCGCACCGAGGGCGACATGGCGCGCGATGTTCAATCCCTGCGCGCCCTCCGGCATCGCGCAGCCGAGGACCAGGTCCTCGACCTCGGCAGGATCGAGGCCGGGCGCGCGGGCGATCGCCTCGCGGACGGCGGCCATCGCGAGATCCTGCGGCGGGGTCTCGCGCAGGACGCCCTTGGGTGCCTTGCCGACCGCGGTCCGGGCGGCGCTGACGATGACGGCATCTCGCATCTCGATCGACCTCGGCTCGTCGTCAGTTCCGGAGCGGCTTGCCGGTCTTGAGCGTGTGGCGCATCCGGTCCCGGGTGAGTCGCTCACCCAGGAGGCGCAGGAAGGCCTCGCGCTCGAGATCGAGCAGGTAGGAGGCGGGCACCTCGGTCCCCTCGGCGACGTCGCCCCCTGACATCGTCCGGGCGAGCTCCATGACGACCGTACGGTCGTGCGGGCTCATCGCGCGGGCGAGGACCTGGTTGTAGGTCAGGGCCTCCGCGGCCGCGATGCCGCGCCGGCCCGCGACCCTGATCGGTGCCTCCGCCGGCGCCCGGTACCCGGCAGCGGCGAGGTGACGGACCGTCGCGGCCGCATCGGCCCACTGGCGGTCCGGGTCGACCGTGACCTGGTCGGAGGGCTGGAGGAGGCCCAGGGCGATCGCATCCTCGGCGCTCGACGCGACCTTCGCCATCGCGATCGTCTCGAGTGCCGCCTGGACGAAGGGGAACGGGTCGGCCGGACTGCCGGCGGGAACGCGGTCGGCGGCGCGGCGCGCCATGGCGGTCGTCCCGCCGCCGGCCGGGATGAGCCCGATGCCGGTCTCGACGAGGCCGATGTACGTCTCGGCGAGGGGCTGCGAGCGGTCGGCGGCGAGGCAGAGCTCCGCGCCGCCACCGAGCGTCCGGCCCCGCGGCGCCGCGACGACCGGGAAGGGCGAGGCCCGGAAGCGGATCGCCAGGCCCTGGAGCCGGCGCACCAGTCGGTCCAGCTCGTCCCACTCGCCCTCTTCGGCGGCCACGACCATGAGAGCGATGTTCGCGCCGGCCGAGAAGTCGGCCGCCCGGGTCCCGACGACGAGGCCGTCGAACCCGGAGCCGGCGGGGTCGACGGCGTCGAGCGCCCTGGCGAGGATCGACAGCGTGTCGGTCCCGATGATGTTCAGCTTCCCGTGCAGCTCCACGCCGAGCACGCCGCGGCCGAGGTCGATGGCAGTGCCGGCGGCGTTCGACGGAAGGTCCGGCCTGACGGCGCGGCGCGCGTCGAGGTCGAGGAGCCCCGGCCTCGCGGGAAGCTCCACGAGCGCGAGGGCGCGCAGGTCGAGGGCACGGCCGGCGTCGTGGAAGCGGCCCGGACCCGTGGGTGCCGCGATCGCCGTCACGAGCTCGGGGACCGCGATGCCGGCCGCCGTGAGCGCGGCGGACATCCGCTCGATGCCGATCGCGTCCCAGGCCTCCAACGGCCCGACGCCCCAGCCGAAACCCCAGCGCATCGCACGGTCGACGCTCGCGGCGTCGCCGGCGATCTCGGGCGCGACGGTGGCGGCGTAGGCGCTCGTCTCGGCCAGGAGTCGCCAGAGGAAGGCCGGGACGCGGTCCTCCGACGGGCGCTCCGCTGCGGCAGGGATCAGCGCGAGACGGCGCGCAAGATCCTTCTCGGCCTTGAGGGAGTCGATCAGCGGGGAGGTCGCCCGCCTGCGCGGCCGGTACTCGTACGTGTCGAGGTCGAGCGCGAGGATCTCGCCGTCGACCTTCCGGAAGAAGCCCGCCCCCGTCTTCTCGCCGAGGCGACCGTCGGCGATGAGCCGCCGAAGGATGTCCGGGGTGCGGAAGCGGTCGCGCTGCGGGTCGTCCGGGAGGTCGGCGTGGCAGTGGTCGGCGACGGCGACCGCCACGTCGAGCCCGACGAGGTCGAGCGTCCGGAAGGTCGCGCTCTTCGGGCGGCCGAGCAGCGGGCCGGTCAGGTCGTCGACCTCGTCGACGCCGAGCCCGAGCTCCTGTGCCAGGGCCAGCGCAACGAGCAGGCCGTGGACGCCGAGGCGATTGGCGATGAAGGCGGGCCGATCGTTCGCCCGAACGGTCCCCTTGCCGAGGCGGCGGCTGCCGACGTCCTCGATCCAGGCGACCCGCTCCGGGTCCGTGTTGGCGGTGGGGATGAGCTCGAGCAGCCGGCTGTAGCGCGGCGGATTGAAGAAGTGCGTGCCGAGGAAGGCGCGCCGGAACGCCGCACTCCGACCGTCGGCGAGGCTGGCGATCGGGATGCCGGAGGTGTTCGAGGAGACGACGGGTGTGCGCTGCGGAACCGGCGTGTCGGCGGGTGCCAGGTTCCTGCCGAACAGGGCGGCGTCGATGCGGCTCAAGAGGGCGCGCTTCGGATCGAGCTGCTCGACGACGGCCTCGACGATCCAGTCCGCACCGGCGATCACGTTCTCGAGGTCGTCGAAACCTCCGATGGTGATCCGTCCAATGCTGGCCGGGCTCCGGAGGGCGGCGGGGCGCAGCTTCGTCGCGCGATCGAGGCCCCTGGCCGCGACCGTCGCGTCGAGGTCGAGGAGGGCAACGCGCGCACCGGCATCGGCGAAGAGGCATGCGATCTGGGCGCCCATCGTCCCCGCGCCGAGGACGACGGCCGAGCCGAGTCGCGGGATCATGGCGCCTCCTCGTCGTGAGTCTCGGGCAACTCGGGATCGGCGCCCTCGCAGAGGTAGAGGTCGCCGAAGGCGTGCGCGATCTGCTCGACGGTGAGCGGGCCGTCGGGGCGGTACCACTGCGTGAACCAGTTGCAGGCGGAGAGGATCGCGATGCCGGCCAGCCGGACGTCGGTCATGCGCAGGCTGCCGTCCGCGATGGCTTCCTCGATCGCGCCGCGCCACAGCGCCTCGTACGCGTCGCGCTTCGCGATGAGGGCCTGGCGGCGGTCGGGCGTGAGGGCGCGGAGCTCGACTTGGACGAGCGACATCTCGTCGCGGTTCTCGGCGGCGAACGCGAGATGGGCGCGGATGGCGGCGCGAAGACGGGCCGCGGACGATCGCGGCTCTGCCCCATCGCACGGTTCGAGGGCGGGAGCGACGGCGGCGGTCAGTCGGTCAAGGGCGTCGACGACAATCGTCCAGAGGAGGTCGTCCTTCGACTCGATGTAGTGGTAGAGGCTGCCGCGGTTCATCGCCAGCGCCTCGGCCAGGTCCTGCATCGACGTCGCGTGGAAGCCGCGCTCGCGGAAGAGGCGCGTGGCCGCGCGAAGGAGCTCCGCCTCGCGGGGGCGCG
>DASVZT010000216.1:0-10493 GCA_036391495.1 Candidatus Limnocylindrales bacterium
CCTGGAGGTCCTCGATCGGTGTCGACGTGCCGCCGGTCACGCCGACGATGCGCGCCCCGTCGAACGGTGCCGCGTCGACGAGATCGCCGACGGCCTGGATCTGGATGACGGGCGTGCCGGCGATCTCACAGAGCCGCGTCAGCTCCTTCGTGTTCGCGCTGCTCCTGCCTCCGACCACGACCATCATGTCGACGCCGGCTGCCGCCTCGAGCGTGTCCTGCTGACGGCGGATCGTCACCGGGCAGACCGTGTTCACGATCTTGAGCTCGTGGCTGCGGCCGACCATGAAGGCCGCCAACTTCTCGAACTTCCAGGGCGGCTGCGTGCTCTGGCTGATGAGCGCCATCTTCTTCTTGCGCGGGATCGCCTCCCACTCGGACTCGTCGTCGACGACGATCGCGTCCGGCGCGAAGCCGAGCAGGCCGACGACCTCGGGGTGCCGCGGCGTTCCCAGCAGCACGATCGTGTAGCCCTCGGCGACGAGGTTCACGAGCTCACGCTGCTCCTGGATGACCCACGTGCAGGTACCGTCGATGACGTCCAGGTCCCGCTCGTGCGCGCGCTCGAGGACCTCGGGCCGGACGCCGTGCGCGCGGATGACGACGGCCGCGCCGTGGTCGACGTCGTCGAGGGCATCGACCGTCTCGATGCCGAGCGTCGCGAGCTCGCGGATGACGCCCTCGTTGTGGACGACCTGGCCGAGGGTATGCGTCTCCTTGCCGGCCGCGGCCGCTTCCTTGGCCTTGTCGAGTGCCTCGCGCACCCCGTAGCAGAAGCCCGTCCGCCGGGCGATCGTGATCTCCTGAACCGTGCCCATGTCGTTCGGATTATGTCATGGGAGGCGCCGAAACCGGTCCCGACGCGTGCACGGCATCGCCGTCCACGCCCAGGGGGTAGGCGCCGCGATAGGACACCGGCAGGAGCTCGGAGATGTGACGCATGATCGTCTCCGTCCCGGCCCGCTGCGCCGCCTTCCGATCGCCGCCGATCGCCGGGTCGACGCGGAACGGCGCCCCGACGCGCAGCGTCACGTCGCCGCCGCGGAACCACGGCAGCTTGCCGCGCGGCCAGAAGTGCTCCGTCCCGTGGATGCCGATCGGCAGGATCGGTGCGCCGGTGCGCAGGGCCAGGATCGCGACTCCGTCCTTCGCCTCCTGGAGGCTCGCCGTCCGGCTCCGCGTCCCCTCGGGGAAGACGACGAGCACATGGCCCTCGTCGAGGACGCGCCGCGCGAGCCGGAACGCCTCGATGTCGCCCGTGCCGCGGCGCACGCCGATGACGCCGTTCTCGGCGATCGCCCAGCCGAGGAGCGGCCAGCGGAGCGACTCCTCCTTGCCGAGCCAGTGCAGCTGGCGTCCGAGCGCGGGGCTGACCCACGAGCCGATGAGGCCGGGGTCGGCGTTCGAGATGTGGTTCGACGCGATGATGAGCGAGCCCGTCCGCGGGAGGTCGGCTCGCTCGAGGCCCTCGAGGTGGACGTGGGTCATCAGGGGGATGACGATCCGCCCGAACTGGTGCGTCAGACGCACGAACCACGGCCGGCGATCGACGAGCTCGCGGACCATCAACCCGGCCCGCCCGAGCGCTCCCGACCACCCGGCCGGCCGTCGCCGTGGGCGCGGCTGGACTCGGCGGCCCGGATCGCGGCCACGACGAGCCCGACCGACTGGTGGCGCTCGAGCCCGTCCGTGACGAGGACGATCGCGTCCGGCGCGACGCGCAGCGGCGCCACCGGCCGCGTCGAGTCCATCGTGTCGCGCCGCTTCAGCTCGGCCAGGATCCTGCCACTCTCCGGATCGCCAGCCGCGAGGCCGCGCTCCTCGGCGCGCCGGCGGGCCCGCTCCTCGACGGAGGCGTCCAGGTAGATCTTGAGGTCGGCGTCGGGCAGGACGACGGTCCCGATATCCCGGCCCGCCATGACGATTCCGCCGCCGTCGACGAGCTCGCGCTGCCGGGCGAGAAGGCCCGCGCGGACCTCCGCGACGCGGGCGACGGCCGAGACATGCTCGTCGATGCCGGCCGTCGCGACCTCGCTCGATACGTCGATCCCGTCGACGAGGACGCGACCGAGCCTGCCGTGATCGTCCGCCGCGAGGGCGACCTCCGGGACGAGCGCCGCCAGGGCCTCGTGCGCCGCGGGCTGAGCCGGGTCGAACGGCACGAGGCCGCGACGAAGGGCCAGCCACGTGACGGCGCGGTAGAGGAGGCCCGTGTCGCAGAAGCGGTACCCGACCTCCCGTGCCGCGAGGGCCCCGACGGTGCTCTTGCCGCTCGACCCCGGGCCGTCCAGGGCGACGACGAGGCCGCGTCGGCCCGGGGCGGGGGGCGCCGTCTCGTCCATCGCCGCGATGGTAGCGGTCGCGGTCGCCAGCGGGAGGCTCATCGGCATCTTGGTCGCGATCCGCGAGTCGAGGCGGGCGAGGGGTTCGAGGCGGGCGAGGGGTTCGAGGCCGTCGGCGGTGCGGCCGCGAGCGCGCCGGCCTCGCGCCCCGACAGCAGCCGTGTCATGCCCGGCCGAAGATCGCCGAGGCGGAGCGTGCCGACACGCACGCGCACGAGCCGCTCGACGGGCAGGCCGAGCGCGCCGAACATGCGGCGGACCTGCCGCTTCCAGCCCTGGGTGAGCGTGACCCGGTACCAGGCCAGCCCGGCAGGACGCGGATCGAGGACGTCGGCGAGCGCCGCGACCTCCGGCGCCGTCATCGGGCGCAGATGGACGACGGTGGCCAGCCCCTCGTCGAGCTCGATGCCCTCCACGAGGGCCCGCCACTCGTCTCCCGCCACGGCGCGGCCCACGCCGACCGCATATTCGCGTTCGACGGCATGGCTGGGATGGAGGACACGCTCGGTCCAGGCGCCGTCGTTGGTGAGGAGGATCAGGCCCTCTGAATCGCGGTCGAGTCGGCCGACGGGATAGAGACGCCCTGCCCGGGCCCGGATGTCACGGGGGACGAGGTCGAGCACGGTGCGCTCGGCGTGCCGGTCGCGGGTCGTGGAGGTGACGCCGAGCGGCTTGTTCAACGCGACGTACATGCGCCCGACAGGTGCGCGCGGCACCGGGCGGCCGTCCACGGCGATCGCGGCACTCAGTGCATCGACGCGCTCCCCCAGGACGGCCGGGCGTCCGTCGACCGTGACACGGCCGGCGACGATGAGGGCCTCGCTGGCCCGACGCGATGCCACGCCGGCCTCGGCCAGGACCTTCTGCAGACGCTCCGCGGGCACGCTCACTCCTGGTCCGGAGCGTCGGCGGCGTCGTCGAGCGTCTGTGAAAGGCGCGTCGCCACCTCGGCGTCGAGGGCGGGGAGCTCCTCGAGGCTCGTCAGCCCGAACCGCTCGAGGAAGTCGAAGCCGGTCCCGTAGAGGAATGGGCGTCCGGGAGCGTCGGACCGTCCGAGCTCGACGACCAGGCGCCGGTGCAGCAGGGCGCGGATCGTGTAGTCGGAGTCGACCCCGCGGATCCGCTCGACGACGGCCTTGGTGACGGGCTGACGATAGGCGACGATCGCGAGCGTCTCGAGCGCCGCCGGCGAGAGACGGATCGCGTCGGCGCCGACGTAGCGGGCGATCAGGCGACCCGACTCGGGAGCCGTGGCGAGCTCGACCCGATCTCCCGACAGGACGATGCGGATGCCCCGGCGGGCGAGGCTGACCTCGAGATCGCCGAGTCGCTCGTCGACCACGGCGCGGTCGACGTCGGCCAGTCTCGCGATCTCCCGTCGCGCGAGCGGCCGCTCTGCGACGAAGAGCAATGCCTCGAGCTGGGCCTCGGTCAGCTCGCCGGCGACGGCCGCCTCCGTGTGCTCGTCGGGCGTCTCGACGAGCGGAGCCGCCTCCGCGGCCCCGATGAGCGTCTCGCCGTCGGTCATATGGCCGTCGGTCACGTGACCGTCGGTCATGCGAACGACTCCAGCGTCTCGTCGATCGGCTCGTCGGCGGGCGGGCCGTCCCCGCGCTCCGCGGGCGTCGTGCGCCGCGCCAGGATCGGGCCCCAGGGCTCAGCCTGCTCGACGACGATCTCGCGCCGCTTCATGAGCTCGAGCATCGCCAGGAACGTGACGGCCACGACCACCCGGTCGCGGACGCCGCGCAGGAGCTCCTGGAGGACGATCGCCGGTGCTCCGGCCAGCGCGGCCCGGATCACCGCGGCACGATCCCCGATCGTGATCGTGCGGGGGACGACCTCGGAGGGCATCGCCGGCACCGGCGCCAGCCGGACGAGCCCGGTGAGCGCCCGGGCGAGGACGTGCGGGTCGAGCGCTTCGAGGGCCCCCGGCCGAGCCCCCGCGATCGCCGCCGCCTGCGCGGTCGCCGGCTCCCGGCGGAAGAGCCCGATGCGCTCCACGGCGTTGGCAGCGAGGACGACTCCCCCATCGCGGTAGGCGCGATAGAGGAGGAGACGCGCCCGGAGCTCCGCCTCGGGGTCGGGGGCGTCATCGAGAGGGACGGCCGGGGCGTCCTCACGGCGTGGCAGCATGGCCCGGCTCTTGATGAGGATCAGCTGGCTCGCCACGGCGACGAACGAGGCGATGTTGCCGAGTCGGTCCTGGTCCAGCGCCGCGAGAGCGTCCAGGTAGGCGTCGGCGAGCGGGCCGAGCGGCACGGTCAGGACGTCGAGTTGGCGCGCCTCGATGAGCGCGAGGAGCAGGGCGAGCGGACCGTCGAACGCCTCCAGGGTCACGCGTGTCCCCACCTCCGGCCGCCGGTCCGTGGCGAACGTCACGGACGGCCCGGCGCCCGCTGTCGTCCCCTCACCCGTGGCGGCGACCGTCGCCATCATCAGTTCGCCTCGTCGGCAAGGTGGAAGACGTCGCCGAACTCCGGGTCGGTGGGAGCGCCTTGCTCGCGGATGAGGGCGACGGCGCGTGGCGTGCAGCCGGCGATCGCCGCGAGACGGGCCGACTCCGCGGCGTGACGGCGCAGGCGGTCCAGGGCCGCCCCGAATCCCGGCAGCCAGCTCACCGCACCCAGCACCTGTGCACCGTACGCCTCGGACAGCGACCAGGCGACCCGCGGCCACAGCCCGACGCTCGCACCCTTGCCGCAGTCGTGCAGGAGACCGGCAACGAGGACGTCGGTCGCCGTCACGCCGTGGGCGCGGAGGGTGGCCACGACGTCGAGTCCGTGGCGACGGTCAGCGACGTGCATCGCATCGAAGAGGGAGAGCTGGGCCGGCGTCAGCCACGCCGTCAGGCCGGAGCGCTCCTCGGGCCGCACCCGGGCCACGACGTGGTGCCGGAACTGGCGGACCTTCGCGGACCACCAGCCGAGCGAGTCTGTCGGTCGGTGGAGCGCTCTCACCCGCACCGTCACCCGAAGACGGACTGGCCGAGAAGGACGTTGATGACGGCACCCATGATCCGGCCGAGGATGGGCCCACCGAAGATGACGATCCCGAGCAGGATGAGCAGTCCCCACTGGGCGAGGACGGGACGCAGCCGCCATGCCGTCATCGGCGACACGAACCGGAAGAGGAGCGTCGAGCCGTCGAGTGGCGGGACGGGGATCAGGTTGAAGACGGCCAGGCCGACGTTGAACATGACGAAGAAGATGAGGAGGTAGAAGGCCTCTGGCGGGATCTGGGCGTCGAACGGGAGCGCCCGGAAGATGAGCGCCCCGACGACCGCCATCGCCAGGTTCGACAGCGGGCCGGCGAGCGCCACGACGACCTCGCCGTTGCGGCGGTCCCGCAGGTTCGACGGGTTGACCGGTGTCGGCTTCGCCCAGCCGATGATCAGCCCGCCGCCGGCGAAGGCCGAGACGATGAGCATGAAGGCCCCGAGCGGGTCGAAATGGGCAGCCGGGTTCAGGGTGAGCCGCCCGAAGAGCTTCGCCGTGCCGTCGCCCAGCCGGTACGCGGCGAAGGCGTGGGCGAACTCGTGCACCGGGAACCCCACCAGCAGGAAGAACCCGACGAGGACGAGCTTCGGGATCAGCTCAGTTGTGGACAAGGGATGGACCTCGTGGGTAACGGACGAGACGGCAGCCGACGCCGGGTGGCGCGGACATGCTACCCGGCGCCGCGTTCACGCGCGGGGGTGTGCGTTCATGCGCGGGGGTGGGCCCGCGCGTAGACCTCCCTGATCCGCTCGCCGGTGACGTGGGTGTAGAGCTGTGTCGTGCTGATGCTGGCATGGCCGAGGAGCTCCTGGACGATCCGCAGGTCGGCGCCCCCTTCCAGAAGATGCGTCGCGAACGAGTGACGGAGTGTGTGCGGCGAGACGCGCTGAGCGAGATCCGACCGCGCGGCGGCGTCATGGACGGTCGCCCAGGCCTGCTGGCGAGCGAGGCGACGTCCGCGCCCGGTCAGGAAGACCGGTCCACCGCGCGACGGCTCAGTGCCCCGCCGTGCGAGCCGCTCGAGCCAGGTCGGCCAGACCTCCGCGAGGTAGCGCTCGAGCCAGCCGATCGCCACGTCGCCGATCGGCACGAGGCGCTCCTTGTCGCCCTTCCCGACGACGCGGACGAATCCGCCCTCGAGGCTCAAGTCTTCCCGATCGAGACCGAGCGCCTCGCTGATCCGCAGGCCCGCCGCGTACAGCAGCTCGACGAGCGCGCGGTCGCGCAGCGCCTTCATCGCCCGGAGCGGCGTCGCGCCGGGCGATGCCGGTCCCGCCGCTTCGATCAGGCGCTCGACCTCGCCGACCGACAGCGTCTCGGGCAGCAGGCGCGGCTGGCGCGGCAGGTCGAGGTGGCTCGCGACGTCCGTCGCGATGATCCCCTCCCCGAAGGCGAAGCGGTAGAAGCTGCGGACGGCGGCGGCCCGGCGCCGGAGGCTCGTCGGGCGCAGGGGACGGCCACCGTTCGCGTCGGTCGCCCGTCCCGCCTCCGCCCGACCTGTGTCGTTCCGGCGTCGCGGCGCGCTCCTCGTCGACCTCGCCTGGAGGTACTGCAGCGCGACGTCGGGGGAGATCCCCCAGTCCGGGCCCGCTTCGCCGGCGAAATCCGCCAGGTCGGAGCGATACGCCCGGATCGTCGCCGGCGACAGGCCACGCTCGACGGCCAGGTAGGTCAGGTAATCGGAGACGGCACGCGCGAGCAGGGGCTGCTCCGTCGGCACGGCCGAAGTCACTCCCCGGTCACGACGCCGCGATCCGCGTCGCCGCCGCGCGCGCGAGCAGATCGCGCGCGCCGGCCAGCGCCGCCTCGCCACCCGACGGGCCGCCGATCATCTCCGCGAGCTCCGCCACGCGTCCCGCCTCATCGAGCCGCTCGACGTCCGTCACCGTCCGGCCGTCGCGCTCACGCTTGACGATGCGGAAGTGGGCGTCGGCGAACGCCGCGATCTGCGGCAGGTGCGTCACGCACAGGACCTGGTGCCGCCGCCCGAGCGCCCACAGGCTCCGGCCGACCGGTTCTGCGCTGCGCCCTCCGATCCCCGTGTCGACCTCGTCGAAGACGAGCGTCGGCGTCGCGTCGGCCGCGGCGAGCACTTCCTTGAGCGCCAGCGCAAGACGGGACAGCTCGCCGCCCGAGGCGATCCGCGCGAGGGATCGCGGAGGCTCGCCGACGTTCGGGGCAATGCGGAAGACAACCTCGTCGATCCCGGTCGCGTCGAAGGCGACCTCGTCACCCTCGACCTCGACCGCGGCCTCCTCGCGCCCCGCGGGCCGGCGTCCGACTGCCACCTCGAATACGCCGGGTGGGAAGCCAAGCTCGACGAGGACGGCGTTCACCTCGGCGGCGAGGCGAACGGAGGTCGCTCGCCGGCGTCTCGAGAGGTCGAGCGCAGCGACCGCGATCTCGACGAGGAGGTCGGCATCCTCCGCGCGCCGACGGTCCCGCTCCGCCTCGAGGCCGCGGAGCCGCTCCGCCTCGGCCGTGGCACGCTCCCCGTAGGCGAGGACCGCCGCCTCGTCCTCGCCGTACCGGCGCTCGAGCGTATAGATGAGTGACAGGCGCTCCTCGAGAGCGGTGAGCGCCGCGGGATCGTGGTCGATGTCCTCCGAGAGCTCGCGGACGGCCTCCGCCGCGTCGACGAGCTCCGCCTCCAGCCCCGAGAGCCGCTCCGCGATCGCCTCGTAACGCCCGTCGACCCGCGCGAGCTCATGTGCCAGGCGCGCCGCCGCGGCAGTCGCGTCGCGCGCGCCGCTCCCCTCGCCCGTCAGTGCCTCGCGGATCGAGGCGCTGCCGGCGGCGATGCGCTCGCCGTGGCGCGCCACGTCGAGGCGCGCCCTGCTCTCGTCCGCCTCCCCGGGACGCAAGCGGGCCGCCGCGATCTCGCCGGCCTCGTGGGCGAGCAACGTCAGCCTCCGCTCGAGCTCCCGGGGATCGATCTCGAGCTCGGCGAGCGCGGCGCGGTTCGATCGCCAGCGCTCGACCGCGTCGGCCACTGCCACGCGCTCAGCCTGGTGGCCGCCGTACTCGTCGAGGATGTCGCGCTGCCAGCGCTCGTCGAGGAGGCGCTGCTGATCGTGCTGCCCGTGGACCTCGACCAGGGCGCCGGCGACGTCGGCAAGGCGGGCGGCCGTCACCGCCTCGTCGTCGATGCGGGCGGTCGAGCGCCCCGCGCCGGCAACTTCGCGCACGCAGATGAGGGGCTCGGGCGACCGGTCGAAGAGAGCCTCCACGCGCGCGGCCTCGCGTCCGTGCCTCACCAGGCCCGTGTCCGCCCGCGCCCCGGTCGCGAGCCCGAGCGCGTCGATGAGCAGGCTCTTGCCGGCGCCGGTCTCCCCGGTCAGGACATTCAAGCCCGGCTCGAACGTGAGCCGCAGACGCTCGATGAGCGCGAGGTCCACGACCGTCAGCTCGAGCAGACGACCGGCCACCGCCTCGGTCATCGACCCGCCTCCCGCGCGTACCGTGCCCCGCGCATCACGAAGGCAGGAGCTCGACCTTGCGGCGAAGGAGGTCCCAGAACGGCGGCCGGCTCCGCGGCTCGATGAAGCGGATCGTCCTGTCGTGGGCACCGACCGCCACGACGTCGCCGACCGCCAGGGGCAGGTCCTCGCGTCCGTCGATGCTCACGAGGGCCTCGTACGCGTCGACGACACGGCACACGATCGCGTTGTGCGGGCTGACGACGACAGAACGGATCGCCGAGAGATAGCCGGCGATCGGCGTCACGACGATGTTGCGGCTCGTCGGGTCGAGGATCGGGCCGCCGGCGGAGAACGAGTACCCGGTCGATCCGGTCGGGCTCGAGATGACCAGCCCGTCCGCGACGAACGTGGCCAGGTGCGAGGGACCGATCGAGACGTCCAGCCGGCAGACGCGGGCGAGCGATCCCCGGGCGACCACGACGTCGTTCAGGGCGAAGAACGCAGCGGCCTCGGTGACGCGCCCGGCGGGCAGGATCCGCCCGCTGAGAGCCATCCGCTCCTCGATGTCGACCTCTCCCGAGAGCAGCTGCGCGAGGACCGGCTCGACCTCGTCGGCCTCCACCTTCGAGAGGAAGCCGACCTTGCCGAGGTTGATGCCGAGGATCGGGACGTCGACGACCGAGACGGCCTTGGCCGCCCGCAGGAACGTCCCGTCGCCGCCGAGGACGAGCAGGGCGTCGGTGCCCGGCAGCTGCCGGATGAGGCCGTCGAGATCCCCCGCGGGCGCGCTCCATGACACGAGCCCGGCCGCCGCGCAGAAGCGCTCCACGCGGGCGAGGAGGGCGATGGCCGCCTCGTTGGTCGGGTTGAAGGCGAGGCCGATCGTCCGGGGAGACGTCACGCCGTGCCCGCGAGCGCGAGATCCGTGAGCATCGCGTCGAGCTCCTCGACAGCGGGGACGGGACCACGCCAACCGACGCGGCAGTCGAGCAGGAACTCCCGGTTGCCCTCCGGGCCGAGGATCGGCGAGGCGATCGCGCCGAGAACCGCGAGCCGGAGATCACGCGCAACCCGGGCGATGCGACGCAGGACGTCGAGGTGGACGTGGGGGTCGCGAACGACACCACCGCGCACCAGCTCGCGGCCGGCTTCGAACTGGGGCTTGACCAGGGGAACGATCGGACCGCCGTCGGGACCGAAGGTCGACGCGATCGGCCCGAGGACGAGGCCGAGCGAGATGAACGACACGTCGACCACGGCCAGGGAGACCGTCTCCGGCAGACTGCCGGACCCGAGCGCGCGGGCGTTCGTCCGTTCCATCGACACGACCCTCGGCTCGCGCCGGAGTGCATCGGCGAGTTGCCCGCGGCCCACGTCGAGAGCATAGACACGCGCCGCGCCGCGCTGCAACAGGACGTCGGTGAAGCCGCCGGTCGAGGCTCCGACGTCGAGGCAGACGCGACCGGCGGGATCGATACCGAAGGCGTCGAGGGCCGCCGCGAGCTTGTGACCGCCGCGCGAGACGTACGGATCGCGGCCGATCAGCTCGACACGGACCCCGGCAGGAATACGGTCGCCCGGCTTGTGGTTCGACCGGGCCGCGTCGCCCTCGCCGACCCGCACGTGACCCGCGACGATCAGCGCCTCGGCACGCGAGCGCGTCTCGACGAGCCCTCGTTCGACGAGGAGCTGGTCGAGGCGGGTCCGTTCGGCGCGCCGGGCGACGTTCAC
>DASVZT010000217.1:0-17009 GCA_036391495.1 Candidatus Limnocylindrales bacterium
CACGCCTCCCGTCCTCCGCCGCCTACTTCTCGACGCCGGTGATCACGATGCCGCGCGTGAACACGCGCTGGAAGAGCAGGAACAGGACGACCGGGATGACCAGCGTCATCAGCGTTCCCGCCTGGATGAGGGCCGGGTTCCGGTAGTGCACGCCGTTGAAGCGCGCCAGGCCGACCGCGAGCGGCTGGAGGTCCTCGCGTGTCGAGAGGTAGATGAGCGGCGCGAAGAAGTCGTTCCAGGCGTACACGAGGTGGAAGATGGCGACCGCGCCGATGACCGGCCAGGCCTGCGGGATGATGACCGAGATGAGCGTGCGGAACGGTCCCGCCCCGTCGATGGCGGCCGCCTCGTCCATCTCGCGGGGGATCGTCAACAGGTACTGGCGGAGCAGGAACACGTCGTAGGCGTTCGCGAAGAACGCGGGCACGAGGAGCGGGAGCCAGCTGCCGACCCAGCCGATCTTCACGAACATCGTGTACGTCGGGATGATCGTGACCGCGGCGGGCAGGAAGATCGTGGCGATGAGGATCGTGAACAGGACGCCCTTGCCGGGGATCCTGAATCGGGCGAAGCCGTACGCCACGAGGGTGCACGACACGAGGACCCCGACCAGCCCGATGACGGCGAGCGCGATCGTGTTGAAGAGCAGCCGCGGGTAGTCGATCAGGTTCCAGACGTCGGCGAAGTTCGAGAGCTGCGGGGCGAACGTCCACGTCCGCTGGAGCGTCCGCCACGAGCCCTGCCACGTGACCAGGCCCGCCCCGGGGTTCGCGGGGTCGAGGAATTTGCTCTCCGCGCGGCCCTTCTCGACCAGGGCGAGCTCCTTCGTCCCGTCGGGCAGGGGCACGAGATAGACGTCGTACGTGGTGTCGCGATAGGTGAACGTGCGCGGGTCCGCTGGCCAGATCGGCGAGTCGACCTGCGCGATCTGCTCGGGGGTCTTGAACGCGATCGTCGCGGCCCGGACCAGCGGCGAGAGGAACGCCGCGAGCAGGGCCGTCGCGAACAGGGTGACAGCGAAGATCCGCGCGATGGCCGCCGGGTCCGTGGGCCTGCGGCCCTGCCGGCTTCGGCTGCGAGGCTCGGCCGCGTCGGCCGGCCGGCGAGGCAGGCGCAGCGCGAGGCCCATCACCGCTCTCCCGCGTAGTACACCCAGCGGCGGGCGGCGGCGAACATGACGAGCGTCACGGCAAGCGTGAGGATGAACAGGACCCAGGCGAGGGTCGCCCCATAGGCCATGTCCTGGAACGTGAAGAACGTCTTGTACAGGTAGAGGTTGAAGAACAGCGTCGAGCCGCCGGGGTTGCCCGTCCCGTTCTTGAGCACGAGCGGGACCAGGAAGTACTGGAGCACCTCGACCGTCGCGAGGATGAGGTTGTAGAAGATGACGGGCGACATCATGGGGATCGTCACGTTGCGCATCTGTCCCCACCAGCCGGCGCCGTCGATCCGGGAGGCGTCGTAGAGCTCGGTGGGGACGCCCCGCAGACCGGCGAGGTTGACGATGACCCCGCCGCCGATTCCCCAGATGCCGATCGCCACCAACGCGGGGTAGATCCAGCCAGTGTCCTCGAGCCAGTTCGGCGGCTGGTCGATGCCCAACGCCCGGAGGAGCTGGTTCGTCCAGCCGGCGTCGTAGTTGAGCATCCCCTCCCAGATGAGGACGCCCGCCACGAACGGGACGACGTAGGGCAGGAAGACGAGGACCCGGAAGACCGGCGCCCCGCGCAGGCTCTGGCTGTTGAGCAGGACCGCGACGGAGAACGGCACGACGAGCGCGATCGGCAGGGCGAGGGCGGCGTACTTGAGCGTGACGCCGAGCGCCGCCCACATCTGCGAGTCGGCCAGCATGTCCGCCCAGTTCTTGAGGCCGACGAACCGGAGCGGCTCCTCCTGGGCGAGGTTGATGTTCGTGAACGTGAAGCCGAGGGTCGCTGCCATCGGGAGGAACGTGAAGACGATGAAGCCCACGATCCACGGCGAGAGGAACAGGAGGCCCCAGCGCGCCTCGCGGGCGGCGAGCGGCGAGAGCCGACGCCGACGCCAATGGCGGAGCCGGGGCCCCCCGAGACGCATCCCGACGCGCCCGGGCAGCGACGGGATGGCCGTCATCTCACTTGTCCCAGATGGCCTGGAGCTCGGTCTTGAGGTTGGCGATCTCCTTGTCCATGTCGAGCCCCGGCGTCGAGGTCCACTTCGTCCCGTACTTGACGATCAGGTCGAGGGACTCGTTGTACTTCGGCATCGGCGCCTCGAAGTTCGGGTTGTCCGCGTACTGGATCCCGTCGATGGCAACCTGCCAGTCGACCTTCTGCTTGAACTCCTTCGACTTTGCGTCGAAGAACGCGGCCTGCTCGGCGGGCCGTGCCGGCATGCCGCCGTACGTCTGGAGCAGGTCTCCCGAGCCGTCGCCGAGCAGGTAGGTCAGCGCGGTGAAGGCTTCCTGCGGATGCTTGGTGCTCTTCAGGATCCGGAAGGTGTCGGCGTTGAAGGCGGCCGTGATCTGGCCGTCGTAGGCGGGGATGGCCGCGAGATCCCAGTCGTCGCCGGCGTCGGCGACGCCGTAGGTCGACCACAGGAAGTTCTCGCTCATGGCGACCTTGCCCGTGAAGAACGTGTACCCGCCGCCGTTGAACTCGGTGCTGCTGTAGACGGGGCCGGTCTCGACGAAGTGGTCCTTCCACATGCTGTCGTAGAACCATTTCCAGCCGGCCGCCCAGGCGGCGGGAACCTGGACGGTCTTGCCGTCGGCCGCCAGGAGGGAACCCGAGCCGAAGTACGCCCCGAGCCCGCGCATGTCATCACGCTGCGGCTCGAAGCCGTACTGGACGATCTTCCTGGGATCGAAGCCCGGCTGGGTCGCATCCTTGCCGTTCTTGTCGACCGTCAGCAGCAGCGCGATCTTGCGGACCGTGGCGTAGTCCCACGGCACCTTCGAGCCGTCGGGCATCACGTACGGGTCGCCCCACTTGTGCGGCGGCTCGTTGAGGCCGGCCTCCTGGAAGAGGCTCTTCTTGTAGAACAGCGCCGACGGGTAGATCGCGAACGGGATGCCGACCTGACCTTCCGCCGACATCTTGTAGATGTCGACGATGTTCGACGGGAACTGGCTCAGGTCGTAGTTGCCGGCCTTGATGAGGTCGGTCAGGTCGAGCCACTGGTTCGGGAATGCGTTCGCGCCGCCGATGCCGACCGGCCCGACGATGTCCGGGCCGTTGCCCGACGCGATCTGCGTCGCCAGCGCGTCACGGGCGCCGTCGTACGGCACCGCCTCGAAGGTGAGCTTGATGTTCGGATGGGCGGCGCTGAACGCCTCGGCGACCTTCTTCTCGACCGCGACCTGCTCGGGTGCGTCACCACCGCCGAGGCAGCAGAACCAGCGGATCTCGACGGGTGCGCCGGCCGCGGCCGTCGCCGACGCGGCCGCCTGACTGGACGTCTCGCTCGGAGCACCCGCGCTCTCGGAGGGCGTCGTCGTCGGGCCTGACGAAGCGCACGCCCCGAACAGGAGTGCCGCCACGGCCGTCACGACGACCGCGCGGAAGCCTTGGCTCACGGTTCCCCTCCTCCGCCCTTGCGGGCCCGGCCTTCCTCTGCCGGCTCGCCGGCCTCCCGGCCGGCGATCTCAGCGCGCGCCTGCCGCGGCAAGCGCTCCGACTCGGACGGATCCGCCCCGGACGACCGTCCGCTCCATGAAGTAGCGGGTCCGATCCCCGCGCACGAACGACCTCGAGTACTCGACGGGCTCCCCCCTCTCGTCATAGGCGATTCCCTCGATGAGCAGTGCCGGTCTTCCGGTCTCCTGGGCGAGCAGGCGCGCCTGTCCGGCCGGCAGCGCGATGGGCTCCAGCGATTCGCGGGCGTGAGCGATCCGCGTCGCGAAGCGCGTGGCGAGGACGTCGTACAGGGACTCCCGCTCGAGGTCCGTCTCGAGCAGGCCCGGGAAGCGCGCCGCCGGCAGATGGACGTCCTCGAGGATGAGCGGCTCGCCGTCGGCCAGGCGCAGGCGCTGAAGGTTCACGGTCTCGGCCCCGACCGGCAACTGGAGTGCCGCGGCGACGCGGGCATCCGCCGCCGACGTCCGCGCGAGGACGACGCGCGTGGCCGGGTCGAGACCGCGGAGCTGCATCTCCTCGGTGAAGCTCATCGTGGCATCGAGATCGAGCTCGACTGGCGGCCGCATGACGAACGTCCCGCGGCCGGGTGTCCGCTCGATCCGCCGTTCGCGGGTGAGCTCCGAGAGCGCGCGCCGCACGGTGATGAGGCTGCAGCCATAGCGCGCCGCGAACTCCCGCTCCGTCGGCAGGCGGTCGCCGGGCACCCATTCCTGGTCCGCGAGGGCGGCGCGCAGATCGAGATAGACCTGGTGGTGCAGCGGGACGGGTCCGGACTCGAGGCGGTAGCGGGCCATCGGGACCTCAACGAATACCGTTCGCGGAAGGCCGGGTTGCTGCTAACGTTATAAGCAACATGGCCGGACGGGACCATGTTTGTCAAGCCCCGACACGGGAGGGAGCGTGAGGCCCATCCGGCGCGCGGCGTTGACGTACGTCGCCTACTTCGCAGCCGTCGGTGCGGCGTTCCCCTACCTGCCCGTCTACTACCACTCGCTCGGTCTGGGGCTGGGGACGATCGGCCTGGTCACCGCGACCTACTCGGGGGTGCAGCTCGTCGGGGCGCCGGCATGGGGCGCGCTCGCCGACCGCTTCCATCGCTCTCGCCTCACCCTGCCGTTCGCCGCAATGGTCGCCACGGGCGGTGCGCTACTCCTGGCGGGGGCCGACAACGTCGCGGGCGTCCTCGCCGCTGCGACTATCCTCGCCTTCGGCCTCTCGGGGATCGGCCCCGTCCTCGACTCGCGGACGCTCGAGATCCTCGGGCCCGACCGCATCCGCTACGGCCAGCTCCGGGCCTGGGGATCGCTCTCGTTCGTCGTCGTGGCGCTGGCCGTCGGGGTCCTGCTCGACCGCGAGGGCACGCACGCACTCTTCTGGGTGTACGTGCCGGCACTCGTCCTCACCGCGCTGATCGCCGGGACGCTCCCCCGGAGCGGCTCGAGCCGCAGCGTCAGCGTCCTGCGCGGCGCGATGGGCATCCTTCGCGACAGGGAGATGCGGGTCTTCCTCTTCGCGGTGCTCCTCGTCTTCATCGCCCTCAACGCCGTTGCCGCCTTCTACTCGATCGCCCTGGTCGCGCTCGGGGGGAACGACTCCGGGGTGGGCGCCGTCTGGGCCCTCGGTGCCATCGTGGAGGTCCCCGTCATGTACGCGTACCCGCGCCTCGCGCGGCGCTTCGGCTCGGGCCGCCTTCTCGTCCTCGGGGCGGCGATGTTCGCACTCCGCTCCGCCCTGGCCGCCCTCGCGCGCGACCCGGTCGCCCTCATCCTCATCGCTCCCGTCGAGGGACTGGGCTACGGCCTCTTCTTCGTCGGCGGCGTCGACTTCGTCTCGCATCGCGCGCCGCGCGGGCTGTCGGCCACGGCGCAGGGCCTGTACACGGCGACCGGCGGACTGTCGGCGATCGTCGGCGCAGCGACCGGGGGCGCGATCGCCGCTGCGTTCTCGATCCAGTGGCTCTTCGCGGCCTGCGCCGCGATCGGCGTCGTCGGCGCCGTGGTCATCGGCTACGCGGTCTCGCGCGAGGCGCCCGTGGCGGCCGGATCGCTCGCCGGTCGCGCGGCCGGCGCCGCACGGACTGACTGACCGCAGGAGGAGAAGAGATGGGCCTGAAGATCGCCGTCGTCGGCGGCGGCAGCACCTACACCCCGGAGCTGATCGCCGGCTTCGCGACACGAGACGATCGGCTGCCGGTCGACGAGCTGGTCCTGCTCGACATCGACCTCGAGCGCCTCGGCATCGTGGCCGGACTCTCCGAGCGTATCCTCCGCCATCGGGGCTGGGGCGGCCGCCTCGTCGCGACGTCGGACCGCGCGGCGGCTCTCGACGGCGCCCACGTCGTGGTCCTCCAGCTGCGCGTCGGCGGCCAGGCCGCGCGGCTGCGCGACGAGACGATCCCGCTGCAGTTCGGGTGCGTCGGCCAGGAGACGACGGGTCCGGGTGGCTTCGCCAAGGCGCTCCGAACCGTGCCGGTCGTGCTCGAGATCGCCCGTGAGGCGACGCGCCGCGCCGCACCTGGCGCGTGGCTCGTCGACTTCACGAATCCCGTGGGGATCGTCACGCAGGCGCTCCTCGACGATGGACATCGTGCGATCGGCCTGTGCAACGTCGCGATCGGCCTGCAGCGACGCTTCGCCGCGCGCTTCGGCGTCGATCCAGCGCGAGTCGCGCTCGAGCACGTCGGGCTCAACCACCTGAGCTGGGAGCGGGCGGTGACCCTCGACGGGGTGGATCGACTCCCCGAGATGCTCGACACCGCGGCCGACGAGCTCGCCGACATGGTCGGCGCACCCGTCGAGCTCGTCCGCGGGCTGCGGGCGATCCCGTCGTACTACCTGCACTACTACTACGAGACGGGCGCGGTCCTGGCCGAGCAGCGCGCCGGTCGGACGCGGGCCGAGGAAGTGATGGCGATCGAGCGGGAGCTGCTCGAGATGTACCGCGACCCGGCGATGGTGGAGAAGCCGGCCCTCCTGGAGCAGCGCGGCGGGGCGTTCTACAGCGAGGCCGCCGCGCAGCTCATCGCCTCGCTCCACGCCGGCACAGGCGACGTCCAGGTGGTCGACGTCCGCAACGGCGGCGCACTGCCCGACCTGCCCGACGACGCCGTGGTCGAGGTCCCGGCGGTCATCGATCGCGACGGCGCCCACCCGATCCGCCAGGCGGCGCTGGCCCCGGAGATGCGCGGCCTCGTCCAGGCGGTCAGGGCCTACGAGGAGCTCACGATCCGCGCTGCCATGAGCGGCGATCGCGGCGTCGCGGTCCGGGCGTTGCTGGCCAACCCTCTCGTGCCGGACTACGCGACGGCGACGGGCCTCCTCGAGGCCATCCTCGATGCGAACGCGGCGCAGCTTCCGCGGTTCGCGCGCGGCGCGACGCCGATCGGGCCGACGGCCAGCTAGGGATTGACGAACGGCCCGACGAGATCCTTCTCGGGCGCCCGGATCTCGCTGTCGTCCTCGCGCCAGGCCAGCGCGGATTCGACGGCGACGACGCCCTCCTCCCGCCCGACCCGGCGTCGGACGATCTCGGCGACCGAACGGCGGCTCACGGTGCCCGTCAGGCGGACGACGCCGTCCTCGACGACGACCTGGAAGGCCGCAGGGTCGAGCCAGAGCTCGTCGCGGATGACACTGTCGAGGATCGCCCTGCGGAGATCGTCGTCCGAGCGAAGGTAGGCCTTCATGATGTCCGCCCGGGTCACGATGCCGACGAGCTTCCCGTCCTCGACGACGGGCAGGCGGTTGATGCTCCGATCGACCATGATGACCGCCGCATCGTGCAGATCGGTCTCCGCCTCGATCACGACGGCGGGCGACGTCATCGCCGCACCGGCACGCTCGGCCACGACCTTCGCGTACTCGAGCTCGGCCTCGGGCGAGTCGCCGATGAACCGCGCCAGGGGCCGGTGGCGGATCGAGCCGGCACCGCGCTGCTTGATGACGAAGTCCGCCTCCGACAGGACGCCGACGACGCAACCCATGTCGTCCACGACCGGCACCCCGCTGATGCCGCGCTCGACCATCATCCGCGCCGCGGCCTTGAGCGGCGTATCGGGGTGGGCGGAGACGACGGACCGGCTCATCACATCGCGAACGCGCATGGCAGGACACCTCATCGCCGGCCTCGCCGTTCGCGGCCCGGGCGACGTCCCGTGGCCACGCGTCCGGCCGGCTTCTGCGTCCATGGTCGGCCTCGCACCTTCGACGGCCACAGGGCCGGACGGGCCCGCCCACGCGACCGAGCGGCCCATCGATGGCCGGGAGGAGGAACGTGCCGTTCGGCTCTAGGAGTCCCGGGCGCGACGGCCCTCCCGGCCGGGGTCACTGCTCCGCATCCTCTCGGCATCGCGGACCCGGCTGCCGGCGCCGGCTCCCGCGGAGTCCAGGGGTATCGATCCATGACCCGCGTCCTCGTGGTGCACCACGACCTGGCGATCTCGGACCAGGAGGCGGACGGCCTGCGACGTGTCGGCTACGACGTCGAGCAGTGCCAGGGTCCGATCGGCGGCCACCCGTGCCCCATCATGCGCGGGCTGCCCTGCCCTGCCGCGGACCGCGCCGACGTCCTCGTGTACGACGCGTGGGCGATGGCCGACAGCGACCGCGGGCACGAGCTGATCAGCCACCTGCGCGACGACTATCCGGGCAAGCCCGTCGTCCTCACCTCGCCCGGCCTCGAGCTCGAGTGGGTCGAGACAGAGGGGCCCCATCGCGTCGTGCCCCTCGTCGGCGTGCCGACGACCGCACGCCTGCATGCGGCCATCGAGGAGGCCCTGGGGCGGCCCGAGGGGGTCGCAGCCGCGAGCTGACACCGCGCCCGAGCTGATCGCTCCGGTCAGAGAGCTCCCGCGATGCGTCCCAGCGTCGCGGCTCGTCCTCCCGCCGGCGCTGCGGCCGGCCGCAGCCACGTGGCGAGCTCCCGGTTCACGTGGACGAGTGGCGCGTCACGGACCTCGAGGACGCCGCCGATCACGTAGGCGATCGTCGCGTCCGTCAACGGCACGAGGGGTCCGGCCTCCAGGACGCGCGCGGCGATCGAGCCGTCCCGGTGTGTATGGACACGGCCGAGGACCTGGTACGGCCCGACGCAGGCCTGCATCCGCCGCCCGGTCGTCGGGACCCTCAGGGCCAGCTCGCCGCGCGGGCCGCTGCCCGCGGCCGCGAGGAGCTCGTCCCGCGGCACGACGTATTCCGGGACCGTGACGCGCGCAAGGTCGTGCAGCCCCTCGAGGACCGCGTCGTGGATGACGATCTCGTCCCACGCCGCGAGCGCGTCGGTCAGGCGGCCGCGGCCGAGCTCGACCCGTCCGGCGACGATGAAGTCGACGCCGTACCCGGTGAAGTCGATGTCCATGTCGTTCCCCCGGCATGTGTCAACGCCTTCGATGGTCGCCGACCGCCCCGGCCCGGACCGTCACCCGATGGTCCGCGGGACACCGGCACGATGGGGCGGTGCGCAGGCGCGACGAGGCATTCCCGCGACCCGTATCGTTCGACGCGGAGGTGGGAGCGTGCGCAGGTGGAACGGCTGGGGCGACGAGGCGGTCGTCGATCGGCTCGCTCCGGGCGCCGCCGACATGCTCGCCGACCTCGTCGGACCGGCCGACCCCGCCCGCCCCGGCGATGTCCGCCTCGAGGATGCCGTAGCCGCCGTCCCCGCATCCCGGCTCGCCGCCAGCGCGCTCGTCTCGACCGACGCCCAGGACCGTCTCCGGCACGCACGGGGCCAGAGCCTCCCCGACTGGATCGCACTGAGGACCGGCCGGATCGGAGCCTTCCCCGACGGAGTCGCTCGGCCGGCATCCGGCGAGGACGTCCGCGACCTGCTCGCCCGTGCAGCGGCGGCGGGCGCGACCGTCATCCCCTACGGGGGCGGGACGAGCGTGGTCGGCGGCGTCGATCCGCGGGGATCGGACGCGCCGATCCTGGCGATCGATCTCGAGAGGCTGTCGGACCTCGAGTCGTACGACGAGGTCTCCGGGCTGGCGACCTTCGGCGCGGGGACGACGGGCCCGTCGGTCGAGGCGTCGCTCGGGCCGCTGGGCCGGCGGCTCGGGCACTACCCGCAGTCGTGGGAGTACTCGACGGTCGGCGGGTGGGTCGCCACCCGATCGTCGGGCCAGCAGTCGCTCGGCTACGGGCGGATCGAGGCGCTGTTCGCGGGCGGCACGCTCGAAGCCCCGGCCGGGACGCTCGACCTGCCACCCCACCCTGCGTCGGCGGCGGGACCGGACCTGCGCCAGGTCGTGCTGGGGTCGGAGGGCCGGCTGGGGATCGTGACTCGGGCGGTGCTGCGCACGGCGCCGCTGCCCGACGTCGAACGGACGCAGGCCTACTTCCTGCCCGATCTCGAGCGTGGTCTCGCGGTCGTCCGCGAGCTCGCCGACGCCCGTCTGCCCCTGGCGATGATCCGCCTGAGCACACGGGCCGAGACGATGACGACCCTCGCCCTGGCAGGGCATCCTCGCCAGGTCGCGCTCCTGGCGCGCTACCTGCGCCTCCGGGGCCTCGGGCCCGAGCGGTGCCTGCTCCTCGTCGGCGCGGCCGGCCGGCGGGCCGTCGCCGTTCCCGCCCTCCGGGCCGCGACGTCGATCGTCCGCCAGCACCGCGGGATCCTCGCGCCCGGAGGCCTCGGGGAGCGGTGGATGCGTGACCGGTTCAGAACGGCCTACCTGCGAAACGCCCTCTGGGAAGCGGGCTACGCGGTCGACACGCTCGAGACGGCTGCCGACTGGTCGCGCGTCCCGGGGCTCCTCGGTGACCTCGCCCCGATCCTCCGCAACGCGCTCGCGGACGTGGACGAGCGGGCCCACGCGTTCACGCACCTCTCGCACGTGTACCCGTCCGGATCGAGCCTCTACACGACCTATCTCTTCCGCCTGGCCGCCGATCCCGACGAGACGCTCCGGCGCTGGACGGTCCTGAAGGCTGCCGCCAGCCGGGCGATCGTCGCCCACGGCGGCACGATCAGCCACCAGCACGGGGTCGGCATCGACCATGCTGCGTACCTGCCGGCGGAGAAGGGATCGCTCGGGATGGCGGCGCTCGCGGACCTCGCCCATCGGTTCGACCCAGCGGGCGTGATGAACCCGGCCGTGCTCCTCGGCGGCGGCCGATGAGCGCGTCCACCCCGCGGCCCCAGCCCGTGAGCACGACGGCACCGACCACGACGGCGTCGCCGGCCGGGGCGGAGCGCATCCTCGCCATCGACGTCGGCACGCAGAGCACGCGGGCCGTCGTCTTCGACCCCCTCGGCCGGATCGTCGCGGCGGCGCGCGTCCCCTACGCGCCGTACGTCTCGCCGCAGCCCGGCTGGGCCGAGCAGGATCCGGAGATCTACTGGCAGGCGATCGCCGGCGCGTGCCGGCGGCTGTGGGCCGAGGGGCTCGATCCAGCCTCTCTCGGCGGCCTCGCCGTGACCACTCAGCGGGGCACGGTCGTGTGCACGGACGAGCGCGGCGACCCTGTCCGGCCGGCGATCGTCTGGCTCGACGTCCGCCGGGCGGAGGACACCCCCCGCATCGGCGGCATCATGGGCCTCGCGTTCCGGGCCCTGCGCGCATCGGAGACCGTCGCACGGTTCCAGGCCGACGCCGAGGTGAACTGGCTGCGCCGCCACGAGCCCGAGACCATGCGACGGACGCGCCACTATCTCCTGCTGTCGGGCTTCCTCATCCACCGCTTGACCGATCGATTCGCCGACTCCGTCGCCTCGCAGGTCGCCTACATCCCGTTCGACTACAGGCGCCTCGCATGGGCGGGCCGGAGGGACTGGAAGTGGCGGGCCGTCCCGATCGAGCGGGCGCTTCTGCCCGACCTCGTGCCCCCGACGGGGCGGCTGGGCGAGGTGTCTGCAGCAGCCGCCGACGTCACGGGACTGCCGGTCGGCCTGCCGGTCGTCGCGGCGGGCGCCGACCGCGCGTGCGAGGCCCTCGGAGCAGGCGCCCTCGACCCGGCGACGGCCTGCATCGGCTACGGGACGACCGCCAGCGTCTCGACGATCCAGGCGCGCTACCTCGAAGCGGTCCCGCTCGTGCCGCCCTATCCGGCGGCGCTCCCGGGCGCCTACAGCCTCGAGTTCCAGATCTTCCGCGGTTACTGGCTCGTCGAGTGGTTCCGGCGCGAGCTCGGCCAGCCGGAGACGCAGGCCGCGGCCACAGCCGGCTCGCCCCCGGCCGAGGCGCTCCTCGACCGCCTGCTCGACGAGGCTCCCGCCGGCTCGATGGGGCTCCTCCACCTGCCGTACTGGGCGCCGGGCATCCGGTTCCCGGGCCCGGAGGCGAAGGGCGCCTTCGTCGGGCTCGGCGACGTCCACGGCCGCGCGCATCTCTACCGCGCCACTCTCGAGGGCCTGGCCTTCGGGCTCCGCGACGGGCTCGAGCGTGCCGAGCGACGCGCAAAGGTCCCTGTCACCTCGATCAGGCTGGCGGGCGGCGGATCGCGCGGCCGGGGGATCGCGCAGCTGACGGCGGACGTCTTCGGCCGCCCGGTCGCGCTGCCGCACACGCACGAGACGGCGGCCCTCGGCGCGGCGATCGACGCGGCCGTCGGGCTCGGCCTCCACCCGGATGTGCCGGCGGCCGCGCAGGCGATGACGCACATCGACCGCGTCCACGAGCCGGATCCGGCCACGCACGCGCTCTACGACGAGCTGTACCGGAAGGCCTTCCTCGGGCTGTACGACGCGCTGCGCCCGACATATCGGGCCATCCGCGAGGTCACCGGCTACCCGAAGTAGACTCGGCGGAGCGGGCCGGCCCACGCCGGCGCCGCGCAGGATCCCGCTCGGAGCTCACCGCCGCCACATGCCTCGCCGCATCTTCGCCTTCGATCCGCCCGACCGCTTCCTGGCCGGCGCCATCGGCCAGCCCGGTCAGCGCACGTTCTATCTCCAGGCACGCGACGGCGACCGCCTCGTGTCGGTCGCGCTCGAGAAGGTCCAGGTCGCCGCGCTCGCCGACCGTCTCGGGCTCCTGCTCGAGGAGCTGCGCGGCCGCGGCATCGCCATCCCGACCGAGGCCGCCGGCGACGATCGCGACCTGGACGAGCCGATCGACGAAGCCTTCCGCGCCGGGACGCTGGCCCTCGCCTGGGACACGCGATCCGAGGAGGTCATCATCGAGGCGCGCGCCCTGACCGAGGGCGACGAGGACGTAGAGGTGGAGATCGACGACGATGACCCGGACGGCCCCGACGTCCTGCGCGTCCGCCTGACGCCGAGCGCGGTCGTCGGGTTCATCGGTCATGCCCGTGACATCGTCGCGGCCGGGCGGCCGCCGTGCCCGTGGTGTGGCCAGCCGCTCGAGCCGACCGGCCACTTCTGCCCGCGCCGGAATGGCAACCGGGCGAACTGACGAAGCCGCGCTCACGGCGAACGACCGGGCGGCGATCGCGTGACGGACGACGGCTCCGGCCGGCAGGTCGAGATCGCGCTCCTGCCGCCCGGCCTGGAGCGCGCGGCGATCCTCTCGTTCCTGCGCGAGAGCGAGCTCGCGCCGATCGGCCGGCTCGTGACTGCATCGAACGTCACGCTCCTCTGCCGGGCCGAGCTGGCCGGCGCGGGCGAGGGCGGCGAACCCCTCGTCGGGACCTGCGTCTACAAGCCGGTCCGCGGCGAGGCGCCGCTATGGGACTTCCCGGATGGGACACTGGGCAGCCGCGAGATCGCGGCGTTCGCGATGTCCGAGGCGAGCGGCTGGGACATCGTCCCGCCGACCGTCTTCCGGGACGGGCCGTACGGCAACGGGATGGTCCAGCTCTGGATCGACGTCGACGAGTCGGTCGACGTCGTGGACCTCGTTCGCCGCGACGACCCGTGCCTGCGCCCACTGGCCGTCTTCGACGTCGTCGTGAACAATGCCGATCGCAAGGCCGGGCATCTCCTGCGAACGGCGGGCGGTCACGTCCACGGGGTCGACCACGGTGTCTGCTTCGCCGTGGAGCCCAAGTTGCGGACCGTGCTCTGGGGCTGGATGGGCGAGCGCCTGACGCGGGCCGAGCTCGACGTCCTCCGCCGGCTCCGGCGCGACCTCGACGGACCCCTCGGCACGACCCTCGGCGAGCACCTGGCACGTCGCGAGGTGACGGCCACGGCGCGGCGCCTCGACCGGTTCATCGAGGAGGCCCGGCTGCCGATGCCCGATCCGGGCCGGCCGGCCATCCCCTGGCCCTGGTACTGAACGCCGGCCGCGGCGCGGACGGTGCCTGCGGCCGAACGCCGGGCTCGCGCGCATCGCGCAACCGGCACCCCTGCGACCCCGGGGGTAGAGTCGGGACATGCGCGCGATGCAACTCGCCCACCCGGCGCCAGCGGCCAGCCGTCCGCTCGAGCTCGTCGAGCGGCGTGACCCGGACCCGGGCCCAGGTGAGCTGCTCCTCCAGCTGACGGCCTGCGCCGTCTGCCGCACGGACCTCCAGCTCGTCGAGGGCGATCTCCCCGCCAGGCTCCTGCCCATCGTCCCCGGGCACCAGGCGGTCGGGACGGTCGTCGCTCGCGGCGAGGGTGTCGCGGACTGGGCGATCGGCGATCGCGCCGGGGTCGCCTGGCTGGCTGGATCGTGCGGGCAGTGCGCCGCCTGCCGGTCGGGGCGCGAGAACCTCTGCCCGTTCGCGACCTTCACCGGCTGGGACCGCGACGGTGGCTACGCGACGACGATGACGGCGCGTGCGGACGTGGCCGCGCACCTGCCCGACGACTTCGACGATCTGGCCGCCGCTCCCCTCCTCTGCGGCGGTGTCATCGGCTATCGGTCGCTCGGCATCGCCGGGGTCACAGCCGAGAGCGCGCCCGGACTCCGTCTCGGGCTGTACGGGTTCGGGGCGTCGGCCCTGCTGACGATCCAGGTCGCCCTGCATTGGGGTGCCGAGATCTACGTTGCGACACGCTCGGAACGCGAACGCGAACGCGCGCTGGAGCTGGGCGCGAGCTGGGCGGGTGGGTACGAGGAGGCACCGCCGGTCCCGCTCGATGCCGCGATCACGTTCGCGCCGTCGGGCGACGTCGTCGTCGGGGCGCTGCGGGCGCTCGACCGCGGCGGAACGGTGGCCATCAACGCGATCCACCTCGACCGGATCCCCTCGTTCCCTTACGAGCTGCTGTGGTGGGAGCGCTCGATCCGGAGCGTTGCCAACGTCACGCGGGCCGACATCCGCGAATTCATGGCGCTCGCGGCATCGATCCCCGTCCGGACGGAGATCGAGACGTTCGACCTGGCCGATGCGAACGAGGCGCTCGCGCGGCTCGCCGCGGGACGGCTCGCCGGGACGGCCGTGCTGCGCATGCCGGACGGTGCCGGACCGAGCGTGTAGGGTTTCGGGCATGCTCACGTCGGACGCACTCCGGGGCGTCTTCAATATCGTGCCGACGCCGTTCGCCGACGACGGGTCACTCGACGAGCCGAGCCTTCGGCGGCTGATCGACTTCGTCGTCTCCTGCGGCGTCGACGGCGTGACGATCCTCGGGGTGCTGGGCGAGGCCGGGAAGGTCTCCGAGGCCGAACGGACGCGCATCGTCGAGGTGACGCTCGAGGCGGCCGCGGGGCGCGTGCCTGTCTGCGTCGGGACGACACACGCGGCGACCGATCGGTGCATCGCCTTCAGCCGCGAGGCGGAGGCACTCGGCGCCAACGCGCTCATGGTGTCGCCGCCGGCGCTCGCCCGGACGAACGAGACGGCCGTGCGCCGCCACTATCTCTCGGTCGCCGATGCCGTCGGCCTGCCCATCGTCGTCCAGGACTATCCGCCCGCGTCGGGCGTGTTCATGACGCCCGCGTTCATCGGGTCGCTCGCGGCCGAGCATCAGCGCCTGCGCTGGCTCAAGCTGGAGGACGAGCCGACGGCATCGAAGACAAGCGCCATCCTCGCGGCGAACCCGGACGTGCGGATCTTCGGCGGGCTCGGCGGGATGTTCATGCTCGAGGAGCTCCGCCGCGGGGCCGCGGGTGCGATGACGGGGTTCGGCTTCCCGGAGATCCTCGTCGCGATCTGGCGACGGTTCTCCGCCGGCGACCTCGACGGCGCGACGGCGCTCTTCTACCACTACCTTCCGCTGATCCGATTCGAGAATCAGCCGGGCATCAACCTCGCGCTTCGCAAGCATCTCTATCGACTGCGGGGCGCGATCGCCTCCTCCCGGGCGCGGATGCCGTACACGGCGGCCGACGAGACGTCGCTCGCCGAGCTCGAGGAGCTGATCGACCGGCTGGGATTGCGGGACACGCTCACGGTGCCCGGCGGGATCTCGGAGATCGTCAGGCTCCCGGCCTGACGGTCGAACCTCTGCCTGACGGTCGAACCCCTGGCCTGACGGCGAGGCGTCCGCTGCCGCACAATTTCGGAGCGCGCCCCACGAATGCCCGACATCCCCGGAGGACCCCGACGCCGTGAAGCCGCTCTCCATCAAGCTCGGCCGGACCGAACCGTCCGCGACCCTCGCCGTCTCGGAGAAGGCGCGCGTCCTCAAGTCACAGGGCCGTGACGTCGTCGCCCTCGCGGGGGGGGATCCCGACTTCCCGACGCCGGCCCACATCATCGAGGCCGCCGAGGCGGCGATGCGCGCCGGGGACACGCATTACCCGGCGTCGCGGGGCCGGCCGCAGCTCGTCGAGGCGATCTGCGCCAAGCTCGAGCGCGAGAACGGCGTGAAGGCGGCACCGAACCAGGTCATCGTGACGCCCGGCGCCAAGTGGGCCCTCTACATCGCCCTGGCGGCGCTCCTCGACCCGGGCGACGAGGTCATCACGCTCGATCCGTCGTGGGTCAGCTACGCCCCGATGATCGCGCTGAATGACGGTGTCCCCGTTGCGGTCGATCTGCCCGCCGAGGACGGCTATCGGATCACGGAGGAGCGCCTCCGCTCCGGGCTGTCCGAGCGAACGAAGGCCATCCTGGTCAACAGCCCCAACAATCCGACCGGGCGCGTGCTGACGGCCGACGAGCGCGCGGCGATCGTCCGCTTCGCCGTCTCGAACGATCTCTACGTCATCAGCGACGAGATCTACGAGCACCTGGTCTTCGACGGCGCGCACGCGTCGAGCATCGCGACGGAACCCGGCATGGCCGAGCGGACTCTGATCGTCAACGGCTTCTCGAAGGCCTACGCGATGACCGGCTGGCGACTGGGCTGGCTGGCGGCTCCCGCCCAGATCGCGACGCCGGCCCTCAACCTCCACGGGCAGTCCGTCACGTCGGCGGCGTCGTTCACGATGGCCGCCGGGGTCGCCGCGCTGAACGGCCCACAGGACTGCATCGGCGCCATGGTGTCGGCGTACGCGGCACGGCGGACCTTCATGGTCGAGGCCCTGGCCGGGATCGAAGGGATCGAATGCGACGCGCCCGACGGCGCCTTCTACCTCTTCCCGCGCTTCCCGAACACCGCGCTCGACAGCGTCGG
>DASVZT010000218.1:0-23060 GCA_036391495.1 Candidatus Limnocylindrales bacterium
CGAGATCCGGGCGCGCATCTTCGAGCCCTTCTTCACGACGAAGCCGCCCGGCGTGGGCACGGGACTGGGACTGCACATCTCGTACAACGTCGTGCGCCGGCACCACGGCCGCATCGAGGTGCGCTCGCGGCCCGGCGAGACGTGCTTCACGGTGACGCTGCCGCAGCGCCTCGTCTCCTGATGGGCGGCTGACGCGACGACGATGGTGCGGCGGCGGGGCACGCTGGCCGCGGCGATCATCGGCTCGAGCGCGGTCTTCCTCGACGCGACGATCGTCACCGTCGCCCTCAGGAGCATCGCGTCCGACCTTCCCAGCCGGACGATCGGGGCGTTCGAGGGGCAGGCATACGTCTACAACGGGTACCTGCTCTCGCTCAGCGCCGTCCTCATCATCGCCGGAGCCCTCGCCGACGCGTACGGTCGCCGCCGTATGTTCGCCCTCGGGTTCGCGGCGTTCGGCGTCGCCTCGGGCCTGTGCGCCGTCGCGCCCTCCATCGAGACGCTCGTCCTCTTCCGGGTCCTCCAGGGCCTCGGCGGTGCGTTCCTCGTCCCGGGCTCGCTGGCGATCCTCGCCGCCGAGTTCGAGGGCGCCGATCTCGGCTGGGCGCTCGGCGCCTGGGCCGGCGCATCGGCGGTCACCACGATCCTCGGCCCATTCGTCGGCGGCGTCCTCGTCGAGACCGTCTCGTGGCGCGGCGCGTTCCTCGTCAACGTCCCGATCGTCGCGGCCGGTCTCTGGGCGACGTCGCGGTGGGTCCGCGAGAGTCGCGCCCACGACGCGTCGCGCGACTTCGACTGGGGCGGCGCGGTCCTGGGCGCGCTCGCCATTGGCGGCCTCTCGTTCGGCATGATCGACGGACAGCAGCGGGCGTGGGCCGACCCGCTCGCGCCCGCAGCGCTCCTCCTCGGCGGCGCGGCGCTCGCCTGGTTCCTCGTCCACCTGGCGCGTGGAACCCACCCGCTGGTCCCGCTCGGCTTCTTCCGCGTCCGGGACTTCGCCGTGACGAACGCCTCGACGTTCCTCATCTACGGCGTCCTCTACGTCGTCATCTACCTCGTGCCGACGTTCGTCCAGGGCACGCTCGGATACTCGGCAGCAGCGGCGGGCCTCGTCACCCTCCCGACGGGCCTCCTCCTGGCGCTGCTGTCACCCGCAGCAGGGCGGGCCGGCGCCCGCCGTGGCCCGCGCATGTTCATGACCGTCGGGCCCCTCCTCATCGCGGCCGGGCTCCTGTGGCTGGCCCTGCTGCCCGGCGACCCCGTCGCATGGAAGCTCGACCCCGGGAACGCCGCGACGTTCATCCCGCCGGCGTCCGCGATGGTGGCATTCCTGCCCTGGGCACTCCTCCAGGGGGTCGGCCTGGCGGTCGTCGTGGCGCCGCTGACGACGGCGCTCATGACGTCTCTGCCGCGCCGCAATGCCGGTCTCGCCTCGGCCATCAACAACGCGATCTCGCGTGTCGGTCCCCAGCTGCTGGGCGCGGTCGTCTTCGTCATGGTGACGGCGGTCTTCTACGCGTCGATCGCCCGCGACGTCCCCGGGACCGACGTCGGGGCGGCCGCGTTCCGGACGGCCGTCGGCCCGTTCAATCCGCCCGCACCCAGCGTGGGCCCGGATGTCGCGGCGGCGGCCCGGTCAGCGTCGATCGCCTGCTTCCGCATTGCCATGGCTCTCGCCGCCGTCATCATGATCGGCGGCGGCGCGCTGAACTACGCGGGCATCCGTCCCGGCCCGCGCGAACCGGGCGCCGGGTAGCGCCGCTCCACGTACTGGTCGAGCAGCGCAAGGAACTCGGCGACGATCGCATCGCCTCGCAGGGTGCGGTCGAGGCGTCCGTCGACGAAGACCGGCGCCACGGGCTCCTCGAACGTGCCGGGCAGGCTGATCCCGATGTCGGCGTGCTTCGACTCGCCCGGGCCGTTCACGACACAGCCCATGACGGCGACCCGCATCTCCTCGACGCCGAGGTGCCGCTCGCGCCATTCGGGCATCCGGTCGCGAAGGTAGCCCTGGATGTCCCGCGCCATCTCCTGGAAGAACGTCGACGTCGTCCGGCCGCAGCCCGGGCAGGACGAGACCTGGGGCAGGAACGAGCGCAGGCCCATCGACTGGAGGATCTGCTGGGCGACGGTGACCTCTTCCGTCCTGTCGCCACCGGGCTCTGGGGTGAGCGAGACGCGGATCGTGTCCCCGATCCCCTCGTTCAGCAGGATCGCCAGGCCCGACGTCGAGGCCACGATGCCCTTCGTGCCCATCCCGGCCTCGGTCAGCCCGAGATGGAGCGGGTAGTCGGAGCGGGACGCGAGAAGAAGGTAGACATCGACGAGGTCGCGGACGTTCGATACCTTGGCCGACAGGATGATGCGGTCGTGCCCGAGCCCGGTCGCCTCGGCCAGCTCGGCCGAGCGCATCGCCGACTCGACCATCGCCTCGATCATGACGTCGCGGGCGTCGCGTGGCGCCGCCGAGCCTGAGTTCGCGTCCATCAGCGATGTCAGGAGATCCTGGTCGAGCGACCCCCAGTTCACCCCGATGCGGACGGGCTTGCCGTTGTCGATCGCGATCCGGACGATGGTCTGGAAGTTCGCGTCGTGATGCTTCGTCCCGACGTTCCCCGGGTTGATCCGGTACTTCGCCAGGGCGCGGGCCGTCTCGGGGTAGCGCGCGAGGAGCAGGTGCCCGTTGTAATGGAAGTCCCCGACGATCGGGACGAACACCCCGAGATCGTCGAGCTTGCGGACGATCTCCGGGACGGCTGCCGCGGCCGCCTCGTTGTTCACGGTCACGCGGACCAGCTGGCTGCCGGCGTGCGCGAGCCGGGCGACCTGGATCGCCGTCGCGTCAGGGTCGGCGGTGTCCGTGTTCGTCATCGACTGGACGACGACGGGATGCGCGCTGCCGACCAGGACGCCGCCGACGTCGACGGAGACGGTCGGGCGCCGGCGCGGGCGAAGGCGGTCGGGCGAGGTCATCGGGGCGTTCCGCGCCGGCTTACTGGATCGCCCCGCCGAGCCGGGCGATGTCGAAGAAGGTCACCCAGATCAGGAAGGCGAAGAGGAACGCGAAGCCGACGAGGTACGTCAGGCGCTCGATCCGGACGCTGACGCGCGTGCCGACGAGGGACTTGATGACGGCCATGACGATCCGTCCGCCGTCGAGCGGCGGGAACGGCAGCATGTTGAAGAGAGCGAGGTTGGCCGAGATGAGCGCCGCCAGGTAGAGCGTCGCGCCGATGCCGACCTGCCAGAAGACGTCGCCGACGGTTGCCGCGATACCGATCGGCCCGGCCGCCTCGGGAGCCTGGGTCGGCCGCGTGACGAACGCGTCGGCGATGCCGGCGAGGCCGTGTGCGATGGTCGAGAAGGCGTCCGCGGTCCGTGCCGAGCCCGTCGCCACGGCCTCGGCCGGCGTCCTCGTGAAGGCCGTCGTGGACGGCACGTAGCGCAGCTGTTCGATGCCGAGCGCACCGTGGCCGGCGTCGATCTGGCTCGGCGGACGGAGCGTGGCGGTGATCTGCTCGACCGTTGCCGCTGTCGCCGTCGCCCCCCCACCGCGAACGACGCCGAGCGTGACCGTCCGGCCCGCCGCCGCCCGAAGGTCGGAGATGAAGACCTGCGGGTCGATCTGGTCGTAGTGGCGCCCGTCGAGCGAGACGATGAGGTCGCCGGGCGCGAGCCCGGCCGCGGCCGCCGGCGAGCCCGCCTGGACCGCGGCGAACGTCAGCCCGTAGGCGGTCTGCGGGAACCAGGCGATGGCGACCATGAGCGCGAACGCGAGGATGACGTTCATGATCGCGCCGCTGGCGAACACGAGGGCCCTGATGGGGAGCGAGGCCCGGACGAGGCTGCGCGGATCGTCCGACTCGCCCTCCTCGCCCTCGAGCTTCACGAACCCACCGATCGGCAGCCAGTTGAGCGTGTAGAGGGTCTCGCCGCGCCGGGCCAGGACGGTGGCACGCGGCGGGAAGCCGATGCCGAACTCCCAGACGCGGATACCGGCGAGGCGGGCGACGATGAAATGCCCGAGCTCGTGGATGACGACGAGCGAGCCGAGGATGGCGAGGAACAGGACGACCGTGATGAGCGACTGGAGGAGCGCCATCAGTGCGTCGCCTGTGGCGTCCACGCCGCCGCGAACGAGCGGACGTCGGCGTCGAGCGCCACGAGCGTCTCGAGATCAGGCTCCCCTGCCCCCCCGAAACGCTCAACCGCCGCCTCGAGCAGGCGCGGGATCCCGGGGAAGTCGAGCGAGCCGTCGAGGAAGCGGCCGACGGCGATCTCGTCGGCGGCGATGAGGGCGGCGGACGCCGCGGGCCCCCGGCGCCCGGCCTCGCGCGCGACGGCGAGGGCCGGGAATCGGGCCTCGTCGGGCGCGCGGAACTCGAGCCGACCGGCAGCGACGAGGTCGGGCGGGGCGACCGGAGAGGCAAGCCTCTCCGGGTACGTCAGGGCGTACTGGATCGGGAGTCTCATGTCAGGGGTGCCGAGCTGGGCCTTCAGCGAGCCGTCGACGAGACGGACGGCGGAGTGGACGACGCTCTGCGGGTGGATGACGACCTCGATGGCGTCGTAGCCCACATCGTACAGCCAGTGCGCCTCGATGACCTCCAGGCCCTTGTTCGCGAGCGTCGCGGAGTCGATGGTGATCTTGGCCCCCATCCGCCAGGTCGGGTGCTGAAGCGCGCGCTCCGGCGTCACGAACGCGAGCTCTTCCGCGGGCGTGCCGAGGAACGGACCGCCCGACGCCGTGAGCAGCAGGCTCGCGATGGCTCCGGGCGGCTCCCCGACCAGGCACTGCCAGATCGCCGAGTGCTCCGAGTCGATCGGGCGCAGCCAGGCGAGCGGGCTCGCGTCGGCGTCAGGGCGACCGCCACCGCTCGATGTCGCGTGCGCCCTGGCCAGGGCCCGCGCCAGGGGCATGACGAGGTGTCCGCCGGCGACGAGCGTCTCCTTGTTCGCGGTCGCCACGACCTTGCCGGCACGCAGCGCCGCCAGCACCGGCCGAAGGGACACGAGCCCGCCACTGCCGACGACGACGAGATCGACGTCCGCTCGTGTGGCCAGCTCGACGAGCGCATCCTCGCCCCGGATCAGCGCCGTGCCGGGCGGCAGGTCGAGGCCGGCCGCGGCCGTCGGGTCCGCGACCGCGACGGCCCTCGGTCGGAGATGTCGGGCCTGGTCCGAGAGGACGTCGACCGTCCGACCCGTGGCCAGGGCAACGACGCGCATGCGGTCCGGCAGACCGGCGATGACCTCCACGGCCTGCCGGCCGATCGACCCGGTCGAGCCGAGGAGCGCGACCCCGACGCGCCCGTCAGGCGACGACGAGCCGGACATAGAGAGCGAGCGCCGGTGCGGCGAACAGGAAGGAGTCGATCCGGTCGAGGACCCCGCCATGGCCGGGGATGAGGCCTCCCGAGTCCTTGGCGCCGGCCGCACGCTTGAGCATCGACTCCGCCAGATCGCCGGCCTGCGCGGTCCAGCCGAGGAGCGGCCCCACGATGAGCGCCTCGGCGGGATCGCGACCGATGCCCGCCAGCATGAGCGCGACGACGACGATGCAGGCGAGCGTTCCGCCGACGAGTCCCGCGTACGTCTTCGACGGCGAGAGGTGCGTCAGGAAGCGCGGGCCGCCGATCCGCCGCCCGACGAGAAATGCTCCCGTGTCGTAGGCCCAGACCCCGAAGACGAGCAGCAGGACCCATGCGCGCTCCGTCCCGACGAACGCCAGCGACGCTCCGCCGGGCAGGGCGATCGCGTCGTTCGACAGCCTGGCCACGAACCCGAGCTGCCCGACGTAGACGGCGCCGAACAGAGTGGCGATCCAGGCGGCCAGGCCCTCGTGGGGCTCGGCGCGCGTGAACGAGGCGACCCCGACGACGACGACGGCGATCCCGAGCAGCAGCGGTCCCATCGCCGTGATGCCCGTTGGGGTGAGTCCGGCGGGCAATGCGACGCCGCTCGGCAGCACCGCGTCGACCGCGAAGGCCACGGCCACGATCACGCCGACGACCTCGAGGGCCGGATAGCCCGCCGAGCGGAGAAGGCGGTAGGACTCCCACGTGCCGATGACGATGCCGAGGACCACGATGAGAGCGATCGTCGGGCGGCCGACGGCGAACGCGAGCAGCAGGAGCGGGACGAAGACGGCGGCGCTCGCCGCCCGGTCGCGCATGCTTCCGCGCTCGGGAGCCATGCCGGGCGCGGTCATCGGTGGCTAGACCTCGAGGACTTCCTGTTCCTTGTGAGCGCCGACCCGGTCGACGTCGGCGATGAACCGATCGGTCAGCTTCTGGACCTGGTCGATCTCGCGGTGGGCGTCGTCCGTCCCGATCTCCCCGTCGCGCTCCTCGCGCTTGAGGTGATCCGCGGCGTCGCGGCGGAGGTTGCGGATCTCGACCCGCGTCTCCTCCATGCGCTTGTGGACCTGCTTGACGATGTCGCGCCGCCGCTCCTCGGTGAGCGGCGGGATGTTGAGTCGCACGACCGTGCCGTCGACGTTCGGCATCAGGCCGATGTCGCTCTTGAGGATTGCCTTCTCGATGGCGCCCAGGACCGACCGATCCCACGGCTGGATGACGATCTGGTGAGGCTCGGGGACGGAGATCCCCGCCAGCTGGTTGAGCGGCGTGGACGTGCCGTAGTACTCCACGTGGAGCCGCTCGACCAGTGCCGTCGACGCGCGCCCGGTCCGGATGCCCTGGAAGTCACGCTCCATCGCCTCGACGGCGCGGGCCATCTTGTGCTCCGCGGAGGTCAGGACTTCGGCGCTCATGCTGTGGCACCTCCATCGGCCGTCGCCGAGATGAGCGTCCCGACCTTCTCTCCCGTCGCGACCCGGCGGATGTTGTCGGGCGTGTTGAGGTCGAAGACGACGATCGGAAGATCGTTCTCCATGCAGAGCGACACGGCCGTCGCGTCGAGGACGCGGAGCCGATCGCGGAGCACGTCGGCGTAGGTCAGACGATCGTAGCGATGAGCGCCCGGGTTCGTCACGGGGTCGGCGTCGTAGACTCCGTCGACCTTCGTCGCCTTGAGAATGACCTCGGCCCCGATCTCGACCGCGCGCAGGGCGGCAGCCGTGTCGGTCGTGAAGTAGGGATTGCCCGTCCCGGCCGCGAGGATGACGACGCGGCCCTTCTCGAGGTGACGGACGGCACGCCGACGGATGTACGGCTCGGCGACTTCGTTCATCCCGATCGCGCTCATGACGCGCGTCTGGACGCCGCCGCGCTCGAGCGCGTCCTGGAGCGCGAGCCCGTTCATGACCGTGGCGAGCATCCCGATGTAGTCACCGGTCGCCCTGTCCATGCCGCGAGCGGCAGCGGCGAGGCCGCGAAAGATGTTGCCGCCGCCGACGACGATCCCGATCTCGACCCCGAGCGCGTGGACCTGCGCGACCTGGGCCGCGATGAAGGCGCAGAAGGCAGGATCGACGCCATACTGCCGGTCGCCGAGGAGCGCCTCGCCCGAGAGCTTGAGGAGGATCCGGCGATACCGGACCCCCTCGCCCAGGCCCGGTCGCTCGATGGCAGGACCGGCGTCGCTCATATCTCCTCCCCGAGAGCGTAGCGGGTGAAGCGGCGGACGCGGATGTTCTCCCCGATCGTCGAGATCCTCTCCGTGATCAGGTCGCGGACCGTTCGCTCCTCGTCGCGGAAGGGCTGCTCGAGCAGGCAGACCTGCGAGTACCACTTCCGGAGCTGGCCCTCGACGATCTGGCCGCGGATCGCCTCCGGCTTCGACTGTGTCGTCTCGTCGGCCATGAGCTGGGCGCGCCTGGCCTCGAGATCGGCCTCCGGGATGCGCTCGGCATCGACGTACAGCGGGGCCATCCCCGCGACCTGCATGGCAAGGTCGCGGACGAGCTTCTGGAACTCGTCCGTGCGGGCCACGAAGTCCGTCTCGCAGTTGACCTCGATGAGGACGCCGACGCGGCCGCCCGTGTGGATGTAGCTGGAGACGAGGCCCTCGCGTGCCTCGCGCCCGGCCTTCTTGGCCGCGGCGGCCAGGCCACGCTCGCGCAGCAGCCCGACCGCCTTCTCGACGTCGCCGTCGGTCTCCGTCAGTGCGCGCTTGCAGTCCATGAACCCGGCGCCCGTTCGCTCTCGCAGCTCCTTGACGGCCGAGGCAGAGATCTCCGCCATGTTCGCTCCTGTGCTGGCGCCTCTCCCGGCGCCGGAACTCGTTCGGCCTGGGCCGGCCGAAACCGATGTGGTCTGTCGAGGCGTCAGCTCGCGCTCGGGGTCTCCTCGGATTCCTCCTGGCGAGCCAGGGCCGCGGCGATCTCGTCGGGGCTGGCCTCCACCGCCTGCGTCGCCTCGGGAAGGCGCGCGCCGGGCAGCAGGTCGTCTTCTTCGGCGTCGGGTTCGAACGTGAGCGCCCCGCCGCCCGCGAGGGCCGCGACGAGGTCGTCGGACGGGATCTCCTCGAAGTCCGGCACCTCGACGGCCTGCGGCTCGGGCTCGCGCTCGGCACGTGCGGCCCGCTCGCGCTGGCCCTCGATGCAGGCGTCGGCGACGAGGGAGCAGAGGAGGCGGATCGCCCGGATCGCATCGTCGTTCCCGGGGATGATGTACGCCAGCTCGTCGGGGTCGACGTTCGTGTCGCCGGTCCCGACCACCGGGATCTCGAGCTTGATCGCCTCGGTCACGGCGATGCGCTCGCGGTGCGGATCCACGATGAACACGATCCCGGGCAGCCGACGCATCGCCCGGATGCCGCCGAGCGTCTGGGTCAGCTTCGTCAGCTCCTCCTGGAGCGTGGCGGCTTCCTTCTTCGGCAGCCGGTCAAAGTCGCCGGCCTGCTGACGCGCCTCGAGCTGGTCGAGGAGGCCGATCCGCTTCTTGATCGTCACGAAGTTCGTCAGCATCCCGCCGAGCCAGCGGCGGTTGACGTACGGCATGCCGGCGCGCTGGGCCTCCTGGGCCACCGGCTCCTGGGCCTGCTTCTTCGTCCCGACGAAGAGGACGTACTCACCCCGGGCGACGGTCTCGCGGACGGCGTCGAGCGCGACGTCCAGGCGCTGGACGGTCTGGGCGAGGTCGATGATGTGGATCCCGTTGCGCTCGGCGAAGATGAACGGGCGCATCTTGGGATTCCAGCGGCGCGTCTGGTGGCCGAAGTGGACCCCGGCCTCGAGTAGCTGCCGCATGGAGACGGTCGGCACGAGAGAACCTCCTGTGGTTGACTCCGCCGCGAGGTCGTCGCCCGGGAACCACCCCTCTGGGTGGCACCACCCCGGTCGCGGGATGCTCGCGTGTGGGCTCCGTTGCCGGTCCGTCCGGCTGGCGGGCGTGTCTGGTCCGGCGCGGAGAGGGCTCGGTGGATCCGTGGCGTGCCGTGGTTCCGTGGCGTGCCGTGGTTCCCTGGCGTGCCCGTTGGCTCTCCGGCCGCGGCGGAGTGTAGCACGAGGAGCGTGCCCCCATCGGAGATCGTGCTCCCCGCGTGGGGTATCGGGATAGCTGAGGTTCGGGACGGTGGACCGATCTCGTCGGCCCAGTCCTTGCGTAATCTCGGGGATCGCCCCTCTTAGGCGACTGGTCGGCGGTGGACCGCCCGCACGCGCCACGTGACCTGCCCAGCCGGGTCGTTTCCGTGCGGTATTCGCATCCGCCGACTGGCGAGCACCGCGAGATTCGTTGCCAGGCGGAGAGTGTCCTCCGATGAGTGCCAAGGTGACTCGCATAAGGGTGGCGCTGCGCGAGATTACGCAAGAGACAGCCCGGCGGCAGGCGCAGATTCGCCACCGGCGGCCCGCCGGTAATCGAAAGATGAGCCGGCGTGCATTCGCCGTCGAGCCGGCGTGCATTCGCCGTCGAGCCCCTGCTGCCATGCTCCCGCCATGCCACTCCAAGCGCTCATGCCATGACGCGCCCGAGATCCCCGGCGCACGCGTCGTCCCTCCAGCAGTCCCGTGGCGACGCGGCCGAAGCACTCGTGGCCGCCCATCTCGAACGCCTCGGATGGACCCTCCTCGCGCGGAAGGTCCGCGTCGGCCGCCACGAGCTCGACGTCGTGGCTCTCGACCCGGGGCCGCCTCGCCGGCTGGTCGCCGTCGAGGTTCGCTGGCGATCGAGCCGCGAGTTCGGCCTGCCCGAAGAGACATTCGACCGTCGAAAACGCGACCACGTCCGCGCCGGGCTGCTGGGCCTCCTCGCGGTCGGCCGACTTCCCGATGGGACTGCCCTCCCCCGCGCGAATCCCGCCGTCGATCTCGTCGTCGCCGAGCCACCCCCGCGTCCCGGGGAGTCCCCACGATGTCGTCACCATCGCGACGCGTGATACCCGCGCCTCACGAGCGTCAGGCGTCCGGCGGCATCTCCGGCATCAGCTCGATGGGAGGAGGTCGGCCATGGCGAGGCCGACGGGCTCGTCGAGTAGGTCCGCCGCGACCGAGTCGTCAGCTGGCGCCTCTCCCCCGCTCGCATCCGACGGAAAGAGCCCGAGCGTCGACTGGTCGCCGGCCAGCGTCCGCTGCAAGGCGAGGAACGAACGGCGATGGAATGGTGTCAGGCCGAGCCTGCGGATCGCATCGCGGTGCTCGCGTGTCGCGTAGCCCTGGTTTCGCTCCCATCCATAGCCGGGATAACGAGCGGCCAGCCGGGCCATCATCCGGTCGCGAACGACCTTGGCGACGATCGACGCACAGGCGATCGAATAGACCTGGGCGTCCCCGTCGACGATCGCGGTGTAGGGCCCGACCGCCTCCTCGAACCGGGCGATGCGGAGCCCGTCGACGAGGACGTGGTCATGCGTCCCGATCCGCTCGATCGCCCGGCGCATCGCGAGGTGCGTCGCGTGGTAGATGTTCAGCCGGTCGATCTCCGCGACCGAGGCGGCACCGACCGCGAACGCGAGCGCTCGCCGCCGAACGACCGGGGCGAGCCGTTCCCGCTGAGCCGCCGAGAGCGTCTTCGAATCGCGGACGCCGGGGATGCGCCGGCAATTCGGCGCCATGATGACGGCCGCTGCGACGACGGCGCCACTCGTCGGTGCGACCCCGACCTCGTCGACCCCGACGACGCGGGTCAGACCGTCACGCCAGAGGCGCCGCTCGACCTTGAGTGTCGGAGTGATCATCGGGCGATCGACGGCGCCCGCGACGACGATGCCCGCGCACCCTCGGCCTCAGCGGTTCGCCGCCTAGCGGCGCTCGCGCAGCGTCGCGGCCTTGCCGACGCGCTCGCGGAGGAAGTACAGCTGGGCGCGCCGTGCCTGGCCGTGACGGACAACCTCGATCTTGTCGATCCGCGGGCTGTTGACCTTGAACGTCCGCTCGACGCCGACGCCGCTGGCGATCCGGCGGACGGTGATCGAGCGCGTGATCCCCCCGCCGCGCAGGCGCATCACGGTCCCTTCGAAGACCTGGATACGCTCACGGTTGCCCTCGACGACCTTCGCGGACACGCGCACGGTGTCGCCCGTGGCGAGCTCGGGCAGGTCGGTTCGGATCTGGTCCTGGACGATCTCGTCGAGCACGTTCACGGGGCGTTCCTAACTTCATGGTCGGCAGCGCACGCTGCGGTCGGTGGGCATGGAGTCGAGGGCCGCGGAGCGCGACCGACGGCGGAGTATAGCACGCGATCCGGCCGCTACCGGGTCGGCGCGTCGTCGGCGACGGCGCCGGGAGCCGACCCGGCCCGGTCGGGGGCTGCCGCCTGCTCGCCGCTGTCCGTCCGGCCGGCGGCTTCGGCCTCCTCGCCGGCGTCGGCCGCCTCGGGAGCTTCAGCCCGCTCGGGAGCTTCGGCTTCCTCTGCCGCGATCTCGTCGAGCAGCCGGCGTTCCTCCGTGGTGAAGGCGCGGCCCTCGAGGAGGTCGGGCCGGCGATCGAGCGTCCGTCGGAGGGACTCCTTGAGGCGCCAGCGGCGCACCGCGCCGTGATCGCCACTCGTGAGGACCGCCGGCACCGGCATGTCGAGGAACGTCGGTGGACGCGTGTACTGCGGATACTCGAGCAGCCCCGTCGAAAACGACTCCTCGGCCACCGACTCCTCGTCGATGGCGCCGGGAAGCAGGCGCATGACGGCGTCGACGACGACGAGCGCCGCCAGCTCACCGCCCGTCAGGACGTAGTCGCCGATCGAGAGCTCGAGATCGACGAGCCCGCGGATCCGCTCGTCCACGCCCTCGTAGCGCGGGCAGAGGAGGACCAGGTGGCTCGCCTCGGCGAGTCGTTGCGCGGTCGCCTGGCGGAACGGCTCCCCGGCGGGATCCAGCAGGACGACGACCGAACCGTCGCGACGAATCTCGGCCAGGGCTGCGGCCACGGGTTCCGGCCTCAGCACCATGCCGGCCCCGCCGCCATACGTGTAGTCGTCGACGCTGCGGTGGCGGCCCAGCCCCCAGTCGCGCAGGTCGCGGACGCGGATCGACGCCAGGCCGCGCTCCTGGATCCGGCGCGGGATGCTGTCCTCGAGCGGGCCCGAGAGCATGGCCGGGAACAGGCTGAGGACGTCGACCTCGAGCGTCACCCGCCCGCCCCTGCGGACTCGTCCGCCTCGCCCGCCCCGCCCCCGTCACCGGCCGGGATCGCCGGATCCGACCGCGCCGGGGAGGGATGCTTCGCGCCACGAGGTGGACGAGCCGTTCGCGGCGTCCTCGGCGGCCGCGGGGGCCGGGGCGCACGTGCCGGCTCGAGCTCCAGGAGATCGGCGTCGACGACGATCTCGCCACGGCGCGGCGCGAAGATGCGGATGAAATCGCGCACCCCGGGCAGATCGAACTCCCCGAACGGCTCGCCCCGCACGACGTACGCGTCCACCCCGCCGGCACGGTAGACGTCGACCACGCGCCCGAGCTCACGGCCCTCCAGGTCGCGCACGACCGAGCCGACGACCTCGTGCCAGTAGAACTCGCCGCGGTCGAGCTCCTCGCCGGGGCCGAGCGCCGCCTCGAGATAGGCGCCACGGAGCATGTCCGCCGTCTCCCGGTCGGGGACCTCGGCGAACCGAAGGCGCCAACCGGGAGCGTCGACGACCGCGGAGACCACCGTCAGCGGGTCATCCGAGCCTTCGCGATGAAGGACGCGGCCGGGCGCGAATCGCTCGTCCGGCCGATCGGTGAGGACCTCGACGCGGACCGCGCCCTTGAGGCCGTGGACGCCGCGGACGAGCGCGACGACCAGTCGCTCCCCGAGCACGGCGTGGCCTCCCGCTAGACGATCTCGAGCGAGACGGGCTCGCCCTCGCGGGCCGCCGTCACCTTGAGCAGGGTCCGGAGCGCCTTGGCGACACTGCCGTTGCGGCCGATGACCTTGCCCATGTCGTCCTCGGCGACGTGAAGCTCGAGGACGGTCCCGTCCTGGTCGCGGACCTCCTCGACGCGCACCTCGTCGGGGGCGTCGACGAGAGACCGGGCGACGTATTCGACCAGATCCTTCGCAGCCATCGTGCTCCCCTACTTGCCGCTGGTGATGCCGGCGGACTTGAAGAGGCGGGCGACGGTCTCCGACGGCTGGGCGCCCTGGGCGAGCCACTTCTTCGCCTTGTCCGCGTCCACCGCGAACTCGACGGGCTCCGTGCGCGGGTTGTAGTGGCCGAGCGTTTCGATGGAGCGCCCGTCGCGCGCGTTCCGCGAGTCCGTGACGACCACGCGATAGGTCGGCTGCTTCGTCGCGCCGACGCGCGTGAGCCGGATGCGAACTGCCATGTGCGAGAGTCCCTCCTACTTGACGGTGACGACGAAGCGTACCCGCAACGGATCGCCGGCGAGGGTCGCCGAAGCGACGCCACCGAGCGGATCGATGAACGGCTTGATATCCCGCTCGTAGCTCGCGCGCTGCGCCGGGGTCAGGGACGGCGCGACGAGCGAGGTGAGCGCGGGGATGTCGAGGAACGACTGGCCGGCGTTCGAGGCGCCGGCGCGGTCGAGGGCCGTGCGATAGTCCGGCGTCGTCGCCAGCGAGCTCTCGGCCCTGGTGTCGAGGATCGCCTTGACGAACGCGTCGCCGGCACCGGCGACGAGGAGCCCGCGCTGGACAGTCCAGGCGATCTCGACGTGGCCCGAAGGGATCGGCAGCAGACGGGCCGGCGCGCTCGCACCGCCCGACTCGCCGCTTCGACCCGGGAGAGCCTTCGAAAGGAGGCGCTCGAGCGTGGCGCCATCACCGAGATCGGCGATCGTGATCGTGCCGTCCCCGTACGGCTCGTCGCGGAAGGTGATGCCCGACGACGGACCGGCGAAGGAGATCAGCGCCTTGAGCTGGCCGAGCGCGGTCGACGCCGCAGCGGGATCCGTCGCGACGGCGACGACGCCCGCGCTTGGCGTCCCGGCGTCATCGCGGATCACGAAGGCGCCGTCCCCCATCCAGCCCAGGAATGAGTCGGACCCCTCCAGGAGCCCGAGCATGCCGGCCGCGGGGCTGCTCCTGCCGCCGAGGGTGCCTCCAGAGGCCTCGGCCGACCGGAAGGCGGAGGCCTGGGCGAGCGCAGCCACGAGTGTCGGGCCGACGTCACGCGACTCGACAGCGAGGATCGTGTCTGCCGGCAGGTGCGCGGCCAGCGAGCTGGTCGTGTTGACCGGCGGCGGGAACGTCGGCAGCGGAGAGCCGCCCGTCGCGCTCGACAGCGGCGCCGTCGACGTCTTCGGCGTCGTCGCGTCGATCTCGATCGCATCGGACTGCGCGCGCAACGCGAAGGCTGTCCAGGGCGCGACACGATCGACGATCGCAGCGGTCATGGCCGCGGAGGCGGCCGAGGTGGTCGCCGGGCGTGCCGCCAGGGCGGCCGTGATCAGCGCCTTCGTGTCGAGGAAGCCGAACCCGAGCGAGGACCCGTCGAGCGACGACACGGCGCTCCGGAACGGCTCGCTCGCGGCGAACCCGCTCGCGCCATGCGTGCCGATGGCCGCCTCGACCGCGGACTTCTCACCCGCGAGCATGACGTCGTCGACGACCGTGTATGCCCAGGCGACGCCGTTCCGCGTGCCGATCGTGATCTGCGCGCCCCCGGACGACTCGGTCGTCCCGCCGGGTGGCACGTGCGAGGCGAGCCAGTCCCGGAGGGCGGGCGCGTCCTTCGTGGCCACGGCGGCGAGACCGGGAGCGTCGGCCGGAGCGTCGGCCGGACCGCTGGGGGGCCGGGTCAACCCGACGGCGACGGCGTCCCCGATCCACGGCTTCATGGACGAATACGTCACCGCGCCGCCGGTGGCCTTGCCGACGAGCCTGTCGGCCAGCTCCGTCAGCTTGGCGTCGAGCTGCGAGCGATCGGCGAAGCCCGGGAAGTGCCCGAGCAGGTCGGCGACCTTCGTCCCCTGGTCGCCGGGGGGATCGAGACGCAGCTCCGCGTAGGCGACCGTCCCCATGGGCATCCAGCCCGCGAGGCGGCTGACGGGCGCCGAGCCGGCCGCCAGCATGAAGGCGCCGGCCGCGACGACGAGCGCGAGGACCGCGACGACGAGCGCGACCGCCCAGCGCGTCCGGCTCGCGCGGGCCCGGACGGGCTCCGTCGTGACGAGCTGTTCGGCCGGCGTCGGGGCCGGCTCGAGGATCGATGCCATCGTCCCCTCGATCAGCGGCGAGCCGGGAGGCCCATCGGGCCGCGCCGCCCGGCATTCGCCATCTGCTTCATGAGCTTCTGCATCTCGGCGAACTGCTTGACGAGACGGTTGACGTCGGGAAGTGTGGTGCCGGACCCGGCGGCGATCCGCCGGCGCCGGGATGCGTTGAGGACGGTCGGGTCGCGACGCTCGCGCTGGGTCATCGAGCGGATGATCGCCTCGACTCGCTTCAGCTCGCCACGATCGACGGCGGCCTCCGCCTCCTTGGCCATGCCGCCGAGCCCGGGAATCATCGAGAGCACCTGGCCGAGCGGGCCCATGCGCTGGACCTGCTGGAGCTGCTCGAGCATGTCGTCGAGCGTGAACGACGCCTTGCGGAACTTCTCCTCGAGCCTGGCCGCCTGCTTGGCGTCGAACGTCTCCTGCGCCCGCTCGACGAGCGTCAGGATGTCACCCATGCCCAGGATCCGGCCGGCGAGCCTGTCTGGATGGAAGACCTCGAGCGCGTCCGTCTTCTCGCCCGTCCCGAGGAACTTGACCGGCAGGCCCGTGACGGCGCTGATCGAGAGCGCCGCGCCGCCCCGGGCGTCGCCATCGATCTTCGTCAGGACGAGTCCCGTGAGCGGGACGGCGGCCTCGAAGGCCTGGGCGACGGCGACGGCCTCCTGGCCGGTCATGGCGTCGACGACGAGGAGCGTCTCGACCGGAGCGACCGCGCGCACGACCTCGGAGAGCTCCGCCATCAGCGCGCCGTCGACCGTGAGGCGCCCGGCGGTATCCAGGATGACGACGTCGCGTCCCTGCCGGCGTGCCGCAGCGATGCCGCCCGTCGCGATGTCGACGACTGAGGTGCCCGCGGGAGCCCGATGGACGGGCACGTTCAGCGCGCGCCCGAGGGTCTCGAGCTGGTCCGCCGCCGCCGGACGGTAGGGGTCGGCGGCGACCAGGAGCGGGCGACGCCCGAGCTTGACGACATGGCGGGCCAGCTTGCCCGCGGACGTCGTCTTGCCCGAGCCCTGCAGCCCGGCCAACGCGACGACGGCGGGCGAACCGGACAGGTGGAAGGTGCGATCACCGCCCGACAGGAGGGCCGTCAGCTCCTCGTTGACGATCGCGACGACCTGCTGGCCCGCCGTCAGGCTCTCGAGGATCTCGGCGCCGACCGCGCGTTCGCGGACACGGGCGACGAACTCCTTGACGACCTTGAAGTTGACGTCCGCCTCGAGGAGGGCGAGGCGGGTCTCGCGCATGGCGGCGTCGACATCGGACTCGCTGACCCGGCCTCGGCCGGTCAGGCCACCCAGCGTGTGGCGGAGACGCTCGCTCAGGGCATCGAACATGAGGTGGGACGTGGCTCCTGTGGGCCCGGCCGCGCGGACGGGGGCCGGTCGCGTGCGCGGGTTCTGGCGCATCGCCCGGCGATTCTACGGCATCGCCGCATCAGGTCATCGACATCAGGTCATCGGCGCCGTCGCCCGGGTTTGCCGCGCCTGCCGGTCGCGGCGCGTCGCGGCGGGTCCCATAGGTCGCGGCGCTCAGGGTGCGAAGAGGGCGGCGACGAACGCCTGCGGGTCGAACGGGATGAGGTCGACCGCACGCTCCCCCACCCCGACATAGCGAACGGGCACGCCGAGTGCCTCCTCGATCGCAAAGACGATTCCGCCCTTGGCCGTCGAATCGAGCTTGGTGAGCACGATGCCCGTCAGGCCGACGGCCTCGTGGAACGCTCGAGCCTGGGCGAGCCCGTTCTGCCCCGTCGTCGCGTCCAGGACGAAGAGCGTCTCGGGGGCGGCGCCGGGCAGCCGGCGGTCCACGACGCGGCGGATCTTCGCCAGCTCGTCCATGAGGTTCGTCTTCGTGTGGAGACGACCGGCGGTGTCGGCGATGATGACGTCGGCACCGCGGGCGACGGCGGCGTCGAGGGCGTCGTAGACGACAGCGCCGGGATCGGCGCCGGGAGCGTGGGCGACGAGCGAGGCGCCGGACCGATCCGCCCAGATGCGGAGCTGATCGATCGCGGCCGCGCGGAACGTGTCGGCGGCCGCCAGGAGGACGCGTTCGCCCTCGTCCGCGTATCGCTGCGCGAGCTTTCCGATCGTGGTCGTCTTGCCCGTCCCGTTGACGCCGACGACCAGCAGGACGGCGGGCTGACCCGACGTCGCTCGTGGCGGCCGCCAGGAGGGATCGCTGGGGACGAGCAGCGCAGCGAGCTCGGCGCGGACTGCCGCGGTCGGGCCGCCCGGGTCCCGCCGCCGCCTTGCCCGCTCGACGACCTCGAGAGCCAGGCGGGCACCGACGTCCCCTGCGATGAGCGTCTCCTCCACGTCATCCCACGAGGGCCCGCCGACGTCGTCGCCCCCGAGGAGGCCTCGCAGGCGCGACATGAACCCGCCGCGCGTCCGCTGGAGGCCGGCCTCGAGCTCGGCCTCGTCCGACGGGCGTTCAGCCGGCTCGTCGACGCCCGTCGGCAAGGCCTCGGGCGCGGGGGCATCGGGCGCCGGTGCATCGGGCGGGGATGCTCCCGGCGGTTGCCCGGGCTCGTCCGGTCGTGTCGGCCTGCGTCGCCAGAACAGGGTCGTCGCTCCTCAGCGCGAACGGGATGCGGTGGCTGTCGCCGCGAGCGCCTGGGCCTCCTCGAGGCGCAGGCTGATGACACGGCTCACCGAGTCGTCGCCGACCGTCACCCCGTAGAGGGCATCGGCCGCTTCGATCGTGCCCCGATTGTGGGTGATGACGATGAACTGCGTCCGGTCGGCGAGGCCGCGGAGGGCGTCCGCGAACCGGCCGACGTTCGCCTCGTCGAGCGCGGCGTCGACTTCGTCGAGGACGCAGAACGGGACCGGCCGGACCTCGAGCATCGCGAAGAGGAGAGCGACCGCGGTCAGGGCGCGCTCCCCGCCCGACAGCATCGCGAGTGCCTGCGCCTTCTTGCCCGGCGGCCGGGCGACGATCTCCACGCCGGTCGCTCCGAGATCGCCCGGATCAGTCAGGCTGAGCCTGGCGAAGCCGCCGCCGAACAGCTGCTGGAAGCGCGTGTCGAACGCCGTCTCGAGGGCTCGGAAGGTGTCGAGGAACTGCTCGCTGATCAGCGTGTCGAGCTCCGCGATCAAGGCACGCGTCCGGGCGATCGCCTCGCGCAGATCGCCGTCCTGGCCCTCGAGCGTCGCCAGGCGCTCCTTGACGGCCGCGTACTCCTCGACCGCGAAGGGGTTCGCGGCGCCGAACTCGTGGTAGCGCCGCCGGAGGGTCGCCAGGCGGGCGGGCGTCGGCGCCTCGACATCCGGCACCTCGCGAGCCCACGTCTCCCCGCGGGCGCCGAGCGCCGTCTCGAGGGCAGCGGCATCGTCGGCGGCGGTCGGAGGCAGGCCAAGTCCGGCCAGCGCCAGCTCCCCGAGCCCGGCAAGCTCGACGAGAAGCGCCTCGCGGATCGCGTCCAGCGCGAGCCGCGCCTCGAGGTCCCCCACTTCGGCGGCCCGGACGCGCTCGTCTGCCGCCCGCAGACGGTCGCGCGCACTCGCCACGGCCGCCTCGGCCGCAGCGAGTCGTCCGCGATCGGCGGCATCAGCGGCCCGAAGCTCGGCGAGCTGGGCACGGGTCGTCTCCTCGCGGACCGCCGCGGTCGCCGATTCGCCCATCAGCGCGTCCCGCTCCTCCGACAGGCGCCGCTCCCTCTCGACGAGGATCGCGAGCTCACGATCGGCCCGCGCGATCCGCTCCTCGTCCATCGCGACCGCCGCCTCGGCCCGCGCGTTCCGCGCCTCGGCGTCGCGGCGTCGCCGATCCTGCTCCGCGAGCTCCGCCACCTGGCGGTCGCGCGCCGCGCGGAGATCGGCGACCCGCGCCTCCCACGCGACGATCGCCGCCTGCCGGTCCGCGTCGGCACCCGTCCCGACCGCGACCCGACCTCCGGCGTCCTCTGCCGACCGCGAGGATCCAGCCAGTTCGCGCGAGGCCCCCGCCATTTCGCGCGCGGCCCCCGCCGCTTCGATCGCCTCCTGGGCAGCCGCGGCGACTCCTCGTGCCCCCGCGGCCTCGGTCGCCAGCCGCTCGACCTGCGCCTCGAGCCACGCCCCTTCGCGGGCGGCGGCCTCGAGGGCGCGGCTCGCGGACCGATCCTCCTCCTCGGCCCGCCGCCTCGCGGCGGCGGCGGCGGACTCGGCGGCTCTCGACTCGTCGAGCGCCCGCCGCGCGGCCGTTGCCTGCTCCGAGGCGGACAGGGCCTCCGCGCGGCCCCGATCTGCCTCTCCGGTCGCCGCCTCGAGCTGCGCCGTCAGGCGTTCGAGCTCCGCGCGCCGCTCGAGAGGTGCGTCGTGCCGCCCGAGCGTGACCGTGTGCCGCGTCGCAACGGCCGACCCATCGCGGACGACCGCGACCCATCCGTCCGGCAGCCACGGCTGCACCTCGAGGACCGCGGCGAGATCGGGCAGCCAGACCGCCGACGCGAGAAGCAGGCGGGCCGCCCCGGTCGCATCCGCGCGGATCGCGCCACCGAGCGATCCGCCGCCGGCCGCCGCGACCGCCGAGCGAAGGTCGGGCGGGAGGCTGCCGCCACTTCCGCTCGGCGCGTCCGAGGCGCGCTCGACCACCACCAGGCCACGCTCGTTCACGAGCTCAGGGACCACGTCGGCCGCGACGAGATAGCCCCGCGCGGCCTCGCCCAGGGCGGCCTCCACCGCCGCGCGCAGGCTCGGCTCGACCTGGAGCGACTCGTCGACGCGCCGCCCACCGCGCCGCTTCGCGGCGCGGGCGATGCCCCGCGCCTCGTCCTCTGCTGCACGCGCGGCGAGCACGTCGAAACGACCGCGGAGGCTCGCCAGTCTCGCGCCCGCCGCGGCCGCCGCCTCCTCCGCGTCGCGCCGCCGGCCCTCGGCCGCCTCCGCCCCGACGCGTGCCGACTCCCGGGCGTGCCCGGCCGCGGATTCCCGGTCGGCGGCGATCCCCAGCGCCTCCCTGGCAGCGAGGGCGGCGCGCTCCAGCTCCGTGCGTCTCGCCGTGGCGTGGGTCGTGCGCGCCCGCTCGTCCGCGAGGCGCCGCTCGACGTCGGCGAGCCTGCGACGCGCGGCATCGAGGTCGGCCAGCCTGGCCGCCTCGGCACGCCGGAGCGCGGCCAGCTCGTCGCCACGTGCCCGATCCGCGGTCCGCAGCGCCGTCAGCTCGGTGAGCGCGTCCGCGACGTCCCGGTCCGCCGAGGCGGCGCGCTCCTGGAGAGCGGCGTCGTGCGCGGGGATCGGCTCGGCCAGCTCGCGCCGGCGGAGGTCGCGGTCCGCCTCAGCCGCGCTGCGCTCGTCGACGAGGCGCACGCGATCCCGGGCCAGGGCCTCGACGTCGCCGGCGAGCCGCGCGATCCGCAGCTCGAGCGCCGTCAGTGCCGCACGGGCCGCCTCGTGGGCCTCGCGGCGCTCGGCCTCGATCGCGCTGCGCGCCCCGAGCGACGCCGCGATCGACGTGGCCGCCTCCTCGTCCGCCTGGAGGGCTCGGAGCGCGCTCGCAGCAGCAGTCCGCGCCTCGTCGAGCCGCCGGGCGCTGGTCGCGACCCGGGCAGCCGCCTCGTGCCACCGCACGTGTGCCGAGGCGAGCAGAGCGGTCGTCAACTCTTCGCCCGCCCCGACGCGATTGGCCTGCTGCTCGGCCTGGACCGCGAGCCGGCGGGCCTGCGGCCTGAGCTCGGCGAGGATGTCCTCCACGCGGGCGAGGTTGCCCTCGGCCTCGGCGAGCTGCTCTTCGGCCTTGCGCCTCCGGCGCTCGTGGCGGCGGACGCCGGCGACCTCCTCGAAGAGCGGCCGACGTTCCTCCGGCCGGAGCGCGAGCGCCTGGTCGACCATCCCCTGTCCGATGAAGAGGAAGGCGTTGTCGGCGAGATGCGCGCCGTCCAGCAGATCGACGAGGTCGCGCAGCCGCAGGCGCTGTCGGTTCAGGAGGTAGTCGTTCTCGCCGGAGCGGTAGAGGCGGCGCCCGATCTCGAGGACTTCGTACTCGACGGGCAGGAGCCCGTCGGCATTGTCGAGGACGAGCACGACGTCGGCCATGCCGAGCGCCGCGCGCTTCTCCGACCCGGCGAAGATGACGTCCTCGGACTTGCGCGAGCGAAGCGCCCGCCCCTGCTCGCCCAGGGCCCAGCGAAGGGCGTCGGCGAGGTTGCTCTTGCCCGAGCCGTTCGGTCCGACGACCGCGCTGATGCCGGCGCCGAACTCGAGCGTCGTCCGTTCGGCGAACGACTTGAAGCCCTGGAGGCGGAGCCCGCGGAGCCGCGCCCGGGCCGCCCCGTGGGCTCGATCGGGCGAGGTCCGGCGGTCGGTATCGGCCGTCACGATGCGGAGGAGTCCCCCGGCGCCGACGAATCGCCCGGTCCCGCTGCCTCGCCCTCGAGCGCGGCCAGGGCAGCCGCGGCCGCCGAGGTCTCGGCGATCCGTCGCGAGGCCCCCTCCCCGGAGCCGAGGACGCGATCGCGCACGGTGACCTCGATCCGGTAGAAGCGCGCGTGATCGGGCCCCGACGCCTCCACGATGCGGTAGATCGGGCGTGTCCCGGCCTCGCGCTGGGTGAGCTCCTGGAGCCGGCTCTTCGGGCTCTTGAGGGTCCCGAGCGGCAGGTCCGCCGTCACCTCCGGTGCGGCGAGGGCAAGGAGCCAGTCGCGCGTGGCGGGATAGCCGAGATCCAGGTAGAGCGCGCCGGCGAGCGCCTCCAGCGAGGAGGCGAGAAGCGTCGGACGCCGTCGGCCGCTGCGGACGGCTTCGCCCTCGCCAAGGAGGAGCGCGTCGCCCAGCTCGATGCGCCCGGCGAGACGGGCGAGACCGACGGTGCTGACGATCGCGGCGCGCCGAGCGGAAAGGGTCCCTTCGTCATCCAATGGGTGGCGCAGGAAGAGCGCCTCGGAGATGACGAGGCTGATGACCGAATCGCCCAGGTACTCGAGCCGCTCGTTGTTCGCGCGCGCGCCCGCCGGGTGCTCGTGGAGATAGCTGCTGTGGACGAGCGCCTGCTCGAGGAGATCGAGGTCCGAGACGGGGAGCCCGAGCCGCGCGGCGAGCCGGGCGGCGGGGCGCATCTCCGCCTGTGCGGGAGTGGTCAGCCCGGAGCGCGCGGGCTCAGGCGGCGTGCTCGTCGATGTAATCGACCGCGTCCTGGACCGTCCGGATCTTCTCCGCGTCCTCGTCGGAGATCTCGGTCCCGAACTCCTCCTCGAGGCTCATGATGAGCTCGACGAGATCGAGCGAGTCCGCGTTCAGGTCGTCGACGAACGACGCGTCCGGCCGGACCTCGTCCTCCTCGACGCCGAGCTGCTCGACGACGATCTTCTTCAGGCGGTCGTACGTGGTGGCCAACTGACTCCCTCCTCGGAGCTGTGGGTGCCGGCAGCTACCTGCCGCGGGGTTGACCTGTCGTCCTGGGTCCGCGTCCGGCCGACGATCGGGTCGGCCCCTCGATTCGACCCAGCACTCCGTTCAGGAGGCGGCGAGCCGGGTCCCCGCTGTAGATCCGTGCCAGCTCGACCCACTCGGCGATCGCCACCCGGGTCGGCGTCGCGGAGTGTAGCACCTCGCCGATGCCGCAACGGAGCA
>DASVZT010000219.1:0-3247 GCA_036391495.1 Candidatus Limnocylindrales bacterium
GGCGGTAGGTGATGCGCCCGCGTGACAGGTCGTAGGGAGAGAGCTCGACGCGGACCCGGTCGCCCGGGAGGATGCGGATGAAGTTCATCCGCAGCTTGCCGCTGATGTGGGCGAGGACGCGATGTCCGTTCTCGAGCTCGATCGCGAACATGGTGTTCGGCAGCGGCTCGATGACGGTCCCTTCCACCTCGATCGCGTCCTTCTTTGCCACGGGCACCTCGTCGTCCTTGTCGTTCCATGCAGTCGCGACGCGCGCCAAGCCGTCTCCGGCGGCACACGAACCGAAATCGTAACAAATGCCGCGGCGGGCGGCAACCGGGGGTCAGATCGTCGTCAGGATCGTCGGCCCCTCGTCCGTGATGGCGATGGTGTGCTCGAAATGCGCCGCGAGCGACCCGTCGCGCGTCGCCACGGTCCAGCCGTCGCGCTTCACGTACACGTCGTCGCGCCCCAGGGTGAGCATCGGCTCGATGGCGAGGCAGATGCCCGGCTGGAGGCGGATCCCCTTCGAGCCGGCGCGGTAGTTGGGAACCTGGGGATCCTCGTGCATCTGCGTCCCGATGCCGTGACCCACGAAGTGCCGGATGATCCCGTATGGGCCTGCGGCGGCGACGTCCTCGACGGCGGCGCCGATGTCCCAGATCGTGTTGCCGGGCACCGCCGCGGCGATGCCGGCCATCATCGCCATGCGGGTCGCGTCGACGAGGTCGCGGGCAGCGGCGTCCACCTCTCCGACGACGAAGGTCCGGGCGGCATCGCCGTGCCAGCCCTCGTAGATCGCGCCGGCGTCGATCGACACGAGCTGGCCCTCGCGGACCTCGCGCTCGCCGGGGATGCCGTGGACGACCTCGTCGTCGAGGGAGATGCAGATGCTGGCCGGGAAGGCGCCGGGGCCCTTGCCGTAGCGGCCGCCGCCGAGGTAGCCCTTGAAGGACGGCACCGCGCCGGCGCGGCGGATGTGACGTTCGGCGAGCGCGTCGAGCTCGGCCGTCGACATGCCCGGCTTCAGCTCGGACTCGATGAGCGCCAGCACCTCCGCGACGATCCTGCCGGCGTGCCGCATCCGATCGATCTCGGCACGCGACTTGCGGGTGACGGTCACGGGCGGACGGCCGTCACGAGGCCCGCCAGTACGGTCGGCCTTCGATGTGGTCGAGCAGGTCGGCCGTGACCGCGGCGATCGGGCGCCGCCCGTCCACCGTCCGGAGCAGGCCCTTCGGCCGGTAGTACTCGACGACCTCGGCGAGCGGCACCAGCTGGTTCTCCAGGCGGGCCTTGACGACGTCGGCCCGGTCGTCCTCCCGCTGGATGAGCGGCGACCCGTCGACGTCGCAGATGCCGGGGACGCGGGGCGGGTACGCCACGTCGTGATAGGTGTGGCCGTGCGCCTGGCACAGCCAGCGCCCCGAGAGACGCGACAGGAGCTCGTCCTGCGGCACCTTGATGTACAGCGCCGACTCGACCCGCTCGCCGCGGGCGGCAAGGGCGGAGTCGAGCGCTTCTGCCTGCGCGCGGTTGCGCGGGAACCCGTCGAGGATCGCTCCGCGCGCCGCGTCAGGTGCCTCGAGGCGCTCGAGGAGCATGCGCACGGTGACGTCGTCGGGGACGAACTCGCCGCGCTCCATGTATCCCTGCGCCTCGATCCCGAGCGGCGTGCCCGCCCGGACGGCGGCCCGGAACAGGTCACCCGTGGCGATGCGGGGTAGCCCGAGGTTGCGGGCCAGGATGTGGGCCTGCGTGCCCTTCCCGGCCCCTGGTGCCCCGAGGAGCACCAGGACCCTCACCTGATGAAGCCCTCGTAGTTGCGCATCATCAGCTGCGCCTCGATCTGCTTGAGGGTCTCGACGACGACGCTGACGACGATGAGCAGGCTCGTACCGCCGAGCGTGAGGCCGCCGAGGCTCGGCAGGCCCGCGCTGACGACGAACGGCAGGACGGCGACGACACCGAGGAAGAAGGCGCCGGCGATGGTGATCCGCTGGACGACCTTGGCCAGGTAGTCCTGGGTCGGCCGGCCAGGTCGGATGCCGGGGATGAAGCCGCCGTTCTTGCGCAGCTGCTCCGCGGTCTCATCCGGCTTGAACGTGAACGCGGTGTAGAAGTACGTGAAGCCGACGGTCAACAGGAAGTAGAGCAGGCCGTAGATCGCGGTGTTCCGGAAGAACCCGACGATGGCGTTCGCGATGTCCGCGACGATCGTGACCTGGGACGTGGTGAAGTACTGCGCGATCTGGCTGGGGAACAGCAGGATGCTGACGGCGAAGATGATCGGGATGACGCCCGCCTGGTTGACGCGGAGCGGGAGGAACGTCGAGCCGCCCTGGTACATGCGGCGGCCCCGGACGCGGCTCGCGTACTGGATGGGGATGCGCCGCTGCCCTTCCTGGATGTAGATGATGACCGCCACGGCGAGGACGCCGATGACGATGAGCACGATGGCCGACAGCCAGTCGGGGCTCTCGAGGAATCGCAGGAGGGCGCTGGGGACCCGGCTGACGATGCCGGCGAAGATGATGAAGCTGATGCCGTTGCCGATGCCCTTCTCGGTGATCAGCTCGCCGAGCCACATGAGCAGGACGGAGCCGGCCGTCAGCGTGACGATCTGGACGAGGGTGTCGAGGCTGGCGAGGTCGAACCGGCCCGTCAGCACCTTCTGCGAGTTGAGGAGGGCCAGGAACCCGTAGGCCTGGAGCATCGCCAGCGGCACGGCCAGATAGCGCGTGTACTGGTTGATCTTGTTCCGGCCGTACTCGCCTTCACGGCTCAGGGCGGTGAGCGTCGGGATGACGCCCGTCATGAGCTGCATGATGATCGAGGCGTTGATGTACGGGTTGACGCCGAGCCCGATGACGGAGAAGTTCGACAGCCCGCCGCCGGAGAACAGGTCGAGCAGCCCGAAGATCTGGTTGCCGGCGAAGAAGTTCTCGAGGGCCGTCCGGTTCACGCCCGGCACCGGGACGTGGGCCATGAAGCGGAAGACGATCAGGACCCCGAGGACGAAGAGGACCCGGCGCCGGATGTCCGGCGCCCGGAATGCGTTGAGGAGCGATTCGAACACGGGTCAGGCGTCCGCCCGATCGTCGGCCCCGGTCTCCGGCGCCGCCTCGGTCGTGGCCGTCTCGATGCCGAGCGCCGCGAGCGGTCCGGCCGGCATCTCGAGGACCTGGACCGACCCGCCCGCCGCCTCGATCTTCGCCGTCGCACTCTTGCTGAACGCGTCGGCGACGACGAACAGGGGTACGGACAC
>DASVZT010000220.1:0-7209 GCA_036391495.1 Candidatus Limnocylindrales bacterium
CGGGTGGACGTTGAACCACAGGAAGCCCAGCAACCCCCCGACGATCAGCGCGCAGAGGTACGCGAGGTTCGGCTGCTGCGGGACGTTGAGCAGGGCGATGATCATGAACGACACGTACGCGAGGACGAGCGTCCCGCCCGCCAGGCCGTCGAGGCCGTCGGTCAGGTTCACCCCGTTGCTGGCGGCGACGATCGCGAAGGCGGCGAAGAAGACGTAGATCGGCGGGGCGATGGGGACGGCGCCGACGAACGGGACCGCGAGCGCGGTGATCTGGTACGTCCGCTGGATCTGCCACGCGGCGAAGGCCGCGAACACGACCTGCCAGAGGAGCTTCTGGCGGACACGAATCCCCTCGCCCGTCGAGGCGTTGAGGTAGTCGTCGAAGGCGCCGAGCAGGCCGACCGCGGCGAGCGCGGCGAGCGGGGCGAACGTCGAGCCGTCGGGCGGTCCGTGGAAGAGATAGAGCGCGATGACGGCGACGATGACCAGCAGGCCGCCCATCGTCGGCGTCCCCTGCTTGACGAGGTGGCTGTCCGGCCCCTCCTCGCGGATCTGCTTCCCGAACCCGAGGTGGCGCAGCAGCCGGATGTAGCCCGGCATGAGGATGACGACGATCGCGAACGCGAGCAGGAGCGCCTGGATGAGCTCGATCGTCATCGCAGCTCCTCGGCGAGCTGCGCGACCAGGACGTCGAGCTCGATCCCGCGCGAGGCCTTCACGAGGACGGCGTCGCCGGCGACCAGCCGCGGCCGCAGGGCGTCGAGCGCCGCCTCGCGATCGCTCACACGGATGATCCGGTCCGGCCGCATGCCGCGTGAGCGCGCTGCGTAGGCGATCGCGGCGGCGCCCTCGCCGACGACGACGAGCAGGTCCGCCTTCTCCGCGGCGACTCGCCCGACCGCCCGATGCCCGGCGGCGTGCTGCGACCCGAGCTCGAGCATCTCGCCGAGGACCGCGACGTGTCGGCCGGGCAGGCTCGCGAGCAGGTCGAGCGCCGCGATCGTCGAGAGCGGCGACGCGTTGTAGGCGTCGTCGACGATGAGGACACCGCCCGCCTCGACGATCGAGCTGCGATGTGGCGCCGACCAGCCCCTGGCGAGGCCGGCCGCGATCTCGTCGAGCGTCAGGCCGGCGACCGAGCCGACCGCAGCGGCTGCCAGCGCGTTGTGGACAGAGTGGCGGCCGAGGGCCGGCGTCGAGACCGGGACGCGCCGCGGCCCGACGCGGAGGGTGAACCGCATCCCGTCGCGACCGGCGCTCGCGACCGTCTCGGCGGTCACGTCGGCATCCTGGCTGAACCCGTACGTCACGACGCTCGCCCTCGTCCGGCGCCGCATGCGTGCCACGCGGAGGTCGTCGGCGTTGAGGACGGCGACGCCGCCCGCCGATCCGTCCGGCAGCGCCTCGACCAGCTCCGCCTTGGCATCTTCGATGGCGTCGAGCGAGCCGATCCGCGAGAGATGGACGGCCTGGACGGCGGTGACGACGCCGACCTGAGGCCGGCCCATCGCCGCGAGGTCGCGGATCTCTCCGCCGACGTACATCCCCATCTCGAGCACGGCAGCCTCGTGCTCGGGTCGCAGGCGCATGAGCGTGAGCGGGAGGCCGATCTCGTTGTTGAGGTTGCCCTCGTTCTTCAGGGTCGCGAATCGCTCGGCGAGGACGGTCGCGATCGCCTCCTTCGTCGTCGTCTTGGCGATGCTGCCCGTGACACCCACGACGAGCGGGTGGAAGAGCGAGCGCCACGCCGTCGCCAGCGCGCCGAGCGCCGCGAGGGGCTCGACGACGCGGACGACGCTGACGTCGCCGAGCGAGGCGAGGACGTCCTCCGCGAGCGGCCTGGAGACGACGAGGGCCGCCGCTCCCGCTTCAACCGCGTTGCGCAGGAACGCGTGCCCATCGGTCCGCTCCCCCGGCAACGCGACGAAGACGTTGCCCGGGCGGACGAGGCGGGAGTCGACGGCTGCGCCCCGGATCGGCCGGTCGGAGGAGACGAGCAGGCGCCCGCCGCCGAGGCGGGCCAGGTCGGCCGCGGTGAAGGACGGTCCCTCGCTCGGGGCCGGACCGCGTGCCTCGCTCACGTCGGCCAGTGTCGCATAGGCGACGCTCACCGGTCGGCCGTCGTCGGGACGCTCGTCTCGGCCGGTGGCAGGTCCAGCATCGTGATGGAGTCGGTCGCGATGCGGCGGAAGAGCTCGAACGACATGACCGGCATCTCGATGAAACCGACACGGTTGACCGTCGGCGTCCCCTCGCTGATGCGGATCGCCACGACGAGGCGCGGCGCCGTCTTGCCGATGTATCCGACGAACGAGTAGTCGAAGATGTTCGGCTTCCAGTCGTGCGTCCTCGTGTCCCAGATCTGGGCGGTGCCGGTCTTGCCGCCGACGAAATAGCCGGGGACGAGCGTGCGGTCCCGGTAGAACGGGACGGTCGTCACGACGTGGTGCATCAAGCCGACGAGCTCGGTCGAGACCGCCGGGTCGATCACGCGGCTGCCGGGTTCGGGGACGACCACGTTGTCGCCGATCGCTCGCACGACGTGCGGCTTGATCGACATCCCGCCGTTCATCATCGCCGCGTATGCGGTCGCGAGCTGCATCGGGGTGACCGCCACGCTCTGGCCGAACGAGCCGTTGGCGAGATCGATCTGCCGCCATTCCGAGACCTGCGGGTCCTTGACGATCCCGTCGACCTCGCCGGCCAGGTCGACGCCCGTCTTGCGTCCGAAGCCGAGGCGCGTCCAGGTGTCGTACAGAACGGTCGCGGCGGAGCGCGTCGTCTTGCCGAGCTTCATGGCGACCCGCGCCGCCACGACGTTGCGCGAGTAGGCGATGCCGTCCTGGAACTCCAGCGAGCCCATCGCCTTGCGGTCGGCGTCGGAGATGCGAGCGCGCCCGCCATCGAGGGTGAGCGAGCCGGTGTCGTTGATCAGCGTCGTCGGCGTGACGACCTTGTCGGTCAACGCGGCCGTCGCCGTCAGCATCTTGAAGACCGATCCGGGCTCGTAGACCTCGCTGATGACGGGGTCGACGAAGCGTCCCGGGTCGGCGGCGGCGACAGTCTTGTAGGTGTTCGCGTCGTACGAGGGATACGTCGCGTCCGCGTAGATCTCGCCGGTGAACGGATCCATGACCACCGCGGAGACGTCCTTCGCCTTGTCGGCGACCCACGCCGCGAAGACCTCCTGCTCGACCGCGGACTGCAGCGCCGCGTCGATCGTGAGGCTGATGTCGGTCCCGGCGACACCCGGGCTGACGACCTCCTCGGTCCCGTAGACGGGTCGCCCGGCAGCGTCGCGCTGGGCGATGATGTCGCGCGGCTCGCCGGCAAGCTGCGCCTGGTAGGCCTGCTCGACGCCGTACTGGCCCTGCCCCTCGCTGTTGACGAAGCCGAGCACCTGGGCCGCCAGGCTCGCGCCGTCGCCGCCGCCCGGGAGGGGGTAGGACCGCAACGGCTGGGGCTCGAGGGTCACGGCGGCGATCGAACCGTCCGCCAGCGCCTCGCGGATGCGCGTCGCCGTCGACTCGTCGATCGCATCGGCCAGGACGACGTATCCCGTGTCGGTCGACATCTTCGCCGCGATCCCGGTCGTCGCGTCCCCGGTCAGGCCGAGCAGCCCCACGAGGCTCGAGGCCACGGACGCGCGCCGGTCCGGCGTCAGCTGGTTCGGCGCCCCGATCAGGCGATAGCGGTCGAGCGTCGTCGCGAGGATGACGGTCCCGGTCCGGTCGTAGATGGTCCCCCGCCGGCTCGCCTGGCTGAAGTGGAGCTCCGTCTGCGCCTGCGCGAGCGTGGCGAGCCTCTCGTGCTGGAGGACCTGCCAGTACGCGGTGCGCCCGACGAGCAGCAGCGACCCGACGAGCATGAGGGACAGCAGGACGACGAGGCGACCGCGGGAGTCGGTCCGTCCGGACATCGGTCGATGAGATCCTCAGCGGGGCGTGACGACGAGCGGCGACACGAGCGGCGCGAGTCCGACGTCGATCGCCTGCTTGCGGATGGCGGGTTCGCGCCCGAGGCGGTTGAGGTCGCTCAGCAGCTCCTGGCGCTGTGCGTCGAGGCGGTTTCCCTCGACGATGAGGCGGTCGATGTCGTACCCGGTCGCGGTGACGCGGACGGTCTGCGCCAGCGAGAAGAACGCCAGCAGGAACGCGACGACGATCCCGCCGAGGATGAGCCCGACGCGCCCGTCTCGCCGTGTGCCGGACCGGATCGCGACCCGCGCACGACGACGCGGAAGGGCGGAAGCGACGCCCGGAGCCGTCGCGACCGTCGGCGAGACACCGGCCGCGCCGACCGTCCCGGCGGCCGCCGAACGGAGCACGCCCGCGGCTCGGGGGCTGCGCGTCGGGACGTAGCCGGGATTGACGATCGCGGCTCGCGCGTTCGACACGACCCCCAGGAGACCGGCGCGCTGGCGCGTCGCGTGGTAGACGGCCATCAGTCGAGGAGCGCGAAGCCCAGGCGGACCGCGGTGCCGCCGAAGCCGAAGCGCCTGGCCTCGGGGAAGGTCACGGCCTCTTCTTCGTCGACCGCCATGTCGAACGGCTCCTGGTCTCGCCGGCCGGTCCGCTCATGGATCTCGTGCTGCCTGCGGCCATACGAGCGGCGTCGGCTGGACTGGTGTCGCTTGCTCACGTCTCCTCCTCCTCGGTCTGTCGGGTGGCGATCAGGCGGCCAGGCGCTCGGCCGCACGCAGGCGTGCGCTCCGGGCGCGGGGATTGGCGGCGACCTCGGCGTCGGATGGCGTCAGCGGCTTGCCGACGAGCCGCAGCCGAGGATTGCGTCCGCAGACGCAGATGGGGAGCTCCGGCGGACAGACGCAGCCGCGGCGTTCCGCCTGGAAGAAGCGCTTGACGATGCGGTCCTCGAGCGAGTGGTAGCTCAGGACGACGAGACGACCGCCGGGTCGCAGCAGGTCGACGGCGGCGGCAAGGCCAGCCTCGAGCGCCTCGAGCTCGCCGTTCACGGCGATGCGCAGGGCCTGGAAGACGCGGGTGGCGGGATGGATGCGGCGCCGGCCCCTCGGGGCCGCCGGGGCCGCACGCTCGACGATCCCGGACAGGCGCTCCGCGGTGTCGACCGGCTCGCTGCGGCGCGCCTCGACGATCGCGCGGGCGATCCGGCCGGCGAACGGCTCCTCGCCGTACCGGCGGAACAGCGTGGCCAGCTCCTTCGCGTCCAGCGTGGCGAGCAATTCGGAGGCCGGCACGCCCCGAGACGTGTCGAAGCGCATGTCGAGCGGGCCCCCGGTCCGGATCCCGAAGCCGCGCTCCGCGTCGGCGAGCTGGAAGCTCGACAGGCCGAGGTCGAAGAGCATCCCGTCGACCTGCGCGAAGCCCGCCGCGGGCGCGACCTCGCCGACTCCGCCGAAGTTCGCCTGGCGGAGGACGAGCCGGTCGCCGAAGCGGGCGAGCCGGCGACCGACCCTGGCGATGGCCGCCCCATCGGCGTCGAGGCCGAGGAGGCGGCCATCAGGATCGGTGGCTTCCAGGATCCGCTCGGTGTGCCCACCGCCGCCGACCGTCGCGTCGATCTGGAGGCTGCCGGACGCGGGGGAAAGCATCTCGATGACCTCCTCCACCAGCACCGGCAGGTGCCCTTCCTCCATGTGACCTCCGACGATCGGGACGGATCCGGGCGGATCCTGGAAGCTCGTGTGGTGCGCTAGATCCCGAGACCGCTCAGGTGGGCCGCGAGCGCCTCCGGCGACTCGAGATCGCGCCGGTAGTCGTCCCAGGTGGTCGGCGCCCAGATCTCGGCGTGGTCGCGAGAGCCGACGACCACGGCCTCCGTCTCGAGGCCCGCGAAGCCGCGGAGCGACGACGGGACGAGGATCCGACCCTGGCGATCGAGCTCGACCTCGAACGCGCCCGCGAAGATGAACCGCTGAAAGGTCCGGGAGCTGGCGTCGGCGAGCGGGAGCGCCGCGACCTTGGCCGCGAGCCGATCCCACTCGTCCTTCGGGAAGACCGCGAGACAGGCGTCGATCCAGCGTGAGACGAACGCGCCGTTCTCGAGCTGGGCGCGGAATCGCGATGGGATCGCGAGCCGTCCCTTCTCGTCGACGGAGTGCCGGTACTCGCCGGTGAACACCTGACGCGGATCCCCTGTGTCGGGCCGTGGTGCCGGCGCCCGGGCGGGAAGGCGTTCCCCGTTTCTCCCCACCTGGCACCACTTTGCGCCACCTGGGTCGCATTCTACATGCGCGAACCCCCACGTCAACGGGTTTCAGGGCATTCGTAGGAAGGAGTCGACGCCGCGAGACGGCGGGATCGGCCTAGTAGGTCGAGGGGTGGACGCCGAAGACCCGGACGAGCTCGGCAACGTCCGGGCGGCCTGCCGCCAGGCTGAACGGACGCAGCCGAAAGCGGTACAGGACGTCATCGTCGACCACGGCGCTGGCCCTGCTGCTCATCGCTTGGAACACGACAAGCACGGAGAGTCGGCGCCACCCGTCACCCGGCCGGGCGGACACCACGTGTCGGGAGGAGACTGTTCACGCTAACCGCCGTCGGTGCAGGATTTGCGATAACCGCCGCGGTCACCACCGTCCCTGCTCGGGTTCCCGTCGCTGCGGGCGCAGCGCTCTCCGCGGCAGCTGTCGCCGGGATCCTCTCGACCGGGTATACATGGTTCCAAGCCAACCAAGGCCAAGCTACCCCGCAGGACGTCGCGGTCAGGACACTCCTGACCGGCAGAGGTTGATCCCCGCACTCGGTTGGGGCGAGCGCGTCTGGCGTCCATTCGCAGACCTGGTCCCCGATAACGGGAGAGTCTCATGGGACACCGCGTCGGAGCTTTCGCTCGCGCAACTCTTGTGGGACGCCCGGTCCGCATTGTCCAGACAATTCCCGGTCCCGTGCTGAGTTGGGGGTCCGTAGATGCCTGACCACAGATCGCTCCACGCTTGGCTAACCGGGTTGGCATTCACAACCCTGCTCGCTGGCGCGCTTGCGGCGATCTACGGGCGGTACATGCTGCCGCAGCCGTTTCCGGTGCTGCTCGTGATCGCGCTGTGGACGGTCATGGCAGTCGCAGCGTTAGGATCGCGCACGCTCAGCAACGCGCAATTGCTGAGCGGGGGTGCACGGTCGAGTAGAGCCGAGTACCGGCTGAGCCTGATCATATCTGCGGTCGCTGTCTTGATAGTCGGGGCGCTCGGGGTCGCGCTTCTGGTTCTTCATCGGTAGGGGCATCAGGAAG
>DASVZT010000221.1:0-8960 GCA_036391495.1 Candidatus Limnocylindrales bacterium
CCCGCTCGCGATCCACGCTGCCTGCACCTGGGCCGCGGCGAAGGCCGCCGCGGGATCAGGCAGCTCATAGACGACGATGTAGCCCGCCGCGGGATCCTCGGCGAGGACGGCCTGGAAGACACCCCGCGGGACGTCGACGAGACTCGCGTCCTGGGGCGGCAGATACGGGGCGTTCGGGCGGATCAGGCCCACGCCACGATCCTTGAGCGCGGACTCGATCGTCCCGCGGGTCAGCTCGATCGCCCCGGACAGGCTGGCGAGGGGCTGGGGGGTGTCGGTCGCGATCGCCACGTTCGGAGCGCCGATGCCGCAGCCGGCGAGAAGCGCCGGGACGAGACCGGCGAGAACGAGCACGACCGCGAGGCGCCTCATCCCGGGGGCCACGCCATCCGCCGGCCACCGAGCAGGTGGACGTGGAGGTGGCTGACGGACTGACCGGCCTCCCGACCGACGTTCGTCACGAGCCGGTACCCGTCGTCCGCGACGCCCTCGTCGGCCGCGATGCGCGCCGCGACCGCGAACAGTCGGCCGAGCATCGGGCCGTCGGCCTCGTCGAGCTCGCGCGCCGACACGACGTGCTCGCGGGGCATGAGCAGGACGTGAACCGGGGCCTGGGGCGAGACATCGCGGATGGCGAGGACGAGATCGTCCTCGTAGACGCGCGTCGCGGGGACCTCGCCGGCGGCGATGCGGCAGAAGAGGCAGTCGGCCATGGCGGGCACCTCGTTCGACGTTGCGATCGGCGTGGCTATGCGGCCGGACCGGCCGCCGCGGCGGCTCCGGCGACGACGGGGAGCGGTCGGCGGCGCGGGAGGTCGAGCTCGAGGGTCGAACCGACGGCCCGGTCGGCCACCGCTCGATCGATGCCCTCGATCGCCACGCGCCCGACGGCATTCTCCGCTACGGACGGAGGCTCGTGGGCGCCGTCGGTGCCAGCGGCGACGACCACGCCGTTCTCGGCGTGGCCCACCCAGCGCCCGTCCGCGAGCCGCGTCTCGAAGAGGACCCGCCGCTCGGTCCCGACCTGCCGCAGGGCGAAGCCGGCGCGAGCGTCGGCGGCCAGGGCGAGGAGTGCCGCTGCGCGCTGCTTCCGCGTCCGCTCGTCGACCTGTCCTGTCATCCGGGTCGACGGCGTGCCGGTCCTCGCGGAATACCGGAAGACGTGCAGGCCCGCGAGATCGAGGTCGCGGATGAAGCCGAGCGACCGGTCGAACGCGGCATCGTCCTCGGTCGGGAAGCCGGCGATGACGTCGGCGTGGACGGCGAGATCGGGGATGGCGGCCCGGGCACGGGCGACGACGGCGGCGTATCCCGCCGTGTCGTACCGCCGACCCATGCGCCGCAGCACCCCATCGTCCCCGGACTGGAGCGGCAGGTGAAGGTGCGGCAGACAGCGGCCGGCCCCGGACGTCCAGGCATCGAGCAGGTCGTCGCCGACGTGCTGCGGCTCGATCGAGCTCAGCCGGATCCGCTCGACCTCGGTCTCGTCCAGGAGCCGCCGGACGAGCCCGGCAAGCGTCGTCGCCGACCAGCGGTGAGTACCGCGAGGACCCCGTTCCGAGGCGCCGCCGTCGTACGTGCCCACGTTGATGCCGGTCAGCACCACCTCGCGATGGCCGGCGGCGATCGCCCGGCGGACCTCGGCGATCACGGCGTCCGGGGGGAGGGAACGCTCCCGGCCGCGAGCGCGCGGGATGATGCAGTACGTGCAGTAGAACGAGCAGCCGTCCTGGACCTTGACGAAGGCGCGCGTCCGCTCGACGGCGAGGCGGTCGTCCGCGATTCCGTCGATGCCGTCGATGCCGTCGGTCGCGGCCATGGCCCGGCTGGCGCCGGACAGGGTGGGGAGCGGCGCGTCGACGAGCGCCTCGCCCGGCGCGAGATCCGGCAGGCCGACGAGCACGGCGAGCTCAGCGAGGAGGCCGTCCTTGGCCTCGTTCGCGATCAGGCGGGCGGCGGGATCGGCGGAGGCGAACGCCGCGGGGTCGACCTGGACGGAGCAGCCGGTGACGACGACCCGGGCGTCGGGATTGGCGCGGCGCGCTCGGCGGACGGCCTGGCGCGACTTGTGATCGGCGACCGACGTGACGGTGCAGGTGTTGACCAGGTAGAGGTCGGCGCGGCGTGCGTCGTCGACCAGCGTCACGCCGGCGCGGCGCAGGAGGCGGGCCGCCGCCTCCATCTCGGACGAGTTCACCTTGCAGCCGAGGTTGGTGATCGAGGCGGTGCGCACGGCCGGAGTCGTCGCGCTCATGAGGCCGATCCATCGGACGACCGATCCGGTCGCGATCCGCCGGGGCGTCGCGCCTCGAGCGCGACCCAGTCGCCCTCGGCCCACCGGCCCGTCACGGCCAGACCGGCGGCGTCGAAGGCACGCGCGACATCGTTCTCGCGGTCGATGAAGATGCCCGACGCGAGGAGGCGCCCGCCCGGCCGGAGCTCCGCGCGGAGCTGCGCGGCGAGGTCGACCAGGAGCGAGGCGATCAGGTTCGCGAGGACGAGGTCGCGACCGAGGCGCGGGACATCCGCACCGCCGCGCATATCCGCACCGCGGCGCTCCACGCCGCCGGTCGGGAGCGTGCCACGCTGCGCATGGACGAGCCGGGCGACCCGGTTCCGGCGTGCGTTCGCCCGCGTCGCCTCGACGGCGATCGGGTCCGTGTCGATCCCGAGGACATCCGCCGCACCGAAGCGCGCGGCCCCGACCGCGAGGATCCCCGACCCGCAACCGACGTCGAGGACCCGCGAGCCGGCGACGATCCCCTCGCCCGCCCAGCGCTCGATCCCCTCGAGACAGAGGCGCGTCGTCGGGTGCAGGCCGGTGCCGAAGGCCATGCCGGGGTCGAGCGAGAGGACGACGTCTCCCGGCCGGCGCCGGGCGCGGCGCCACGTCGGGCGGATGACGACGTGTCGGCCGACACGCAGGACGGGGAAGTGTGACTTCCACGCCTCGGCCCAATCCGATTCGTGGACGACGACGACCTCGAGCTCGCCGATCGGCCGGAGGCCGAAGGCCTGGAGATGGGCGAGATCCCGTCGCGCCCCCTCGACGGCCGCACGGGCCGCCGCGCGGTCGAGAGCCGGGACGTAGGCCCGCACGATGGCCGGCCGGGTCGGATCGACGGCGGCCGCGAGTCCCTCGTCGAGCAGCCGGAACGCCGGCTCGACGCTCGTCCCGCCGCCGGCGTGACGGGACAGGATCTCGGACACGGCCTCGACCGCCTCGATGTCGGACGCGACGGACAGCTCGAGCCATGCCCCGTCCGCCGACAGCCCGTCGCGGTCCCAGTCGGCCGCCGCCGGGTGCGCGGTGGCTTCCCCGGCCGATGCCACCTCAGGCCAGCTTGTCACGGACCTTGCCGAGGAGCCCGCCGTCGTGCCCGTTCCCGACGACCTCGCCGCTCTCGGCCGCGTACGCCTCGAGATGGGCGCGCTGCGTCCTGGTCAGCTTCGTCGGGACCGTGACGTCGACGCGGACGTGGAGATCGCCCCGCACGCCGGCGCGCCGCAGGTGCGGCACGCCCTTGCCCCGGAGGCGGATCTCGGCGCCGGGCTGCGTCCCGGGCCTGACCTCGACCTCCTCGTCGCCGTCGACCGTCGGGACCGCCAGCTTCGCGCCGAGCGCCGCCTGGGCGATCGAGACCGGCAGGTCGTAGTAGAGCTCGGTTCCGTCGCGGACGAGCGAGGGATGCGGCTCGACGTGGACCGCGACGTAGAGGCTCCCCGCCGGTCCGCCGCGGGGCCCCGCCTCCCCTTCGTTCGAGAGGCGGACCTGGTGTCCCTCGTCGATGCCGGGCGGGATCGCGACGCGCAGCGTCCGCTTGCGCTGCGTCCGCCCGTCGCCCTTGCACGTGGCGCACGGCGTGTCGATCGTCTTGCCCTCGCCGTGGCAGCGCGGGCAGGTCGAGACGTTGACCATCTGGCCGAGCATCGTCTGGCGGACGCTGCGGATCTCGCCTCGACCGTTGCACTGGCTGCACGTCACGGCCGATGCGCCCGGGGCCGCGCCGCTGCCGGAGCAGGTCGGACAGCGGTCGAGGACGTCGAACTCGATCTCCTTCTCGGTCCCGTGGACGGCCTCGGCGAACGTGATGCGGAGGTCGTAGCGCAGGTCCGACCCCGCCGGGGAGCGACCGTGGCGTGCCGCCCCGGCCGCCGTCGCCCCACCGAAGAACGCGTCGAAGATGTCCCCGAAGCCGCCGAAGCCGCCCTCGAAGCCACCGAAGCCGCCGCTGCCCGCGCCGTTCGCGCCCGCCCGGCCGAACATGTCGTACGCCTGCCGGCGCTGCGGATCGGAGAGGACCTGGTACGCCTCGTTGAGCTCCTTGAAGCGGTCGTGGGCCTCGTCGCTCTTGTTGACGTCGGGATGCCAGCGCTGCGCCGCCTTGCGGAAGGCGCGCTTGATCTCCTCGTCGGATGCCGCGCGGGCGACGCCCAGGACCTCGTAGTAGTCGCGTTCGGTGACCATGTCGACCTACAAGTCTACCGAGAGGTGGCGGCCGGTCCCGGTAGCCCTGCCGGCGGCGCCTCGGCCAGCTCCCGCGCTCGCCTGAAGATCGCCTCGAACATCGGCGCCGTCAGGCGCCCCGTGAACGTGTTCTGCTGACTCGGGTGGTACGTCCCGAGCAGCGTCACCGGACCGACACGCGCCTCCGCGCCGTGACCGAACCTCGGCCGCGGCCGGACCTCGTGGCCCTGTGCGGCGAGCCCCCGCAGCGCCCCGTCCCAGCCGAACGCACCGAGCGCGACGACGACCCGGACCTCGGCGAGGAGCCCGAGCTCACGGACGAGGTAGGGCAGGCAGTTGTCGCGCTCCTCGGTCGTCGGACGGTTGAGCGGCGGAGCACAGCGCACGGTCGCCGTGACGTACGCCCCGGAGAGCACCAGCCCGTCGTCGGCCCGTCGTCCCGTCGGCTGGTTGGCGAAGCCGGTCGCGTAGAGCGCCTGCCAGAGGAAGTCGCCGGAGCGATCGCCGGTGAACACCCGGCCGGTCCGGTTTCCGCCGTGGGCGGCGGGTGCCAGCCCGACGATCATGACCCGCGCCGCCGGGTCGCCGAAGCCCGGGACGGGCCGCGCCCAATAGGTCTCGGTGGCGAAGCGGGCGACCTTCTCGCGGCCGACGCGCTCGCGCCAGGCCACGAGTCGCGGGCAGCGCCGGCAGACGACGACCTCGGCCGTGACCTCGGCGAGACCGGCAGCGCGTGCGCCGGGCTGGTCCCCGCTCCGCGCGAGCGTCACCTGCGCAGGAGGCGGTCGAGCCGGCGGGACGTCACGAACAGCCCGCCGATGCCCATCGCGACCAGGTATGCGACATGGACGAAGGTCACCGGCGCGACGATGCCCGTCGTGATCGCGCGGATGAGCTCGACGCCCTGGTAGAGCGGCGTCCACTCGACGAACAGCCGGAGTGCCGCCGGGTACGCCGTCACGGGGTAGAACGTGGCCGAGAAGAGGAACAGCGGCAGGACGAAGAGGTTGACGAGATCGAAGTCCTGCCAGCTGCGCATGAACGTCGTGCAGGCCATCCCGACGGCGGCGAACGCCCAGCCCACGAGCAGCGCCGACGGGATGACCAGCAGGCCCCAGGGCGAACGGATCAGCCCGAACAGCAGCATGACCGTGAAGAAGCCGATCGCGTAGAGCGTGCCCCGCAGGAGCGCGAAGGAGATCTCGCCGACCGCGATGTCGGCCACGCCGAGCGGCGTCGTCAGGATCGTGTCGTACAGCTTCTGGTACTTCAGTTTGTGGAAGACGTTCATCGTCGACTCGTAGATCGCCCCGTTCATCGCCGACGAGGCGAGGAGGGCCGGGGCGACGAACGCCGCGTACGGGATCGGGACGCCGTCGGGACCCGGGACGTCGCCGACCAGCCGCCCGAGCCCGAACCCCAGCCCGAGCAGGTAGAAGAGCGGCTCGAAGAACCCCGAGACGATGACGATCCAGGCGTGGCGCGACTGGACGACGTTGCGCTCGACCAGGCGGCGGCCGCGCGTGCCGGCGATGACGCCGAGCGGCGGGGCGATGCGGAGGGCCGGCGCGGTCATGGCCTGCTCACTTCTCGAGCCGCCGCGTGAACGTCACGATCGCCAGCCACGTCCCGAGCGCGACGAGCGCCGCGAGGTACCCGACGTGGACGGCCGTCTCCAGCGGGTGCGCGCCGATCGTCCCGAGCGCCAGGTCGCGCGCCAGCGAGACCCCGTGGAAGAGCGGCGTCAGCCAGGCGACCGGCTGCAGGAACCAGGGCAGCTGGTCGATCGGGAAGAACGTCCCGCTGAAGATGAAGAGCGGCGTGATGCCGAAGCGGAACAGGGCGTTGAAGCCCTGCGTCTCACGCTGCGTCGCGGAGTAGGCGGCGATGGGGGCGGCGAAGGCGAGACCCGTCAGGACCCCGGCGGGAATGGCCAGGACGACGAGCGGCGATGCCGCCGCCCCGAACGCGGCGATGATCGCCACGTAGACGGCGCAGACGAAGGCCAGGCGCAGGCCGACCCAGCAGAGGAAACCGACGGCGATCTGGCGCGGACCGAGGGGCGTGACGGCCATCGCCTGGAAGCTGCGGCTCCAGAGGAAGCCGCTCATGACCGGGAACGTCGCCTCGCCGGCGGCTGTCTGCATCGCCGTGCCGGCGAGAAGGCCGGGGGCGAGGAAGACGACGTAGGGGACGCCGAGCGCCGAGCCACGGGCGTCGACCAGGCCGCCGAGACCGAGCCCGATGGAGGCGAGGAACAGGGTGGGCGTCAGGAACGAGCTGATGACCGAGCCCCGCCAGCTGCGGCGGTAGAGCAGGAGGCGATGCTCGACGACGCGCAGGACGCCGTCGAACCCCGGGTTGCCGAGCCGCAGGGCGGACGCGCGAAGGGCGGTCATGCGCTGCTCGCTTCCGCTCAATCGATCAGGCTGCGGCCGGTCAGCCGGAGGAAGACGTCCTCGAGCGAGCTGCGCCGGACGAGGACCGACTCGGGACGGAGCCCGCGCCGATGCGCCTCCTCGGCCGTCGCCTCACCGTCCGAGGTGTAGACGAGGACCCGATCGGGCAGCTCCTCGACGCGGTCGGACACCGGCCCGAGCGCGGCCGCCACGCGCCCGTCGAGACGGTCCGGGCTGTCGGGCGGGAAGCGCAGCTCGAGGACCTCCCGCGACGAGTGGCGCTCGATGAGCTCGCGCGGCGAGCCCTCGGCGACGATGTGCGCCTTGTCCATGACGACGAGGCGATCGCAGAGCTGCTCGGCCTCGTCCATGTAGTGCGTCGTCAGGACGAGTGTCACGCCGCGCTGCTTGAGGCGGTAGAGGCGATCCCACAGCAGGTGGCGCGCCTGCGGGTCGAGGCCCGTCGTCGGCTCGTCGAGGAGGAGGATCTCGGGCTCGTTGATGAGCGAGCGGGCGATCGTCAGGCGCCGCTTCATCCCGCCCGACAGGGGCTCGACCAGGCTGTCGCCGCGCTCGGTCAGCTGGGCGAACTCGAGGAGCTCGTCGGCACGGCGGCGCGCCTCGCGCCGCGGAAGGTCGAAGTAGCGGCCGTAGATGACGAGGTTCTCGCGGACCGACAGCTCCTCGTCGAGCGCGTCCTGCTGCGGGACGACCCCCAGACGCGCCTTGATGCGGGGCGCGTCGAGCGCCGGGTCCATGCCGAGGACGCGCAGGGTGCCGGCGGTGACCGGGGAGACGCACGAGATCATCCGCATCGCGGTCGTCTTGCCGGCGCCGTTCGGGCCGAGGAAGCCGAAGGACTCGCCGCGGGCGACGTCGAAGTCGATGCCGTCGACGGCGGTGAAGGCGCCGAAGCGCTTGGTCAGGCCTCGAGCGTGGATGAGGGCGCGGTCGAGCGCCGGGGCCGGTTCGGCAGCGGGAGCGGGTGCGGCAGGGGGCGTGGCAGCGGGCGCCGGAGCGGGGGCGTCGGCCGACGCGCCGGGCGTCGGAAGGGTCGTCATGGGCTCGCCCATGGTACCCGGCGGCGTCGAGAGGCCCCGACGCGGTCGAGGTGGCGCCAGCTGCGCGATGCCTGAGCGGCCCGCGGGCCGCTCAGGTCGCCTCGGTCGGGTACCCCGCCTCTCGCATGAGATCGACGAGGATCGGGCCGACGACGTCGACGGCCCGTCCCGGCCGCGCCAGGCCGATCCGTCCGGCCGCCTCATCGGCGCGGACACGCTGGACAAGGGCGGCCACCAGGGAGTCCGACACGTCCGGCCAGAGACGCCGGCAGATGAAGGCGGCGCGGTCGCCGACATCGGCGACGCCCGCCCGATCGGCGGCGGCCCAGACGCGCCGATAGGTCAGCCAGCGCTCGTACGCGCGGCGCGCCTCGCGCCGCCGCGGGGGTTCGGTCTCCTCGCGCTCTCGAAGCTCGCGCGCGAACGGTTCCTCAGCGCGCACGCCGCACCGCCATCTCGAGGATGTCCTCGAGCCCGAGCGTCCCTGCCATCCGCCGGACGTAGTCGAGGTCGAGAGGATCCTCGACGCGCAGGATCCGCTCGACGTCGCGGCCCTGCAGACCCTCGAGCGAGCCGTCGGCCCATTCGAGCTTCGCCAGGAGCAGGTCCTCGATCGTCGACACCCACAGGGGACCGACGCCGGGATCGTCGACGCGCCGCCGGCGCGCGAACGCCTCATCGGCCCATGGACCGGCATCTCGGAGGACGAAGTCCACCTTGCCGGTGCCCGACGCGACGTGGATCGCGGATCCGAGTCGACGGTGGGTCGTCGCGACGAAGCTGGACACGAGGTAGTCGGGCTCGAGGGCGGGCCGAAGTCGAAGGTCGTAGTCGCGATCCGCCAGCTGAAGCACGAGGTCGATGTCGTTGGTCGCGCGAAAGGCGACGCCGAGCAACGCCAACGCCTCGGACCCGGTGACGTAGTAGTCGATCCGCGCCCGCTCCAGCCGCTCGACGATGTCGCGCCGGACGTCCATCCGATCCTCGCACTGCGGCTCTTCGATCGTGCGTATCAGGATACCGACGCTCAGG
>DASVZT010000222.1:0-15825 GCA_036391495.1 Candidatus Limnocylindrales bacterium
CGTGCAGGCGGCGGGCAGCGCTTATCCGCAGACGCAGGCACAGCTCGACGCGACGGCCGCGTCCGCCGCGGCGGCGGACATCGCGACCGGGCACGCGCTCGAGGCCGCGTACAAGACATCCGTCACGACCAACGCCGACGGCACGAAGACGTACAACTTCGCCGCCGGACTGGGCAAGGACAACATCGAGATCCTGCGCTTCATCACGGGGCAGTCGAACCTCCGCGTCGGCGACTCGATCGTCTGGACGAACTACTCGTCCGGCGAGCCGCACTCGGTGTCGTTCGGGACCGAACCGCAGGGTCCGGGAGCGGAAGGACCGTCGGGCGGGTCGACCTACCCGGCCAGCGGATTCGTCAGCTCCGGGCTGTTCCTCGGGGCCCCGCTGCCCGGCTCGCACACGTACAAGCTCACCTTCACCAAGGCGGGTACCTACAAGTACTTCTGCGTCCTGCACGACATCGTCGGGATGGTCGGCTCGGTCAACGTGACCGCGGCGCCCGTCGCGACGCTGCCGCCGACGTCCACCGCTCCCGTCGCCGCTTCCTCGGGTGGAAGCGACACGGGCCTGCCGTGGGCGCTCGTCGCTCTCGGTCTGGCAGGTGCAGTCCTCTCGCTCGGTCGACTCGTGAGGCGCGTCCCGCGCTGACGTCGGACGGCTGACTGCCAGCATCGATCGAAGGGGCCGGTCTCGACCGCCGGCCCCTTCGTCCTGCCTCCGCCCCTTCGTCGCACTGGGGCCGAGGTGCTCGCGCCTGCCGGCCCGCCGCCGACGCGCCGCCGGCCCGCTGCGAACTCGTACAATCGCCGGGCCATGGCGAGCCTTCATCCCTTCCGCGCCCTCCGCCCCGCGCCGGACCAGGCTGCCGCGGTGGCGGCTGTCCCGTACGACGTCGTCAACGTCGCCGAAGCGCGCTCTCTTGCCGACGGGAACGGCCTCAGCTTCCTGCGCGTGTCACGGGCGGAGATCGAGCTCGCGCCCGACACGGACCCGTACGCCGACGCCGTCTACGAGCGAGCCGCCGCGAACTTCCAGCGCCTGCGCGCCGCGGCCCCTCTCGTGGAGGAGGCCGCGCCGAGCCTCTACGTCTACCGGCTCCGCATGGGTGACCACGAGCAATCGGGCGTGGCGGCCTGCTTCTCGGTCGACGAGTACGAGACCGACGTGATCCTCAAGCACGAGCGCACGCGCAAGGACAAGGAGGACGACCGGACGCGCCACATCCTCGGTCTGCGTGCCCAGACCGGCCCGGTCTTCCTGACCTACCCGGCCCGAGCCGAGGTCGACGCGATCGTCGACCGAACGAAGAACGCCGATCCCCTGTTCGACTTCGTGGCGCCCGACGGCATCGGCCACACCCTCTGGCGCGCCAGCGACAGCGATCGCGACCGTCTCGTCGAGGCCTTCGGGCAGATCCCCGCGCTCTACATCGCAGACGGGCACCATCGGGCCGCCAGCGCCATGCGGGCCCGTGCCGCTCTCCGCTCGGCCAACCACGGGGCGGGCCCGCTCGAGGCGGACACCTTCCTTGCCGTCGCCTTCCCCGACGACCAGGTGCAGGTGCTGCCCTACCACCGCGTCGTCCGGGACCTTGCCGGGAAGACGCCGCAGGGGTTCCTCGACGCGCTGCGCGAGCGGATGGACGTCGCCCCGGGCACGGATGCCCCTTCGGGTCGGGGCGAGGTGGCGATGTACCTCGACGGCCGCTGGTCCTCGCTCCGCCTGCGGCCCGCGGCCGCCGACGCCTCGCCGGCCGACCGACTCGACGTCGCGCTCCTCCACGAGCAGGTCCTTGCACCGCTTCTCGGCGTGGGAGATCCGCGGACGGACAAGCGCATCGACTTCGTCGGCGGGATCCGCGGCCCGAGGGCGCTCGAGGCGCTCGTCGACGGCGGCGCAGCGGCCGTCGCCTTCGCGATGCACCCGGTCGGGGTCGACGACCTCATGCGCATCGCGGACACCGGCGGCATCATGCCCCCGAAGTCGACCTGGTTCGAGCCGAAGCTCCGCGACGGCCTCCTCAGCCATCTCATCTAGGCGAAACCCAGGCAGACCCCAGACAACCCAGGCGATACCCACGCAGACCCAGGCGACCCCCGGCCGGCGACGTCCCGTCCGCCGGCTCTTCACGTGGAGCAGGAGCACGATGAAGGTCCTCATCGCCGACCAGTTCGAGCAGTCGGGCATCGACGGCCTCCGCGAGGCCGGCTGTGACGTCGTTGTCGATCCCGGGCTGAAGGACGAGGCGCTGGGGACCGCCCTGCGCGAGTCGAGCGCCGACGTCCTGGTCGTCCGCTCGACGAAGGTCACGGCCGACATGATGGATGGGGGCCGCCTCGCGCTGATCGTCCGCGCCGGCGCCGGCTACAACACGATCGACGTCGCCGCGGCGTCGGCGCGCGGGATCTACGTCTCGAACTGTCCAGGCAAGAACGCGATCGCCGTCGCCGAGCTGGCCTTCGGGCTCATCCTTGCGCTCGACCGGCGGATCCCGGACAACGTCGCGGCGCTCCGCGCGGGACGTTGGGACAAGAAGGGGTTCTCGAAGGCAAGGGGCCTGAAGGGCCGGACGCTCGGCCTGCTCGGCTTCGGGTCGATCGCCCAGGAGGTGGCGCGCCGGGCCCAGGCGTTCGGGATGGACGTCGTCGTCTGGACGCGCCGTTTCGGGGACGGCGGCGATGTCGACTTCACGGTCTACGGTCTCGATCCGGCCGCTCGCGACTCATCGGTGATCGCGGTGGCCACGCCATCCGGCGTGGCCGAGGTGGCCGACGTCCTGAGCGTCCACGTCGCGCTCGGCCCGGAGACGCGCGGCCTGGTGAACGCCGACCTCCTCGATCGCCTCCGCCCCGGCGCGATCGTCGTCAACACGTCACGTGCCGAGGTCGTCGACCACGAGGCGCTGGCGACCGCCGTTCGCGAGAAGGGGCTGCGCGTCGGCCTCGACGTCTTCCCCGACGAGCCCACGACGCCGACCGGCGAGTACTCGCTGGCGCTGCTCGGGCTGCCCGGCGTCTACGGCACGCACCACATCGGGGCGTCGACCGAGCAGGCCCAGGAGGCCATCGCAGCCGAGACGGTCCGCATCGTCCGTTCCTTCTCCGAGACCGGTCGCGTCCCCAACGTCGTCAACCTCGCACGCCGCTCGCCGGCCACCCATCTGCTCGTCGTCCGCCACCGTGACCGGCCGGGCGTCCTCGCCCACGTCTTCGAGCACCTTCGCGAGGACGGCATCAACGCCCAGGAGACCGAGAACGTCGTGTTCGAGGGCGCCGAGGCGGCCGTCGCCCGCATCAATCTCGACCGCGCGCCATCGTCCGAGACGCTGACGTCGATCTCGCGCGGGGACAATGTCCTGAGCGCCCAGCTCGTCGCGCTGTAGCCGGCCGATGAGACCGCCCGAGCCCGATTGACAGCGGCAGGAGCCGCGGGAGCCTCAAGGAGTCGCCGCCATGACCGACATCGTCGCCGCCGAGCGCATCTACAACTTCTCGTCGGGCCCAGCCGTCCTGCCGTTGCCGGTCCTCGAGCGCGTGCAGCGCGAGCTGATCGCCCTGCCGGGCGTCGGCATGTCCGTCATGGAGATCAGCCACCGTTCGGCGACGTTCGAGGGGATCATCCAGAAGGCCGAGACGGACATCCGCCGTCTCGCCGGGATCGGCGACGACTACCGGATCCTGTTCCTCCAGGGCGGCGCGACTCTCCAGTTCTCGATGGTCCCGCTCAACCTGTTGACCGAGGGGCGGACGGCCGACTACATCATGACCGGCTCCTGGCCCGAGAAGGCCGCCAAGGAGGCCAAGCGCGTCGGGGCCGTCCACGAGACGGGCTCGACCGCCGACACGAACTACAACCGGATCCCGACGGACGCCGAGCTCGAGTTCACCCCCGGCGCCGCGTACGTTCACATGACGTCGAACAACACGATCGAGGGGACGGAGTGGCACCGGCTGCCCAAGGTCGGGGACGTGCCTCTCGTGAGCGACGCGTCGTCGGACATCTTCAGCGGGCCGATCGACGTCTCGCGGTTCGGTCTCGTATACGCCGGCGCGCAGAAGAACCTCGGGCCGTCCGGCGTGACGCTCGTCATCATCCGGGAGGATCTCGTCGCCCGGTCGAGCAAGTCGCTCCACACGATGCTCAACTACGCCATCCACGCCGAGAACGGGTCGCTCTACAACACGCCGCCGGCCTTCGGGATCTACGTCCTCGGTCTCGTCGTCGACTGGCTCCTCGAGATGGGTGGGTTGCCGGCGATCGCGGCGCTGAACGAGCGCAAGGCGGGCAAGCTCTACGCCGAGCTCGACCGCACCGGCTTCTGGCGCCCCACGGCCGAGAAGGACAGCCGGAGCCTGATGAACGTCACGTTCCGGCTGGCGAGCGAGGACCTCGAGAAGGCGTTCATCAAGGAGTCGACGGCGGCCGGCTTCGACGGCCTGAAGGGCCATCGCTCGGTCGGCGGGATGCGGGCGTCGATCTACAACGCGTTCCCCGAGCGGGGCGTCGACGATCTCGTGGCGTTCATGCGGGAGTTCGAGCGCCGCAACGGGTAGCTGACGGCAGCGGTCGCCCCGCCGCTCAGGGGCCGACGAGGTCGGTCATCGGCTTGACCGTCGACGTGTCGCAGGTGACGCCGAGGCAGGCGAGGCCGAGGCGCTCCGAGATCGTCGTCAGCAGCGAATAGTGGTTGTAGGGCGTCGACGACGTCCGCGGGCCCCCGGACATGATGGCGAGAAGGGCGACGTGTCCGCCGCCCTTCGTGATGCCGCAGCAGCCGGACGTGTCCCCGTCAGCGCCCTCGTCCCAGGTCACGAAGATGATCGACCGATCGGTCCAGCCGGGCGAGGCGAGGATCCGCGGCACCCATGTCGCGAGGAACGAGTCCGCCGCGCCGACCAGGGCGCGGTCCGTCTGGGGCATCGGACAGGGTGACGAGGCCTCCGTCCCGATGCCGTGCATGTCGTGGCACTGGTCGGGGCTGATCCAGGCGAAGTCGGGCAGGGCGCCGGCGGCGGCGTCCGTCGCCAGCTGCCCGAGGTCGACGATGTTGCCCATGCGTGCGTCGCTCGAGGATACGTCGGTGTACGAGACGAAGGGGTCGTGCTTGCGTGCGTACAGCGTTCGTGCGCTCGAGGCGAGCTTCGGGGTGTTTCCGCCGGTGGGCAGCGATTGCATGTACGCCTTCCAGGTCTTCCCGGTCGCCTCGAGCCGATCGACGATGTTCTCCACCCCGAGGTCGACTGTCCCGTCGTTGCTGACGCCCTGGGTCCCGCCCGAGGTGAGGGCGATGTAGTTCGGCTGGCTGGGATGGGCCAGCGCCGTGTAGTCGGTGGCGACCCGGTATCGCGCGGCGGCCGCCGCGAGCCAGGGCGCCGCCGGATCGCCGAGGACCGACGGTCCGTGGTTCTCCATGAGGATGATGACGATGTGGTCGCGTGGCGGGCCAGGGGTCTCCGACGCGGGTGGCGAGCCGACTGCGCCGCTCGTCGGCAGCGCACCGCCCGTCGTCTCGTGTGCGTCTGCCGGCGTGGAGTGGTCAGCCGAGCTGAGCCCGCACCCGCCGAGGACGAGCGAAGCGACGACCGCGAGGACCGCGAGGATCGCGAGGATCGCGAGGCGCGCCGCAGCACCGGGACGGGACGTGTCGGGACGGGTCGTGTCGGGACGGGACGAGCGAATCGCCGCCTCCCCCTGGTGATCGATCAGTTCGACCGACGCTCCTGCACGTGTGGGGGCTGGAATCGTCGTCGACGCGACGTCGGCTGGGGGCCACGGAACCCCGCGTGGACGTGGCAAGCCGCTTGCAGCCCGCTCAGCCCCGGTCGGTCGGCGCTCCGGTCGCGGGATCCCAGCCGCCCGCCTGACCGACCTTCGATCCGACTGGCCGGCCGAGGATCGACGAGATGAACCGAGCCGCCTCGAGCACGCCGGCGAGGTCGACGCCATGGTCGAGACCGATGCCGTCGAGGAGGTAGACGAGATCCTCGGTGGCGAGGTTGCCCGCCGCGCCCGGCGCATAGGGACAGCCACCCGTGCCGCCCGTCGAGCTGTCGAATGAACGGACCCCCCGCTCGAGCGCCGCGACCACGTTGGCGAGAGCGGTGCCGCGCGTGTCGTGAAAATGGAGGGCGATCCGTGCCGGACCGATGCCGGCGGCGGCGGCCGCGGCGAGGAGGGCACCGACACCGGTCGGAACGGCCACGCCTATCGTATCGCCGAAGCAAACCTCGTCGACGCCCAGGTCCAGGAGATGGAGGGCGACCTCGACTGGCGTACGCGGATCGACGGCGCCGGTGAACGGGCAGCCGAAGGCGGTCGACACGTAGCCGCGCCGCCACCAGCCGGCACGTCCGGCACGGTCGAGGACGGGTCGGGCGGCCTCGATCGACTGCGCGACGGTCATCCCGATGTTGCGCTGCGTGAAGGCGTCGGTGGCCGCGGTGAAGACGGCAACGGCATCGACGCCGGCCGCCGCCGCGCGATCGAGACCGCGCTCGTTCGGGACCAGGACGGGGTAGCGGACGCCCGGCCGGCGCTCGAGTCGGGCCATCAGGGCGTCGGCGTCGGCGAGCTGCGGGATGGCGCGCGGCGACACGAAGCTCGTCGCCTCGATCTCGCGCAGCCCGGCCTCGGTGAGGAGCGCGATGAAGCGGAGCTTGTCGTCGGTCGCCACGAGGGTCGGCTCGTTCTGGAGCCCATCGCGCGGGCCGACCTCGACGATGCGGACGGCGGAGCCCGGGCCGGTCTGCGGGCCGGTCACCGGGTCGGAGTCGGGAGCCGCAGCGTCGAGCCCGTGATGACGATCGAGGGATCGACGATCGCCGGGTTCAGCGCGAGGATGACCGACACGGACAGGCCGAAGCGGGACGCGATGCGGGTCAGGTTGTCGCCGCGCCGGACGACGTAGAGGTAGCAGCCGCTGTGGTCCGGGCAGGGCGCCAGGAGCGCCAGGCTCGCGGCCGATGGCCCCGAGGCGGAGGACGTGACGCCCGAGGCCGGGGATGTGACGCCCGAGCCCGTCGCGCCGCCCGTGATCGCCTGACTGTCCGAGCCCCCGCTCGGCGTCGCGAGCCGGGGAGCCGAGCTCGCGGCCGGCACTCGTGCGACCGGCGTCGCGTGCGCGGCAGCACCGCCGATCGGCCCGGACGCCGCCGGCGCCAGTGGTCCGGCTCCCACGACCGTCCCGGCCGTCGCCATCCCGTCGGTCGTGATCCCGAGGACGCCGCCCGTGGGACCGACGGGCGCAATCATCGAGGCCACCAGGACCGCCGCGGCGGCGGTGCCCAGGAGGATCGCCGCGTCGAGGATCAGCCGCCTCCTGTGACCGACCGGGTGGTCGATCGACGGCACGTGGGTCGCGGTGAACCCGGTCGATGGGGTGACGCGCTGTGGTCGGGGCGGACCGGCGACGACGAGTCGTGTCGGCGCCAGACGGGCGGGACGCCTATCCGTGCCCTCGCCTGGTGCGGTCGCATGCGGTCCGGTGGGGTCCACTGGTCCGGATGCTAGCACCGCGCCCCTTCCGGGACGACCGCCGGTCAGGAGCGGTCCGCCCGCCTCGGCCCCGACGTTCGAGCTGTCGGCTCTGTCGGCTCTTCGGCATCCGCCGATCCCTGGTCCGACGGCCCGACGCGTCGGATCGGACCGGGCCGCACGACCGGCGACGGCGGCCGGCCGACGATCCGTGCGACTCCCGCCCGGAACGTGACGAACGGCGCGACGTATGCGACGACGAGGATCGGCACCAGGTAGCGCGCGGGGCTCCGCAGCTCGGCGACGAGCAGGCCGAACGCGATGAGGGCGAGGAAATACGCCGCGAGCGCGCCCTCGGACCACCCGGCGAGATAGAGCCGGCGCGTCGGGAGAAGGACGAGCAGCGCGATCGCGGCGACCAGGACGAGCGTGCCGAAGCCCATGGAACGATGATAGGGGTCCTCGGCGGCCGTGTGCGGACCGCGGTCAGCAGCGACGGTATTGGCCTGTTTCACGCTCCGTCGGCGGCGCCGGTTCTTGCGCAATCTCGGCGATCGCCCCTCTTAGGCGGCTGGTCGCCGCGGGTGACTCGTCAGGGGGCGTCTGCAGATTCGACTCTCGTAGGTCAAGCCCCTCCTCGCTGCGGGATTCGTCGTTGATGGGCTTCCTCGGGCAGGTCGAGGAGGGGGCGAGTCGCATAAGGATCGCGCTGGCCGAGATTAGGCCAGGACGAGGGCTGGCCGTGCCGCCGCGAGTCGCCACGCTGCCGCAGCCGTCACGTCATTTGACGCTTCACGCGGGTCTTCCTACAATAGGAGGTCGCGGGGTGGAGCAGCGGCAGCTCGTCGGGCTCATAACCCGAAGGTCAAGGGTTCGAATCCCTTCCCCGCAACCAGACGCCTTTTCCCAGAACCCCGGGTCCCGACCACCCGGGGTTCACCTTGTCCCGGGCGCCTTCGTCACTCCTCCCGGCCCGCCCGCGCGGCCGTCGCGCCCGCTGGCCCGCCCCGCGCGCCCGCTGGCCCGCCCCGCGCGGTCCGCCCGCCCGGCCGTCGCTCAGCTCGCCGACGGCTCACTCACCGACCATCCGGCGTCGACCGCGACGACTTGACCGGTGATCATCCGGGATTCGTCGCCGAGCAGGAACAGCACCGTCCCGGTCGTGTCGTCGGTCTCGATCGGGCCGCCCGCGAGGGGCTGCTTGGCGGCGAGATAGCGGAGCACCGCCTCGTCCGCCTGGGCCCGTCGGCTCATCGGCGTCGCGACGAGCCCGGGTGCGAGGACGTTCACGCGTATCCCGTCGGGCGCGTAATAGGCCGCGACCGCGCGGCTGAAGCTCTCGATCGCCCCCTTGCTGGCCGCGTACGCGTGAGTGGCGAAGTGCTCGGCCGCGGGGTGCGTCGCAAGCCGGCTCGACATTGTCACGATCGCGCCCCGGCCGCCCGTGCCGGGCTCCTGGTCCAGCATCGTTCGGACTGCCGCCCGGCAGACGAGAAAGGTGCTCCGGGCGTTCGAGGCGAGCACTGTCTCCCATCCGTCGAGCGTCGCCTCGTGGAGTGGAGCGTCGCCGAACCGGCGTCCGCTGATCCCGGCTGCCGCGAAGACGCCGTCGAGCCGGTCGAACCGCTCTCGGAACGCCGCGAACGCTTCGTCGACGGCAGCCTCGTCGGCCAGGTCCGCCGCGAACGCGTCCGCCCGGCCGCCGTCGGCCCGGATCAGGGTGGCGAGATCGATGCAGTGTTCGGCCGTCCGCGACACGACGAAGACGGCCCCGCCCTCCGCGGCGATCGCGCGGGCAGCCGCCGCGGCCATCCCCGTCGAACCCGCGACCAGGACCGCGCGTCCCGCGAAGCGCCCGCCCGGCGCGTCCGGCCCGCCCGGCCCGACCCCCGTCATGCCGATCGGTTCGCCCGGTTCGCAGGGCGATTCGTCGCGCGCCCGGGCCGTCGCCTGGGCCGCAGCCCGGAGTCGCGGGCGACCGCGTGGGCGGCCGCCGAGTCGGTGATGAGCACGTCGATCATCCCGGTCTCCAGCGCGCCGCGGATCGCATCCGACTTCTCGGCGCCCCCCGCGACAGCGACGACGCGTGGAACGGGTCCCAGGAGCTCGAGCGGGATGGCGATCGAGCGTTCTGCGATCTCGTGGGCGACGAAGGAGCCCGACACGTCGAACGGGTAGAGGACGAGGTCGCCGCAGGCGCCCGCGGCGCGGATCGCTGCGAGGTCCGCCGGCGAGAGGACGCCCGACTGCAGGAGGGACGACCGCGCGGCGGACGGATCGCCGGACTTCGGCATCGAGCCGATCCCGACGATCGCCAGGTCGAGCTTCGACCACAGCTCGACGGCGGCCGCGATCTCCGGCTCCCGCAGGAGAGCGTCGCGGAGGGCGGTCGACTTGACGAAGGCGGGCGCGAACAGCGGCACGTACCTGGCGCCGAGTCGGTCGGCGACACGGCGGGCGAGCTCGCCGGAGGCGCGCTCCGGCTCGACTCGCGTCGAGCTGCCTGCGAGCTGGACGACGGTCAGGGAGGGATCGTCGCGTCGCGCCAGCTCACGCGCGACCGCGGCCAGCGTCGAGCCCCAGGCGATGCCCATGACCGACCCACCGACGATGAGGTCGTCGACGATCGAGGCCGCCAGGCGCGCCAGGGCCCGGATCGGATCGTCGGCCGCGTCGACGTTGGCGACCGCGCAGAGGTCGATCCGCCACGTCTCCTCGATCGCCGCGGCGACCTCGCGATCCTGCTCCGGGACGTCGCGGAACTCGATGCGCACGAGCCCCTGGGCGAGTGCCTGGTCCACGAGCCTGGCGACACGGTAGCGCGAGATGCCCAGCCGCGCGGCGATCTCGACCTTCGTCATCTGCCGGTCGAAGAACAGGCGCGCGACGTGGCTTGCGAACGCGCTACCGTCCATGTCGTTCATCGCCGTCGTCCCTTCATCGTCCCGCGGGGCCCGTCGAGACGGGCTCGAGCAGCGCGCCGTTCGCGAGCAGGCGTTCGCGAAGGCGGGTGCTGTCGACGTCTCGGGGCGCTCCGCCGGCGGCGGCAGCCAGCGCCGCTGCGGTCCCCGCCGCCTGGCCCATCGCCATGCACGTCGCCATCGAGCGCGCCGACGCGTGGGCGTCGTGTGTCGCCGAGAAGCATCGTCCCGGGACCAGCAGGCCGTCGATCCCTGCCGGCAGGAGACAACGATACGGGATCCCGTAGACGCCGCCGTCCGCGACGTAGTGCCAGTCGGTCCCGGCGCCGGTCCCGTGGTCCTCGATCGGCGCCCCGCAGAGCGCGATCTCGTCGTCGAAGCGCGTCGCCGCGAGGACCTCGTCGCGCGTCAGCCGGTGGTCGCCGTGGACGCGGCGGCTCTCTCGCACGCCGATCGCCGGGCTCGTGCCGACCGGCACCGCACGCTCGAACCCGGGCACGCGGTCGCGCAGGAAGCGGATGTACTCCGCCGCCTGCCGGCGCCCCTCGACCTCGGCCCGGGTGAGCTCCTCCGGGTCGGTCGCGTCGACATTGGGGATGCGCGTCATGTGGACCATGACGACGCCATCGTTCGGTGTCCGATGCCATGAGCCCTCGAGACGGGGCAGACGGTAGCGGCCCGAGGCGGACGCCTCGCGCATGAGGGACCAGAGCTCGGGCTTGGGGACTGCGGATGCCCGGGCGAGGTCCACGTTCGCCAGGCGGAAGAGCGTGGAGAGCGACTGAACTTTGCCCGTCGAGCGCGCGTCGTCGTAGGAGGCGCCGGCCATCGCCGAGACGTCGGCGTCGCCCGAGGCATCGACGAACGTCCCCGCCTCGACCCAGCGCTCGCCGCCCTTGTTCCACAGGCGGACGGCGCAGACGCGCGTGCCGTCGAGCTGGACGCCCGTCGCCCACGTGTGGAGCAGGAGGTCGAGGCCAGCGTCCTCGCCGAGCCGCTCCCACAGTCGCTTGAGCGCCTCCTGGTCGTACGTCACGCCCGTCCCGGCCCCGTACGTGTTGGGTCGCTCGAACGCGACGCCGTCCGCGACCAGCCGCTGCGCGACCTCCCAGCCGAGCCCGCCGACCACGCGCCGGGGATGGTCGCCGGGTGTGTAGAAGGCATAGAAGGTATCGAGGACGGCGGTCGACGTCCCGCCCATGAACGCCAGGCGATCGACGAGGAGCGTCCGGGCGCCCGCGCGGGCGGCCGAGATCGCAGCCGACGAGCCGGCCGACCCGGCGCCCACGACGACGACGTCGTAGCGGTCGGTGCGCGTGGGTGACACCGTCGTCCCGTTGCGCGTCACACGTGCGTCCCGCGGTGCACGACCGGCCGAAGGGCGAACGCGCGGGCCGGATTGGCCACGAGCATGGCGTCCGTCGCGGCATCGCCGAGGCGGCGCCGCAGCCGCGGGACGAACGTCTCGAGCAGGTACCGCATCCCCGGGCCGCCGCCCCAGGAGCGGAAGTAATCCCGGATGCCGAGATCGAGCCCGAGGACGATGCGATCGAGATGGCCCGCCGTGACGAGACTCTCGATCAGGGCGATGAGGTCGCTGTCGGGCCGGTACTTGATCCGCCCGATCGTGTCGTATTCGAGGGTCACGCCGCGTGACGCGATCTCGGCATGGAGCTCCGCGTCGGGATTGCGGTCCAGGTGCGCGAGGAGGATCGACGTCGGGGGGACCCCGGACGCGGAGAGGAGGTTCACGATGTCGTGGCCGCACGTCCCGACCTCCGCGTGGACGAGGACGGGGGCGCCGGTCCGGACGCTCGCGATCGCCGCGGCCTCGAGCCGCCGTCGCTCGGGCACGCTGATGCGCTGGTAGGACGCTCCGGCCTTGATGACGCCCGCCCGAGCCGGGTCGGCGGCCGCGCCCGGATCGAGCCAGTCGCCGGGATGCATCCCCCGCTCGAGGTCGGCGACGATCCTGGTTGCGAGCAGGTCGACCGGGGCGTCGAGGACCCAGTGGCCGGCGGGGTAGTGAGCGTCGCGGTGGTAGCCCGTGCAGGCGACGACGTGGACACCCGATGTCCGGGACGCAGCGCGCAGCAGGTCCGGGCGCCGTCCGCAGCCGATCGGCGTCATCTCGACGACGGTCCGGATGCCCGTCGCAGCCGCCTCGCGGAGCTCCTCGACCGTGCGATCGAGATCGTCGAACTCCTGCCCGGGCAACGCGGGGGAGCGGAGGAACAGGTGGTCGTGGGCGTCGACGACGCCGAGGTCCGAGGGGTCGACGGGACCGAGGACGGTCATCGCCACGCTGCTCATGGCGCGAAGTCTAGCCGTTGGCGCCCATCTGTCGATGCCCCGCCCATCTGCTGGACCTGCGATGCGCGGGCTCCGCTCGCAGCGGGAGGAGCTACTTCGGCTGCATGTCAACTACTCCCAGCGGAAGGCGCGCACAGCCAGGAGCGTGGCGCCGATCGCCCACGCGGCGAGGACGGCGAACGACCCGGCCACGTCCGCGGGTGCCGTCGCGAGGCCCGACCCGAGCCCGGCGCGGAGCAGGTCCGACAGCGCGCTCGCCGGCAGCACGCGTGCGAGAGCCGCCAGCGGCCCGGGGAGGTGGTCGATCGGCATGACGACTCCGCCGAGGAGGAGCAGCACCAGGAAGAGGCCGTTCGCCCCGGCGAGCGTCGCCTCGGCGCGCAGACCTCCTGCCATGGCCAGCCCGAGGCCCGCGAAGGCGAGAGTGCCGAGGACGAAGGCGCCGAGCACGAGACCGAGGTTCGCGCCGGGGCCCGGCGCCCAGCCGAAGCCGGCGACGGCGATGGCGACGAGGAGCGCGACCTGCAGGCACTCGACGACGCCGACGGCGAGCATCTTCGCCGCGATGAGCCCAGCGCGCGGCAGGGGAGAGCCGCCGAGTCGTTTGAGCACGCCGTAGTAGCGCTCGTAGGCGGTCGCGATCCCCAGGTTCACGAGCGAGGTCGAGATGACGGCCAGGGCGAGGACGCCGGGGAGCAGGAAATCGACCGCCCGCGCCCCGACCGGCAGGACCGACACGGAGGCGAAGAACAGGAGCAGGACGGCCGGGATGACGATCGTGACCAGGAGGTTCTCCCCCCGGCGGGCGGTCAGCCGGAGCTCCATCGCGGTCTGGGCGAGCGTCGCGCGCCAGGCCGGGGCAGCCGGTGACGGCGTCACGTCTCCTCCTCCCTGTGCTCGCCCGTCAGCTCGAGGTAGCGCTCCTCGAGCGTACCGCCGCCGGCACGGATCTCGGGGAGCAACAGGCCGCGCTCGGCCGCCCACGCCGCGAGCCGCGCCACGACCGCCGGGGTCGGCGCAAGGCCGCGCACGCGGTAGGTGCCGTCGGGGGTGTCGGAGACGACGTCCGGGACGACCTCCGCGTCGGCGACCGCTCTGCCGTCCATGAGGGCGCCGAGCAGGACCCGCCGGTCCGTCTCGGTGAGCGGCTTGGCGGCGCGGAACCGGATCACCCCGGCGGCAGACCCGCTCAGCTCGGCGACGGACCCGAGCGCGACCAGACGGCCGCGATCGATGATCGCCACCCGGTCGGCCAGCCGCTCGACGTCGGCGAGCTCGTGAGTCGTCAGCAGCACCGTGATGCCGCTTGCCCGGAGATCGGAGATGAGCGCGCGCGTCGAGGCCTTGGCCGCCGGATCCATGCCGGCCGTCGGCTCGTCGAGGACGACGAGCTCGGGCCGTCCGACGAGCGCCAGCGCAAGCGCGAGACGCTGCTTCTGGCCGCCGGAGAGGACGCGGTAGCGGGTCGTCGCGGCGGCCCGCAGCCCGACGAGATCGAGCAGCTCGTCGGCGTCCCGTGGCGAGCGGTAAAACCGTCCGAACAGCTGGAGGATCTCGCGCGGTCGAGCCTGTGGGTAGACGCCGCCGCCCTGGAGCATCAGGCCGATGCGGGAGCGAAGGGCCGGCCCCTCGCGGATCGGGTCGAGCCCGAGGACGCGTACTTCGCCCTCGTCGGCCTGCCGGTAGCCCTCGAGGACCTCGACGGTCGTCGTCTTGCCCGCGCCGTTCGGACCGAGGAGCGCGAGCAGCTCGCCGCGGGGGACGGTCAGGTCGAGCCGGTCGACGACGGCGCGCCCGCCGTAGCGCTTGACGAGGCCGCGAACGACGACGGCGGCCTCGCCCGTGCCCGCCCCGGCGCGCAATTTGCTCGCCCGTTCCGTCTCCGCCACCGTCGTCATGGCGTCGCGATCGCCGCGAACTGCCGCTCGAAGTCGGCCTGGGTCACCTGCCCGACCTGGATCGAGCGCAGGATCCCGTCCTTGTCGACGAAATACGACTGCGGCCGGGCGACGACCCGGTAGCTCTTCGCGATGGCGCGCGTCGGGTCGATGACGGTCGGCCACGTCGCGGCGTACTCGGTCGCGAACGCCTTCGCGCTCGGCACGTCGTCGAGGAAGAGGACGCCGACGATCATCAATCCCTGCGACGCATGCTCGGCGAGCATCTGCTTGAAGAGCGGGAACTCGTCGCGACACGGCACGCATGACGGTCCCCAGAAGTTGATGAGGACTGGATGTCCCCGGACGTCGGCGAGGTCGAAGGGGACGCCGTCGAGCGTCGAGCCGGCGATGGGCGGAACGGCCTGCCCGACACGGATCTCGTCCGCCGACGCCACGCCGCCCGGGCCTGGGCCGTTGCCGACGAGTCGGTCGAGGCCGCCCGTCGCGAAGGTGACCCCGACGACGGCGACCGCCGTCAGGGCAGCGAGCCCGACGAGGAGAGCGACCCGGCGACGCGTCTTCGAACCCCGATCGCTACTTGACCGTCAGCGTCCCCGTCATGTTCGGATGAACCGTGCAGACGAAGGCGTAGGTCCCGGCCGGGATGGCCGGGACGTCATAGACGACGGTGGTGGGACCCGTGACGATCTGGCCCTGGAAGACGACCGGCCCGGTCGGCGAGTCCTTGTGGATGGCGACGTCGTGGGGGACGCCGGCGTCCTGGTTCGAGAAGGCGATCGTGAACGCCTTGCCGGCCGGTGCCGTCGTGTCGGCCGTCGTGAACTGGATGTTCTGGGCGGTGATGCTGACGTCCGCGGCCGCCCCCGGCGCCGCCGAGGCCGCCGGGTTCGGCATGCCGCCGCTCGCGCCGGGTCCCGCCGACGCGGCGCCACTCCCCGGAGCCCTGGAGGCGGCCGCCTCGCCGCTGGTTCCCGGGACGATCCCCGCGCTGATCCCAATGCCGACGACGAGGACGACGACGAACGCGACGAGCGTCCCGATCGGGTAGTGCGGCGCCGTCGCGGGCTCCAGGTGGCCGGACAGGTCCGACGCCGCGACGGCGTGGTACTCGTGACCGGCATCGCCGAGCCAGCCGACGAGCGAGATGAACAGCAGGACGATGCCGCCGACGAGGAGAGCCGGACCGACGACCAGCCCGGCGAACAGGATCGCGGCG
>DASVZT010000223.1:0-4426 GCA_036391495.1 Candidatus Limnocylindrales bacterium
AACCCACCCGCCGCGTTCTGCTCCTACTTCAGCTGCATCGCGAGCTTCTGGACCAGCACGAACGGGTATGTCGTCCAATGCGTCGACGAGATGTTCAGCCACTCCGGTGGGCGCAGCGGCGTCTGCTCGCGCCACGGCGGCTACGACCGCACCTTGTACGCCCATGGGTAGGCCGCGCTGGTGAGGTCTCCAGTCGATCCGTCGATGTGACACCATCGCGACGTGTTCAGCGACTCGATGCTCAGGCTCGCGATCTCGCCGATCGAGCTCGTGCTGCGGGTGGTCGTCGTCTACGTGGCGTTCCTCGTCGCACTGCGAATGTCCGGCAAGCGCGAGCTCGGTCAGTTCACGATCTTCGACCTCGCTCTCGTCCTGCTCGTCGCGAACGCCCTCCAGCCTGCGATGACCGGACCGGACGTGTCGCTGCCGGGCGCCGGGATCATCATCGCGACGATCTTCGTCCTGAATCGCTTCGTTGCGTACCTCCGCCACCGCGTCCCGATCTTCAAGCGGCTGCTCGAATTCCCGGCAGCCGTCGTCGGACGCGACGGCCACTGGATCGAGCAGGCGCTGGGGCGTGAGGACCTGGACCAGGAGGATCTCGACGCCGCACTCCGCGAGCACGGCCTCGAGTCCGTCGACCAGATGAAGCTCGCGGTCCTGGAGCCGGACGGTTCGATCAGCATCGTCCCCATGGACGGCGACTCGATCACGATGCGGTCGCGTCGACGCCGGTACCGGCGGCACCGGCAGGACTGACCGGCAGAGCCGGGCCTCGCCGTCGTGGACGGCGCGGGCTCCGGTCCGGGCGCGTCGAGACGGTCGGCCAAGGCTCGTCGAGCGCCCGCTATGATGCCGACGATGACCGACCGTGGCCTCCCCATCGTCGACGGCGCGCCGGCCTGCCCGTTCGTTGCCTTCGAGGACGAGCGCGACGAGCGCTCCACCCGACCCGACCACCGACACCGCTGTTTCGCCGAGGAGCGGCCGGCGCCCCGCGCGCTGGCGCACCAGGACGCGTACTGCCTCTCCCCGTCGTTCGTGGCATGCCCGACCTTCCAGGATTGGGCTCGCCGGGAGGCGGCGGTCCCGCGCGCGCCCTTGCGGACGGACCCTGACGAAGGCATTCGACCGACCGTCCGACGGGGCCGGCGGGAGTGGGCCTCGCCACCGCCCTGGTTGTCGACCGATGCATCTGGTGCAGCAGAGCGTCGGGCAGAAGACGCAGATGACGTGGAGCTGGCGGACGAGGCTGACGAAGACGAGGAGGCTGCTGATCTCGTCTCGGGCTTTGCTGGAGGCGCATCCGCGGCGGCCGAGCTCGGCTTCCTGACGCCCGCGTCGACCGGTGCGGCAGGACGAGCGTCCACGCCGGCAGGAGGCTCGCCGGAGACCTCACGTGTCATGCCTCCGCAGCAGCCGGCGCTGTCCGCTAGGCCCGGCGCGGGCCTCGCTGCCTCGGCTGCTGCGTGGCTCGGGGCCGATGACACGGAGGACGAGGCGGCCGACCTCGACGAGACGGATCGACCGTCTCGTCATGCGCCGCCGGCGGATCGATTGCCGCAGCGCGATCGCCCGGGCGGGCGGCGCGGAGCCGCCGAGAGCGGCCCCATCGTCCACGGGCCCGAATGGGAGGAGCCACACAGGCACGTGGCCTACCCGGCGCTGCGGACGCCCGTCTCGTTGCCGAACCTCTCGCGTGTCGGGCTTGGGTTCGTCGCCCTGGTCGTCGCCGCTGTGGTGCTCTTCGTCGTCCCGCCGATGCTGCTGAAGCTCGGTGCGAGCGGAGACGCCACGCCGACCGAGTCGCCCGCCGCCTCCGTGGCGCCATCGGCGTCGCTCGCGCCGACACCCGTTCCGCAGCCGACGCCGATCGTCTACACCGTGAAGGACGGTGACACGCTTTCGCGGATCGCGGCGAAGTACAAGACGACGATCGCCGACATCATCGCGGCGAACCCGCAGATCAAGAACCCGAACGCGCTCGCCATCGGCGACCAGATCACGATCCCGACGCCAGCCGCGAGCAGCGTCTCGGACGCGACCGCCGTGCCCGACGCGACGACGGTTCCCGCCGCATCCGCGAGCGCACCTTAGGTCTCAGGTCTCACGCGCTCCCAGGCGGAGCGGCGTGTCGGCGAGGTGCTCGTGAGGGCGGCCCGCGTCCCACCCGGCCGGGCAGCGTTGGCGGCCCAATCCCGGCGGATGTCGCCGACACTGACATCTCCGCGGGTAGAGAGCCGTTAAGGCCTCGCTGCTGGGTCGCGGGATCGCCCACGAACAGCCGGCTGAGCACAACTGAGCACGAGCGGAGCGTGGCCTGGGCCTCGCCGCCCCTCTCGACCCGCCCCGATGTCTGCTTAGCGTCCTGCTTCTGGCCTGGATGACGGTGTCGTCGACATCGGCCCCGTTAGGGCCACCGGACCGACCCCGAGGCCCACCGGAGCGACCGCGACGCCAGCCGACCCGCGCGTAAGGGCCCTATCGCGGGGCGAGGTTGATCGAGGTGATCTTGCCGGCCTCGACGCGGAAGGATGCGTCGAGATGCTGGCTCGGCGCACCAGGCCTGATGACGAGGATGTCCGCCTGGTAGGTATTGCCGAGATCGCGCACTTCGCCCGGGATCATCCGGAGGCCGCGATCGCCACGCAGGAACCAGCCCCCCACGCGCTCGAGGCCGCGCAGCGTCTGGACGCTGTCGCCGACGTGAACCCGCATCTCGGTGTTCTCGTCCATCAGGCCGACCGCGCCCTCGCGGTCACCCGCGTTCAGACGATCGAAGAAGAGCTCCATCGTGTCGACTGCACCCATGGGTCGGAGTGTAGCCGTTCGGATGCCGAGGGCCGCGGTCGCGCCGGGCCTCCGAGGTCGCGCCGGGCCCCCGAGGTCGCGCCGGGCCCCCGAGTCCGCGAGGACCTCCCGCCGGGACGAACGCCCTCAGAAGCCGCCCCCGGCGCCTCCGCCACCGCCCGCGCCCCCGCCGCCGAAGCCCCCACCGCCGCCCGACGACGACGCCGGTGCCCCGATCGTGCCGATGGCCGCCATCATCCCGCCGATGTTCGGGATCGCCGAGCTCGAGAAGGCAGAACCGCCGCCGCCGAACCAGCCGCCTGATCCGACGCCCGATCCTGCGCCCGATCCGGCCGACGGTGCCGGGTGGTACCAGAGCGGGAGGTAGACGGCCGAACTCGTCGTCCTGCCGGCGCGGACGTCCTCGAGACTTCGGGCCAGCACCTCCTCGACCCGGTGCGCGAGCCCGAGGGCAACTGCCCAGACGACGGCCGCGTCGGGATCCTCGATGAGCGGCACGGCCGCCTCATCGACGACCTGGCCCATCGATCGTGCCTGCGTCATGGTCTTGTCGAGTGTCCGGCGATATGCGGCGAGCATCGCCCGGATCATCGCCCCGGGCATCGTTCGCGCCGGCATCGACCAGGCGAAGAAGCCCGTCAGTCCCGCCGCGAGGACGACGGCGACACCCAGCATGAGCAGCCCGGCGAACGGGAGGGTCCAACCGAGCCAGACGAGCACGGCACCGATGGCTCCCTCGATCCCGGCCAGCGCGAACCAGCGCCGCATGACCGACCCCGGGCGCCGGGCAAACCAGCCCTTCTCGACCGCCCGTCCCTCGAGCGATTCCTGGAATTCGCCGCGCAGGGCGGCCACCTCCGGCATCTGCTCCGGCTCGATCCGCTCCGTCGCGATCTTCCGAAGCGCCGCCGTGAGCGACGTTTCGGCCGGGCCGATCGGCTGGCGCTGCGCCCGCTGCCTCCGCCATGCAGCCTGGGCGTCCGGCGCCGCGGGGACCGAGAAGTCGATCGCGACCTTGGCCCTGGCGCCGGGGTCGAGCTGATCGAAGACGAGCTCGCCCCTGCTGGCGAGGTCCATCAGGGCCGTCGTGAACGCACGCTGCGATGTCCGGCCTTCGAAGACGAGTGCGCCCGTCGCCGGCGTGAGGTCGGGCGGTGGGGCAGGGAGGTGGATCGAGGGATCGTCGAGATAGACCGGGTCGCGGCCGTGGCGCAGCCAGTTCCAGGCCGCCCACATCGACAGGAGCAGGAAGGCGACCGGCGCGAGGACGAGCCCGATGACCGCGTCGACCTGGCGGGCGCGCTCGAGCGAGGCGGCATGCTCGGGCGTCGCACCCGCATCGATGGCGGCGAGGCCCGCGAGCATCGCCTGCCCGAGCCGGCATTGCTGCAGGTAAGGCAGCATCGTGTCGTCGAAGACGTGCTGCCGGTCCCCGTCGCTCATGAACGTCGCGCGGAAGCCGGCCCCGGCGTACAGCTGGACCTGGCCGTGGCAGCCGGACGGGTCGACGTCGAAGAGCACGACGAGACCGTCGTCGAATCCCTTGCGCCCGACACCCCACTGGTCCATGAGCGAGGCCGCCTGCGCCTGCGCCTCCCCGGTCGACACGCCCGCG
>DASVZT010000224.1:0-6858 GCA_036391495.1 Candidatus Limnocylindrales bacterium
GCCAACCGGTCGCGGTCGAAATCAGGGGAGGGAAGTGGCTGGCGCGCCAGGATTCGAACCTGGAACCCCCTGATCCAGAGTCAGGTGCTCTACCGTTGAGCCACGCGCCAGCGGTTGAACGGGACCGGGTTCCGCCCGGCCATCGTTCGGGGATGAGTCAGGTGCGCATCCCAAAGCCCGGATGAGACTGTTGCCCACTCGGGCGACCCCGAGTCTACCGCGCGCGTGGCCCTGCGCGCTCGGAATCGCCATATCAACCCTTTCGCACCGGCGAAACCCTTCACACCGGCGGAGCACGCAGGCTCAGTCACCGCCTGCTCTCCGCCTCGTGGGCAAGCTGACGGAAGTCCTCCACGATCGCAGGTGTGATGTAGGAGTTCGCGGCGCGGATGCGTTCCACGGTTCCGATGGCGACCGAGAGAGGGAGGGCCCCGCACTCGACAAGGGCGAGGAGCGGCCGGAGACCGCGCATCCTCGGCACGCAGTTGGCCTCGCATTCCTCACCGAGCGGCCCGTCATTGGTCAGGCACGTAGCTCCGGCGTCTCGCGCCACGATCAGGCAGATCTGGTCCGCGAACGAGAGCGCTGGGTGCGGAGCGGCAGCCTCCCGCATCTGAGCCAATGTGGGCTCGACGACTTCGACGCCAAGCGCAACGCACTTGGGCTCGTCAAGAATGTCCACCTCTGCCAGGACCGGCGTCGGGACGATCAGGCGCGCGACGTGCTGGACGATGAGAGCAAGGACAGCCTCATTCGCCTCGGCGAAATCAATGAGCACATTGGCGTCGCCGACGAGCGCAAGCAGGGGCGCCCCTTTCACCGCCTACGCCCAGGACTGGTTGAGCTCACGCATCGTCCGCAGATCGAGCCCCAGGATTTCCGCAGCGCGGCTGAGTGAGATTCTGCGCTCATCGAGCGCCCGACGGATGAGGCGCCTCCTGCGGTCAGGATCGAAGTCATGTGGGGCCAGCTCGAACGGCTCGCGGCCCCGGAGGGGCTCCGGACCTGCGGTTCCACGCGCTGCCGACGACAAGGGATCAGGTTCGTCAGTTCGAGTGAGCGACCTGCCCAGCCGCGCCTTGGCCTGGGTCATGAAGCGCCGCCAGACGTCCTTCACTCCGCCCTCGTCGAGCCGATGCAGGACGGTCCGGTAGCTCACCCGGAAGATGCGCTTGACCTTCATCACGGCGTCGAACAGCGAAAGCCCACGGACCTCTTGCCATTCCATGGTGAAGCGTGGCTCGGGCATCAACAGATGCGCCGCAAAGGCGTCCGCCTCGCGTTCGGCGTCGACGCCCTCGACGACCTCGTCTGGGTTGAACTCGTCTCGGTGGAGGAGCAGATGGCCCAGCTCATGAGCGGCGGTGAAGATCTGCCGCTCCACACTGATGCGATCCCAGCTGTTCACGACGATCGCCGGCCCAGAGCCATTCTCAGCGACGGACAGGCCGAAGAACCCCTCCGAGGCGATCTCAAGCCAGAGGACCTTGATCCCGACCTTGTCTTCCAGAAGCCCGCTGATGTCGAAGATCGGGTCATCGCCGAGCCTCAGCGTGTTGCGGACGATGTCGGCCACCCTGCGAGCCCGATCCTTGCCCTCCGGAGCGCGGAATTCCGCGAAGAGGTACGGGCGCTCTTCATCCACGAGACGCTCGAGAGACGCGTAGTCGTCGAGCTCACGGCCAACGTCGTGCAGGATCCGCGGACGATCCTTCAACCGAAGCTTCGACCGGAACCGTGCTCGCGGTGGCGCGGGCGCGGGTCGGAGGAGGTCAGCGGGCGACACTCCGAGTGCCTTCGCGACAGCAACGAGAGTTGATGCCCTGGGCTCGCTGAGGCCGGCCTCGAGATTCCGGTACGCGGCTCGCGACAAGCCCGCTGCGCGGGCTGCTGCTTCCTGGGTCAGGCCTCGCATCCCGCGCAGTCGCTGAAGGTTCGCCCCGATGTCAGAGGTGGACGAAATTGCCATAACCCCTCTCCGTGTCGAATACACCGATAGACTAGCCGATTTGACACAGTCAATCAAGTTGCCTAGTATGCACGTCGAGTCAGGTGCGATCGCCGCAGTTCGACAAACGGATCGGGAAAGGGACACGACGGTGGCTACCAACAAGAACCGCGATGACGGTCACCGTGAGGGTGCAGTCCGCGCCCGGTCGCAGTTCCGCACGCCCTCAGGCGACTGGGCCAAGCGGGACGCCGACACCGGGCGGATCCTCGACGTCAAGGGCGACGGCACCCCATTCAAGGGGGTTCGCCGCGAGCAACCCAAGTCGAAATAGCTGCTGGTCGCACGAGACCTTCCATCCTCCGCGGCGTCCGCTCGCAGCCATCGCCTGCCAGGAAAGGACCGATGCGACTCGCGCGCCAACACAGTGCGAGACGTGCCAGGTATCGTGGGCACATGGCGGAGATGCGCGTGCGACAGTTGAAGGAGCACCTCGCCGAGCATCTCGACCGTGCCCGGAATGGCGAGATCCTCTCCGTCACGGATCGCGGCCGGCGGAAGACGCTCATCGGCTTGATGCCGGACAAGGGTCGGATCGACCGCGGCGTGGAAGAGGGATGGATCTCGCCGGCCCGCCAGTCCGGGTTGCGTTCCATCATCCGCTGGAAGAGCCGGCGAACAGTGCTCGACAGTCTCGCCGATGATCGCCCCGCACATGAGCCTTCACGGAGCTGACGAGGGCCGAGCGAAACCTCCGCCGCCGAGAGGCCTGCCCCGACCTACCGCCGAGTTGCCGGCCCCGACCCACTGCCGGGCAGCCCCGACGACCTACTGCCGAGCCTGCACCTTCGCCCAGGTGTCCTTGAGCGTCACCGTGCGGTTGAACACGGGGCGGCCCGGGGTCGAGTCGGGGTCGGCGCAGAAGTAGCCGAGGCGCTCGAACTGGACCGTCTCGCCCACCACGGGCGCGGCCAGCGACGCCTCGACGAGCGCGCCGTCGACCACCACCTCCGACGCCGGGTCCAGGTCCGCGAAGAGGTCGCCGTCGGCACCCGGGTCCGGCCGGACGAAGAGATGGTCGTACAGGCGGACCTCGGCCGGGACAGCGTGCGCGGCGGACAGCCAGTGGAGCGTCGCCTTCGGTCGCCGGCCGTCCGGCGCACTGCCACCTCGCGTCGCCGGATCGTACGTGCAGCGCAGCTCGACGGCGCGGCCCTCGGCATCCTTGACGACCTCGCGGCACGTGACGAAGTAGGCCGAGCGCAGCCGCACTTCCCGTCCCGGGGCGAGCCGGAAGAACTTCGGCGCCGGATCCTCCATGAAGTCGTCCCGCTCGATCCACAGCACGCTTGAGAACGCGACCGGCCGCGTCCCCGCCGCCGGGTCCTCCGGGTTGTTCGGGACGTCGACCGTCTCGACCTGGCCCTCGGGGTAGTTCTCGATCACGACCTTGAGGGGGTCGAGCACCCCGAACCGCCGCGGTGCGACGCGGTTGAGGACGGCACGCACGGCGTACTCGAGCTGGCCGACCTCGATGACGCTGTCGGTCTTGGCCACCCCGATCATCGTCGCGAAGTCCCGGATGCCCTGGGCCGGATAGCCCCGCCGGCGAAGTCCGGAGATCGTCGGCATGCGCGGGTCGTCCCAGCCGTGGACGAGGCCCTCTCTGACGAGGCGCAGCAGGACCCGCTTGGAGAGCACGGTGTACGTCAGGTTCAGGCGCGCGAACTCGTACTGGTGGGGGTGAGACGGGACCGGCAGGCTCTCGATGAGCCAGTCGTACAGGGGGCGATGCGCCTCGAACTCGAGGGTGCACAGCGAGTGGGTCACCCCCTCGATCGCGTCCGACTGCCCGTGGGCGAAGTCATAGGTCGGGTAGACGCACCACGTGTCGCCCGTCCGCGGGTGTTCGGCGTGGACGATGCGATAGAGGACCGGGTCGCGCAGGTTGATGTTCGGTGAGGCCATGTCGACGCGGGCCCGGAGGACGCGGGCGCCGTTCGGAAACTCGCCCGCCCGCATCCGGGCGAAGAGATCGAGGTTCTCCTCGATCGGCCGATCCCGGTAGGGCGAGTCGCGTCCCGGTTCCGTCAGCGTCCCGCGGTGCTCGCGGATCTCGTCGGCCGTCAGGTCGTCGACGTAGGCCCTGCCGGCGCGGATGAGCTCGACCGCCCAGGTGTAGAGCTGCTCGAAATAGTCCGACGCGTGATGGAGGTGCTCGCCCCAGTCGAAGCCCAGCCAGCGGACGTCGCGCTCGATGGCGTCGATGTACTCCTGCTCCTCCTTCTCCGGGTTGGTGTCGTCGAAGCGGAGGTGGCAGCGCCCGCCGAATTCCCCGGCGACCCCGAAGTTGAGGCAGATCGACTTGGCGTGGCCGATGTGGAGGTAGCCGTTCGGCTCGGGCGGGAAGCGCGTGACGACCGTGTCGACGCGGCCGGCGGCGACGTCGGCTGCGACGATCTCGCGGATGAAGTCGGTCCGCTCCGGGGGGATGGGGGTCTGCACGCTCACGCTGGGCCTGCGGATGGGGGGCTGAGACCCGCCAATCTTAGCGAAGACGCTCCCCGCGTCCGACGTGGGGACGCAGCTGCGAGCGCCGCCCGGGCTCGTCCGCGTCAGCTCGTCTGGGCGAGGACCTCCTGCACGATGGCGGTGAGCTGGTCCCACTCCATCAGGAACCCGTCGTGGCCCTTGGTCGAGCGCAGCTCGCGGTACTCGGCCGGCAGACCGGCCGCGGCCGCCGCGGCGACCAGTGCGCGCACCTGGTCGGCCGTGTAGAGGATGTCCCCGGTGATGCCCAGCCCGACGAGCCACGTCCCGGTCCGTCCCAGCGACGCGAGGGCATCGCGCACGCCGCCGCGCCCACGCCCGATGTCGTGGCTGTCCATGGCCCCGACGAGGGTGCGGTAGGTGAGGGGATCGAAGCGATCCACGAGCTTGCGCCCCTGGTGGTCGAGGTAGCTGACGATCGACGGTCGGCCGTCCGGCTCGATCCGCCGGCCGAAGCGCGCCTCGAAGTCGGCCTCGCTGCGATAGGTCGTCATGGCCAGCTGCCGGGCCAGCTCGAGGCCGCGGGCCCCGAGGCGATCGATGAGCTCGAGCTGAAGGTGATTCCAGGCAATCGCGAGCGGTCCGGTGGCTGCCGGCGCCGCGATGGGCAGGACGGCGCGGACGTCCGACGGTCGCTCGAGGGCGACCTCGAGCGTGACCATGCCCCCGAGCGAGCCGCCCGCCACCAGCGCCAGGCGGTCGATCCCGAGGGAGTCGAGCAGTGCCCATTGCGCCCGCGCCTGGTCCCGGACGGTGATCGCCGGGAATTCCGTGTCGAACGCCCGACCGGTCCGGGGATCGACGGACGTCGGCCCGGTGCTGCCGTAGCAGCCGCCGAGCAGGTTGGCGCAGAGGACGCCCACGCGGGTCGTGTCGAACGCCCGGCCGGCCCCGATCAGCGGCTCCCACCAGTCTCCGGCCGCGTCGGCTGAGCCGGTGAGGGCATGGACGACGAGGACCTGCGAGGCCTCGTCCGGCCCGGGCCCGTCGTGCCGCCAGGCGACGGCGAGCTCCGGCAGGACGGCACCCGACTCGAGGACGAACGGGCCGAGCGTGGACTGAACGAGACGCCCGCTGCCGAGGCGGCGATCGACGACGGGCGCCGCCGTGCGGCGCCCGTCGTCCTCGCTGTCGAGTCCCGGTGCGGCCGGGCGGGGGGCCCGCCCGGCCGACCGCGTCTCGGCCTCGGCCGTCATCAGCGGGACCCGGCCGCCGCGGAGACGCCCGCGCCCGGGACGGCCGCGCCCGGGACGCCCGTCTCCGTCGCGGCGGCCAGCGCCTGGTCGAGGTCGTCGATCAGGTCGTCGATGTTCTCGAGACCGATCGAGAGCCGGATGAGGTCCGGCGTGACCCCCGACGCGGCCTGGCCCTCCGCGCTCAGCTGCTGGTGCGTCGTCGAGGCAGGATGGATGATCAGCGACTTCGCGTCGCCGACGTTGGCGAGGAGGCTGAAGAGCTTCACCGCGTCGATGAGCTTCCGCCCCGCCTCGACGCCGCCGCGCACGCCGAACGTGAGCATTCCGCCGAAGCCGCCCCGCAGGTAGCGCGTCGCGAGGCGATGGCTGGCGTGCGACTCGAGACCCGGGTAGTTCACCCACGTCACCGCCGGGTGGCGCTCCAGCCAGCGCGCGACCGCGAGGGCGTTCTCGCTGTGGCGCTCGATGCGCACGGGCAGCGTCTCGAGGCCCTGGACGAAGAGCCAGGAATTGAACGGGCTCAGCGCCGCGCCGAGGTCACGCAGCCCCTGGACTCGCAGCTTGAGGATGAACGCCAGGTTCCCGAAGGCCTGGGTGTAGCTGACGCCGTGGTAGGACGGGTCGGGATCGACGAAGTCCTCCTTGAAGCGGGGCGACGAGGCCCAGTCGAAGGTGCCGCCGTCGACGACGACGCCGCCGATCGCCGTGCCGTGGCCGCCGATCCACTTCGTCGCGGAGTGGATGACGACGTCGGCGCCGTGCTCGATCGGACGGCAGATGAACGGGGCGAACGTGTTGTCGACGATGAGCGGCACGCCCCGGGCATGAGCGATGTCGGCGATCGAGGCGATGTCGTGGACGTCGAGCCGTGGGTTGCCGATCGTCTCGAGGTAGACGGCCTTCGTCCGCTCGTCGATCGCCGGGGCGAAGCTGGCCGGATCCGTCCCGTCGACGAATCGCGCCGTGATGCCGATCTTGGGCAGGGTGTAGGCGAAGAGGTTGTATGTCCCGCCGTAGAGGCTGGAGCTCGTGACGATGTTGTCGCCGGCGCGGGCGAGGTTGAGGATGGCGAGCGTCTCGGCGGCCTGCCCGCTGGCAGCCGCGAGCGCACCCACGCCGCCCTCGAGAGCGGCGATCCGCTGCTCGAAGACGTCGGTCGTCGGG
>DASVZT010000225.1:0-7259 GCA_036391495.1 Candidatus Limnocylindrales bacterium
CTTCCGCGTGGTCCTGGTCGTCCTCAAGGCCGGCGCGGCGTTCGACGAGGACGATCCACGCGGACACGTCAGCATGCTGGTCCGCGAGGGCGAGCTGTCCCTCGAGGTCGGACCGGATCGAGCCACCGTGGGCCCCGGCCAGATCGCGGCCATCGATCAGGGCCACCCCTGGCGTGCGCGCGCCGAGCGGGACAGCGTCGCGATCCTCCACTTCAGCTGGCCCGGCTGAACCCGTGGCCGGCGCGAACTCCGGGAGGAGCCCCTCCCCAGCGGCCGAACCGGCCAACCCGGCCAACCCGGTCGACCGGATCCTGCGCGGCGTCCATCGCTACCTCGAGGGCGGGGAGCGCATCTCCAACGGCTGGTCGCTCCACACGCGGCAGGGGCGCGACTGGGAGTCCTTCTACCGCGAGCGCTGGCAGCACGACAAGGCGGTCCGCTCCACGCACGGGGTGAACTGCACCGGCTCCTGCTCGTGGATGGTCTACGTCAAGGACGGCTACATCACCTGGGAGAGTCAGGCGGTCGACTATCCGTCGATCGGGCCCGGGATGCCGGAGTACGAGCCCCGTGGCTGCCCCCGGGGCGCCAGCTTCTCCTGGTACACGTACTCGCCCCTGCGGGTGAAGTACCCGTACATCCGGGGCCGTCTCCAGGAGCTCTACCGGGCAGCCCTGGCCAGGTGCGGCGATCCGGTCGAGGCGTGGGCGTCGATCGTCGAGGATCCGGACGCGGCGCGCTCTTACAAGGAGATCCGGGGGCGCGGCGGCTTCGTCCGGTCGACCTGGGACGAGACGGTCGAGATCATCGCCGCCGCTCACGTCTACACGATCAAGCGCTACGGCCCCGACCGCGTCGTCGGCTTCACGCCGATCCCGGCGATGTCGATGGCGTCGTACTCCGGCGGCACCCGCTTCCTGTCGTTGATCGGCGGCGTGATCCTCTCCTTCTACGACTGGTACGCCGACCTGCCGCCGGCATCGCCGCAGGTCTTCGGCGACCAGACCGACGTTCCCGAGTCGGCCGACTGGTTCAACGCCGGCTACCTGGTCATCTGGGGCACCAACATTCCGATCACGCGCACGCCGGATGCGCATTTCATGGTCGAGGCGCGGTACCGGGGCCAGAAGGTCGTGGTCGTCTCGCCCGACTACTCGGATCACACCAAGTTCGCCGACGACTGGCTCGCGGCACGCCCGGGCACCGACGGTGCGCTGGCCATGGCGATGGGTCACGTCATCCTGCGCGAGTTCTACGTCGATCGCCAGGTGCCGTACTTCGAAGAGTACGTGCGCCACTTCACGGATCTGCCCTGCCTCGTGACCCTGCGCGAGAGAGAGTCGGGCGCCTTCGCGGGCGATCGGTTCCTCCACGCCGCCGACCTGCCCGGCGCGGCGTCGACGACGGAGAACGCCGATTGGAAGACGGTGGTCCTCGACGAAGCGACAGGCGAACCGGCGGTGCCGAACGGATCCATCGGGCACCGGCACGGGGCCGAGGGCGAGGGGCGCTGGAACCTCGATCTCGGGGCGATCCGGCCGGTCCTCAGCCTGCACGGGCGGCCGGGCGTCGAGCCGGTCGCGGTCGACCTCCCCCGCTTCGACCTCGGGCCGACCGAGGGCGGGACGATCATGCGCCGCGGCGTCCCGGCGATCCGCGTCGGCGGCCAGCTCGTCACCACGGTCTTCGACCTGCTCCTCGCCCAGTACGGCGTCGGGCGCGACGGGCTGCCCGGCGACTGGCCGTCAGGTGAGGACGATGCCTCCCAGCCGGGCACGCCGGCCTGGCAGGAGGCCATCACGTCGGTCCCGGCGGCGACCGCGACACGGATCGCGAGGGAGTTCGCCCGCAACGCGGAGCTCACCCGGGGCCGCTCGATGATCGCGATGGGCGCAGGCACCAACCACTGGTACCACTCCGACCAGATCTACCGGACGTTCCTCGCGCTCGTCGCGCTGACCGGGTCGGAGGGCGTCAACGGCGGGGGCTGGGCGCACTACGTCGGCCAGGAGAAGGTGCGGCCGCTGACCGGGTGGTCGACCCTCGCCTTCGCGGCCGACTGGGTCCGACCGACCCGCCACCAGGCCGGCACCCCCTACTGGTACCTGGCCAGCGACCAGTGGCGCTACGAGGGCTTCGACGCCGGCGAGATCGCCTCGCCGCTGGGCACCGGGCGCTTCCGCGGCCGCCAGTTCGTCGACTGCAACCTGGAAGCCGCCCGCATGGGCTGGCTCCCCTCCTACCCGACGTTCGACCGCAACCCCCTGGACCTCGCGGGCGAGGCCGACGAGGCCGGTCAGCCCGCCGCCGATCACGTGGTCGAGGAGCTCCGCGCCGGGCGACTGCAGTTCGCGGCCGGCGACCCGGATGCCCCGGAGAACTTCCCGCGCGTGCTCTCGGTGTGGCGGGCGAACCTGCTCACCTCGTCCGGCAAAGGGCACGAGTACTTCCTGCGCCACCTCATGGGATCGGCGTCGGAGGCGGTCCGGGCCGACGAATCGCCACCCGAGCTGCGCCCCACGGAAGTCGCCTGGCGCGACGAGGCGCCTCGCGGCAAGTGCGACCTCCTCACGACGATCGACTTCCGCATGACCGGCACGTGCCTCTTCTCGGACATCGTGCTGCCGGCGGCCACCTGGTACGAGAAGTACGACCTCTCGACCACTGACCTGCACCCCTTCGTCAACTCGTTCAACCCCGCCATTGCGCCGCCATGGGAGGCGCGGTCGGACTGGGACGCCTGGAAGGCGATCGCCACCCGCTTCTCGGAGCTCGCCCGGACCCACCTCGGCGTCCGACACGACCTGGTCGCCACGCCGCTGCTGCACGACACGCCCGACGAGCTCGGTCAGCCGTCCGGCGAGGCGCGCGATTGGACCCGCGGCGAGTGCGAGCCGATTCCGGGCCGCACGATGCCCAGGCTGACCGTCGTGGAGCGCGACTACGGCGCGGTCGCCGAGAAGCTGCAGGCCCTCGGGCCCCTCGTCGAGCGACAGGGGATCGGCATGAAGGGGGTCCACTTCACGCCGACCGACGAGGTCGCCTGGCTCGGCGAGCGGAACGGCACGGTGCGGGGTGGCGTGGCGGACGGTCGTCCGTCGCTCGCTCGCGCCGAGGACGCCTGCGAGGCGATCCTCGCCCTCTCCGGCACCACGAACGGACGCAACGCGGTGGCCTCGTTCCGCTCGCTCGAGGCGCGCACCGGCCTCGCCCTGACCGACCTGGCCGAGGATCGCGCCGGCGATCGGGTGACGTTCGCCGACACCCAGCGCGGACCCGCCACCGTGATCACCTCGGCCGAATGGTCGGGCATCGAGGCGGAGGGCCGCCGCTACTCCCCGTTCACGCAGAACGTGGAACGGGGCATCCCATGGCGCACTCTCACGGGCAGGCAGCAGTTCTACCTGGACCACGCCTGGATGCGCGAGCTCGGCGACGCCCTGCCGGCGTACCGGCCGCCGCTCGACCTGGCGCGACACTTCGGATCGCAGGAGGTCGCCGACGCGGACGCCCTGCAGCTCACCGTCCGCTACCTGACGCCCCACTCCAAGATGTCGATCCACTCGGAGTACCAGGACAACCTGCACATGCTGACCCTCTTCCGGGGCGGCGCGGTCATCTGGATGAGTGACCGCGATGCCGCGCGGATCGGCGTCCGCGACAACGACTGGATCGAGGCCTACAACCGCAACGGCGCGGTCTCCTGCCGGGCGGTCGTCAGCCACCGCATCCCGGCCGGCACGTGCGTCATGTATCACGCCAAGGATCGCCACCTGCAGTCGCCGGTCAGCGAGGTGACCGGCAAGCGCGGCGGCACCGACAACAGCCTGACGCGGCTCGTCATGAAGCCCAGCCACATGATCGGCGGCTACGCGCAGCTCTCCTGGGGCTTCAACTACTACGGACCGTGCGGGACGCAGCGCGACGAGACGACGGTGATCCGCAAGCGTCGTGCCGAGGTGAGGTTCTGATGCGTGTGATGGCCCATGTCGGGATGGTCATGAACCTCGACAAGTGCATCGGCTGCCACACCTGCAGCGTGACGTGCAAGCAGGTCTGGACGAACCGCCCGGGCACCGATTACGTCTGGTTCAACAACGTGGAGACGAAGCCCGGGCTGGGATACCCGCGGGGCTACGAGGACCAGGAGCACTGGAAGGGCGGCTGGGAGCTCGACGGACGCGGCAGGTTGCGCCTCAAGGGCGGCGGCTGGATCCGCAAGCTCCTCACCATCTTCGCCAACCCCGACCTGCCCTCCATCGACGACTACGGGGAGCCCTGGACCTACGACTACGAGCACCTCTTCACGGCGCCGGTCTCACAGCACGACCCGGTCGCCCGCGCCCACTCACGCCTGACCGGGAAGCCGATACGCCTCCAGTGGGGCTCCAACTGGGAGGACGACCTTGCCGGGGCCCCGGAGACCGCGCCCGGCGATCCGAACCTGCGCGGGATCGAGGACAAGGTCCGCTTCGAGTACGAGCAGGCCTTCATGTTCTACCTGCCGCGCATCTGCGAGCACTGCCTCAACCCGTCGTGTGTGGCCTCGTGCCCGTCAGGGGCGATGTACAAGCGGGAAGAGGACGGCATCGTCCTGGTCGACCAGGACGGCTGCCGCGGCTGGCGCTTCTGCGTGTCGGGCTGCCCCTACAAGAAGGTCTACTTCAACCACAAGTCGGGCAAGGCCGAGAAGTGCACCTTCTGCTATCCGCGGATCGAGAACGGCCAGCCGACGATCTGCTCCGAGACGTGCGTCGGCCGCCTGCGCTACCTGGGGCTGATGCTGTACGACGCCGACGGTGTCGAGGCCGCGGCGTCCGTCCGCGACCCGACGCACCTGCGACAGGCCCAGCTCGACCTCTTCCTCGACCCGGCCGACCCCGGCGTGATCGCCGAGGCGCGACGGGCGGGGATCCCGGACGACTGGATCGAAGCGGCGCAGCGCTCGCCGATCTACACCCTCGCCGTTCGCTACGGGCTGGCGCTGCCGCTCCATCCCGAGTTCCGCACGTTGCCGATGGTGTGGTACGTCCCGCCGCTCTCGCCGGTCGTCGACGCGCTCGGGGACGAGGGCGCGCGCGATCCGGACGACGTCTTCCACGCCATCGACCGGCTGCGGATCCCCGTCGAGTACCTGGCCAACCTGCTCGCCGCCGGCGACGCCGACGCGATCAGGCTCGTCCTTCGCCGGCTCGCCGCGGTGCGGACGTACATGCGCGCACAGCAGGTCCAGGGTCGGGTGGACGAGACCGTCGCGGCGGCTGCCGGGCTCGGGAACCACGACCTGGAGGAGCTGTACAGGCTGCTGGCGATCGCCCCGTACGAGGAGCGGTACGTCATCCCGCCAGCCCACGCCGAGCGGGCGGCCCGACTCGAGGAGAGCGTCTCTTCCGGGTGTAGCGTCGATTACGAGGACCAGTTCCGCGAGTCGGCCGCCGGGTACCGGCTCGATCTCGTGCAGCTCCAGCCGCGCGGCTCGCAGCGAGCGGGCGACCCGGCCGGTCCGTCCGACGCGCCCGGCTCACCGGGGTCCCGGCGTGGTGAGCCGATCTTCGTGTGGCAGGACAGCACGAGCCCGGGACGGACATGACCGAGCGCACGCTCTCCCCGCTCCTCTGCGCGGTGGCGTCACTGGTCCTGCGCTACCCGTCGGAGGACGTCCTCGGACGACGGTCCCAGCTCGCCGAGATCACCGAGCTCGCCGGCCTGCGCTCCGACCTCCCCGCCACGCCCGCGGGCACTGCGCTGCGGCGGTTCCTCGACTGGTGGCAGGCGACCCCCGCCGGTGAGCTCCAGCGGTCCTACGTGGAGACGTTCGACCTCCACAAGCGCGCGTGCCTCTACCTCACCTACTACCTCTACGGCGACCGGCGCCAGCGTGGACAGGAGTTCGTCCGGCTCAAGCACGTGGTCGAGGCCGAGGGTTACCGGTTCGCGGGGCGTGAGCTGCCCGACTACCTGCCCCTGCTGCTCGAATTCGCCGCGCGGGAGCCGGTGGCCGGCTCCGCCATGCTCGCCGAACACCGGGTAGGCCTCGAGCTCCTGGCCTCGGCCCTCCGCGATGCCGGGAGTCCGTACGCCGACGCCGTGGATGCGGTCCGCCTGGGTTTGCCGCCCCTCGACGAGGCAGGACGGGCGGTCGTCGAGCGGCTGGCCGCCGAAGGGCCGCCGACCGAGACGGTCGGCCTGGAGCCGTTCGCGCCGCCCGAGGTCATGCCGGAGTCGGCATGGGGGACGCCGCCGCGGTGAGCGGGCTCACGCTCCTGTTCTGGATCGCCCTTCCTTACGTGGCGCTGGCCGTCTTCGTCGTCGGCCACGCCTGGCGCTGGCGCGTCGACCAGTTCGGCTGGACCAGCCGCTCCAGCCAGCTGCAGGAATCGCGGCTGCTCTCGGTCGGCGGGCCGATCTTCCATTACGCCACGTTCGCGGCCATCGGGGGGCATGTGCTCGGGATCCTCGTCCCGGCCAGCTGGACCGCCGCCGTCGGCATCGACGAGACGTCCTACCACTGGATCTCGGCGATCCTTGGCGCGATCGCGGGGGTGCTCGTCGTCGTCGGTCTGCTCGTGCTGATCCTCCGGCGGGTCACCGTGCCGCGCGTGACGGCCACGACCAGCAGGACGGACGTGCTCGCGTACAGCCTGCTCGTCGTCGTGATCGCGCTCGGACTGGGCGAGACGCTGTTCGTCAACCTCTTCGGCGCGGGTTACGACTACCGGGCCAGCGTCGCCCTCTGGTTCCGCGGGCTCTTCCTGCTCGACCCGCAGCCCGGCCTCATGGTCGGAGCACCCCTCATCTACCAGGTTCACGTGATCCTGGCCTGGCTGCTCTTCTTGCTCTGGCCCTTCAGCCGGCTCGTGCACGCCTGGAGCTACCCCCTCCTCTTCCTCGGGCGTCCCTGGATCCTGTACCGGAGCTACCGTCGGTCGCCGATCGGCGCCGGCGAGACTCGCGCCGGTCGCTGATGCGGCTGTGGGCGCCAGGTGTCCCGCGTATGAGCGAGAGGGTTCGGCTGGTGTCGCTGGGGTCCTCGCGGTGAGTGAGCGCTACCCGATCGGCGGACGGATGTCCGACGTCGTGCTCGGTCTCGCCCAGCGGATGCGGCTCGGATCGCTCATGGCGCGCTACAACTCGACCGCGGTGCTCGGGGCGTTCGCCCTGCTCAACGGGTTCATCTCGATCGCGCTCATGTCGCTGCTCGCGCTCGTGACCCACCAGCCGTTCATCTTCCCGTCGCTCGGGCCGACCGCCTTCCTCCT
>DASVZT010000226.1:0-3885 GCA_036391495.1 Candidatus Limnocylindrales bacterium
CCGTTCGGGCCGAGGAAGCCGAAGATCTCGCCGGCTTCGACGCGGAGGTCGATCCCGCGGACCGCCTCGACTTCCGTCCTCCGGCTGGTGAACGTGCGGCGCAGTCCGCGCGTCTCGATCGCGAGAGGTGCTGGATCCGGGCGCGCGTCGGCGACGATAGCAGTGGGGACGGTCATGGTTTCACTCCTCTGCTGGCCGGGTATGCTGCGTGAGTCGCCTCTTGCGCTCATAAACATCTTGTCTCAGTATCTGCACGGAACATCTGCGCGGTGCAGATACTGATCAACACAAGAGAAGGTGTCAAGATGGAACCGCGGTCGCGGGCCTCGCACGTCATCCAGGCGCTCCGGCGCGTCAACCTCGAGGGCTCCGTCTTCGGTCAGACGGTCGCCATCCGCTTCGGCTTGTCGGAATCAGACGTGGAGGCGCTCGAGCGCCTGGCCGAGATCGGGACGACGTCGGCCGGCAGGCTCGGCGAGCTGATGGGTCTCTCGTCGGGCGCGATCACGCGCGTGCTCGACCGACTCGAGCAGGCCGGCTACATCCGGCGCGAGACGGACCCGACCGATCGACGCCGTGTCGTCGTCACGCTCATCCCCGGCAAGGCGGCGGCCATCGACGCCCTGACCGAGCGGTTCGCGCGGGCGTCTGAGGCCGAGCTCGCCCGATACACGGCCGACCAGCTCGACGCGATCGCCGACTTCCTCGGGCGCATGTCCGAGGTCACCCGCGACCAGACCGACGCGCTTCGCGGCGTGGCCGGAGCGGCCGGGGGAGCCGGGGGGGCGGGAGTCGCTGGCGCGGCGGGCGGGGCAGGCGCGGGGGCCGGGGTCGGCGGGGCCGAGGCGGGCTCAGCGGGGGCGGGCGCGCCGGCCGGATCGTCGGCGGCGTTCGACTTCGAGGGCGGCGAGCATTCCGCCCCCCGCGGCGGACTCACCGCGGCCCGGTTTCACCTTCGAGGCGGCGCGAACGAGCTCACCCTCGCGGGCGGATCCGCCCCGATGGCCGAGCTCTACCGCGCGGAGTTCACCGGGCCCGTCCCCCAGGTCCGGCTTCGAAACGGCGTGGTGAGCGTCCAGTACCGCGGGGGCCGGCCCTGGGATTGGCGCCGCCGGACCTCCGTGTTCAGGCTCAATCCCGGGGTAGCCTGGGACGCGTCGATCTCGGGTGGCGGCTCCCGCATCTCGGTCGCGGCCGAGGCGATCGACCTGCGGAGCTTCGAGCTGACGGGGGGCGTCGACCGGCTGTCGCTGTCGTTGGGCAGGCCGCGTGGCGAGGTCGCCGTGAGGATCAACGGGGGGGCGCACGAGCTCAGCCTCGATCGGCCGGCAGGCGTGCCCGTCCTCGTTCGCGTCAAGGGTGGCGCCGCGCGCGTCGACTTCGACGGTCAGCGGATGATCGCGGCAGGGTCGGCGGACCTCGCCTCCACCGGGGCCGCCGGAAGCTCCGATCGGATCACCCTCGAGATCTCCGGCGGTGTAGCCGGGCTGACCGTCTCCGAGCGGCGGTGAGCCTCGGCGCGAGGTCAGCCGTGGCGCGAAGGTCAGGGGCGGCGCGAAGGTCAGCCGCGGCCGCTTCTTGCGTATTTCCGGCCCCAGACCCTCTTATGCGACTCGCCGACCGGTCGCCGACCGACCCCACCCGCTTCCCGGCCCCGGCCGTGCGACTCCCGTGGATCGGCCCCCTCGGTGCTGCGAGATTCGTGGCGTAGCGGGTGCCCGAGTGCGATCGGCGGCGGGAACCAGCCGACCGTCGGCCCTGGGGGAGGGGGCGTCTCGCATAAGGACCCTGATGGCCGAGATTGGGCAAGAACAGCACGGGACGCTGAAATCGCGGGCGCCCGGATCGGCCTGGTCACGCACCGGAAGGGTGGTGGAGCGGGAGACGGGTCTCGAACCCGCGACATTCAGCTTGGAAGGCTGACGCTCTGCCAACTGAGCTACTCCCGCCCGGGAGGCACGTCCCGCAGGAGCCATGCGGGTGCCATCGTATCCCGAGTGCCGGCGCTCGGTCGAGGTGGCGTGCGTCGGCGTCGACGCCTGACCGCCCTCGGATCCGCCGGCGGTGGCGGGCCTCGTGACCATGCTCTCGGATGAGGGCCCGTGGCCGCCATTTCGTTCTGACCGACACGCGAGGGGCGGCCCGACAGAACGATTCGGGCGGTCGGAACGTCTATTCCTCGTGATGCGATCGAGCAGGGACACGGATGACGGTCGACCGCGCGGCGCCGAACAGGCGAGGGCTCGCGCGAGTGACGCCGCGATGAAGCGGAGGTCGCGGACGACGGGGGTGCTTCGCCTCGCCGGGCTGGGGTTGTCGGCCGCGCTGCTCACGTCGTGCTCGCTCGGCACCGCCATCGTCACGAGCCCGCCCATCGCGTCCGGCGGGCCAACGATCCCAGCGGCCTCGTCCGAGATCCCGAGCGCCACACCTGCGCCGACCGAGACGCCGCCTCCCGATTCGCCGCCTCCCACGCCGCCGCCCACGCAAGCACCGCAGTCACCAACGGCGACGCCCCGCCCGACAGCCGGTCTTGCCTGCGCCGACTCCACGCTCGCGAAGATGACGGAGGCCGAGCGCGTCGGCCAACTGCTCATGATCGGGCTCCACGGCGCGAGCCTCGGAGCCGCGGATATGCAGGCCATCGATACGGCTCACATCGGCTCGGTCTGGATCTTCGGAAACCGGACGAGCGGGGTCGCCTCGATCGCGTCCCTCGCCCGTGCGGTGCAGGCACGCGCCCGAACCGCGACGCACGGCGTCGGCTTCCTGTTCGCCGCGGACCAGGAGGGAGGCCTCGTCCAGCGGCTCGCGGGCCCCGGGTTCTCGACGATCCCGACCGCGCGGGTGCAGGGCACCTGGTCGCCCGCCGTCCTCAGGACCGCGGCGGCGACCTGGGGTCGCCAACTCGCGGCCGCCGGGGTCAACCTCGACCTCGCGCCCGTCATGGACGTCGTGCCGCCTTCGATGGTCGCCACCAACGAGCCGATCGGACAGCTCCAGCGCGAGTTCGGGACCGATCCGACCACCGTCGCGGTCCACGGTGACGCGGTGATCGCCGGCATGCGGTCGGCGGGGGTCGCAACGGCCCTGAAGCACTTCCCCGGGCTCGGCCGCGTGACCGCGAATACCGATCTTTCGACCGGTGTCGTCGACCACCGCACGACTCCCGCTGACCCCTACCTCGCACCGTTCGCGTCGGGGATCCGGGCAGGGGCGCGATTCGTGATGGTCTCGCTCGCCACGTATTCCCGGATCGACCCCGACCACCTCGCCGCCTTCTCGCCTACTGTGATCGGCCTCCTCCGGGGCGAGCTCGGTTTCACCGGCGTCGTCGTGTCGGACAGCCTGACCGCCGCGGCGACGTCCGCTATCCCGGTCGCGGAACGAGCACTCGACTTCGTCATGGCGGGCGGCGACCTCGCGATCGTCGACGGCGACATCGTCGCCGGGGTGATGGCGGCGCATCTGCTCGAAGCCGCGGAGCACGACACCGCCGTCCGCGAACGCGTCGACGCCGCCGCCCTGCGGGTCCTCCGCGCGAAGGAGGCTCTCGGCCTGCTCCCCTGCGCGTGATCGTCGGTCGAGCTTCGCCGCGCTGGGGGCCAAGTGCCATCGTCAGGTCGAGGGACGTGGCCGGGGCGGCGACCACCAAGCGCGCCTGCATCACGCTCCGGGCGCCTGCGCCCCGGCGTCGATCGGCCGCCGGTAGCATGCGCTGATCAGCCCGGAGGAGACAGATGACCCAGTCGATCGAGGATGTCGTCGCGCGCGCCCGGGACGACGGCGTCCGCCTCGTCCGCTTTCTCTACTGCGATCCGTCGGGCGTCATCCGCGGCAAGAACGTCCACGTCGACCGCCTTGCCGGAGCAATGGCGTCGGGCG
>DASVZT010000227.1:0-9979 GCA_036391495.1 Candidatus Limnocylindrales bacterium
GCGCCGCCCTGCTCGTGGCGCACGAGGATGTGCCGCAGCTCGGGGTAGTCGCCGAGGACGTCGTAGAACGGCAGGATGACGCCGCCGGGGTAGCTGAAGAAGACGTCGACGCCCTGGAGGAGGAGGGCCTCGCAGAGGGCATCGGCACCGATGCGGGTCCGATGGGCGACGCGTGCGGTCGAGGTGGCGGACGCCCCGGGGGAGGAGATCGGCGTGGCGGGGGAGGCCTGGGAGGCGGGCGAGGCGGGCACCGTGGGGGCGGCGGGGGCGGCATGGGAGGCGGGCACCGTGGGGGCGGCGTGGCGCCCCTCGGCCGTGCCGTCGTGGAGCATGTCCCGGCGCGCTTCCTCGACGGCCAGGGCTTCGGCCGTGCCGTCGTTCGGCACGTGGGAGTGGCGGTCGGCCATCGGGAGCTGGGGGGTTGCGACGGCCGGCGCCGGCGCGACGCCTGTCGCGGGCTGCCTGCTCGTCGCTCGCGAGTCCGTCGCGGCGGGTCCCTTCGTCATCGTCATCTGCCTGCCCTCGTTCCGCAGCCTCGCTGCGGCCTGTGGTCCCGGATGTTTCCCGGTCCAGTCCGTTCGCGGATGTTCCCCGCTCCCGGTTCCTGTCCGGTCCCGGATGTTGGCCGGTCCCGGATCGTCGTTTGCCCCCCGATCGCCCAGGGCTCCTTTCCCGGGCTCCTTCCCCGGGCTCCTTCCCCGGGCTCCGCGGACATCAAAAGACCCTCGCCATCCCGGCGAGGGTCCCTTCGGTCTTCGGTGGTCCCGGCTTGCTCTAGCCGTCCCTCCGCGTTCCTCGGTCCTCCCGCCGGGAGCCGGTAATGAGGAGGCCAAGAAGGCCCTCAAGGCCGAGCCCGAGCGCGCGAAGAAGCGCGAGGAGCGATACGAGCGGGGTGTCGGCGTCCCGTGGGCCGATCGGCACGTGGACGCGCCGACCGTCGGTCGTGATCACGACCGCGACCCGGCGTGGGTCCTGTCCGCCGAACAGTGCCACTTGCGTCTCCGCTCGGTGCAGCCGGACGGCTGCGGTCCGGGAAGTCTACAGCCGCGGTCAAATCCGTGCACCGGTGTCGATGATCCGACGGCAGGGGCGCTCGGCGCGGCGCGGCCGAGGACCCTCGGTACGGGCGGCCGTCGGCCCCGGCGCCACGCGTGTTGCGGCAAACGCAACCAAGCGAGCCCCGACCCCAATGGGACACGGGGGTTGGCACCGACGAGGCGGCGCCGACGGTGCGCAAGGCGCGGACAACCCGGAGTCGGGCGGCCGAGCGGGGTTCCGGGGTCTCCGGGGCGCCGCGGCGGGTCTGGGCTCGGGCGGCAGAGGGAGCTCCCGGGCCCCTGGGCGCCGCGCAGCCAGTGGACGAACGGCTTGGAGGCCGGCCGTCCTCCTGTCACGGGGCGGGGGGCTCTCATGGTTGCGTTTGCCGCAACGCCCGCGGTGTCCCGACGGGCACGGCCGCCATCGCGGCCGAGCACGGCCGCCGGGCACTATCGCAGCTGGGCGCCATCGCGGCCGGGCACCACCCGAACCTCTGCTACCCTGACGCCTCATCCCATAGCGACCCGGCGCGACCCGGCGCGAACCGACGCGAAACCCATGCGACCCGAGGCGAACCGAGACCCAACCGTGACGGACCCACGCCCCCGCACACTCGTCGAGAAGATCTGGGACGACCACGTCGTGGCCGACGACCCCGGCGTGCCGACTGTGCTCGGGATCGACCTCCACCTCGTCCACGAGGTCACGAGCCCGCAGGCCTTCACCGGCCTCCGGCAGCGCGGCCTCGCCGTGCGACGGCCCGGCCAGACCGTCGCCACCGCGGACCATTCGATCCCGACGACCGACCGCTCGCTCCCCATCCTCGACCAGATGGCGGCCCACCAAATCCACCAGCTCGAGGAGAACTGCCGCGAGTTCGGGATCCCGCTCCACGGCATCGGCTCGCCGCACCAGGGCATCGTCCACGTCATCGGGCCCGAGCTCGGCCTGACGCAGCCCGGCATGACGATCGTCTGCGGCGACTCGCACACGGCGACCCACGGCGCGTTCGGGGCCCTCGCGTTCGGGATCGGCACGAGCGAGGTCGAGATGGTCCTCGCGACCCAGACGCTCCTCCAGCGCCGGCCGAAGACGTACGAGGTGCGCGTCGACGGCCGCCTCCAGCCCGGCGTCTCCGCCAAGGACATCATCCTCGCGCTCATCGCCCGTATCGGGATCGGTGGCGGGACCGGCCACGTCTTCGAGTACACGGGCGAGGCCATCCGCGGCCTGACGATGGAGCAGCGGATGACCATCTGCAACATGTCGATCGAGGGCGGCGCCCGCGCCGGCCTGGTCGCCCCCGACGACACGACCTTCGACTACATCCATGGCCGGCCGCAGGCCCCGAAGGACGCGGCCTGGGACGAAGCCGTCGCCCGCTGGCGAAGGCTCCCGACCGACGACGGGGCGACCTACGACCGCTCGATCACGATCGATGCGTCGGCGCTCCAGCCGATGGTCACCTATGGCACGAACCCCGGCATGGGGATCGGCGTGACGGATCGGATCCCGAGCCCCGACGACGCCGCCGATCCGGCAGCCCGGCGTGCCCTGGAGCGTGCCCTCGAGTACATGGACCTGCGCCCGGGGCAGGCGATCCTGGGTCAGCCGCTCGACGTCGTGTTCATCGGCAGCTGCACGAACAGCCGCATCAGCGACCTGCGCCTCGCCGCCGCGGTGCTCGAGGGCCGCACCGTGGCCCCGAACCTTCGCGTCATGGTCGTCCCGGGCTCCCAGGAGGTGAAGAAACAGGCCGAGCAGGAGGGTCTCGCCCAGGTCTTCCGCGAGGCCGGCGCCGAGTGGCGGGAAGCCGGCTGCTCGATGTGCATCGCGATGAACGGCGACCAGCTCGCGCCGGGCCAGTACGCGATCAGCACCTCGAACCGCAACTTCGAGGGCCGCCAGGGCAAGGGCGGGCGCACCTTCCTCGCCTCGCCGCTGACCGCCGCCGCCTCCGCCCTCGCGGGCGCAGTGGCCGATCCGCGGGCGCTGGCCGGCATCGCCGAGCCGACCCTCGCGTCGAAGGGCTAGGGAGCGGACGAGGAGACGACGATGGCCCAACCGTTCACGACCTTCACGAGCGCCCTCATCCCTCTGCCCGCCGAGAACGTCGACACCGATCAGATCGTTCCCGCCCGCTACCTCAAGGTGACGGACAAGGCCGGTCTCGCCGATGCGCTGTTCCACGATTGGCGCTTCGGCGAGGATGGCTCGCTCCGGGAGCCGCGCTTCGTCCTCGATCGGCCCGAGATGGCCGGCCGCCGCATCCTCCTCGCCGGTCACAACTTCGGCGCGGGGTCGTCGCGCGAGCACGCACCGTGGGCGCTCGCCGCCTTCGGCATCCGGGCGATCCTCTCGACGGGCTTCGCCGACATCTTCCGCAACAACGCCCTCAAGAACGGCGTCCTGCCGATCGTCCTCGACGCCGATACCCACCGTGCCCTGTTCGACGTGGTGGCCGACGACCCGGACGTCGAGCTGACGGTCGACCTCGAGGAGCAGGTCGTTCACCTGCCCGGCGACGAGGACGTGCCCTTCGACGTCGACCCATTCGCCAGGGTCATGCTCCTGGCCGGCACCGACGAGATCGGCTACCTCCTGACGAAGCTCCCCGCGATCGACGCCTACGAGTCGACGCACCCGGCCCGGGTCGACACGCTCTCCGGCATCGACCGCTGACCGAATCCCCGGCCCGCCCGCGCGCCGCACGCCGCGACATCCCGCCGTCGTAGGCTGGGCGTCGTGAACCCGGACGCCGTCAACCTGATCGATCTTGCCGCGGTCTGCCTGCTGATCGCGGGACTGGTGGGCGGTATCCGCTCCGGCGCCTTCCCCCAGGTCGGCGGGCTCCTCGGCGCCATCGGCGGCGCCGCACTCCTCCTGTGGCTCATCCCGGAGCTGCGCGATCGCATCGATGCCCTGCAGGGGAGCGCTCGCGCCTTCGTCGTCCTCGGCGGCCTGATCATCGGGGTCGGCATCGGCGAGGTCGTCGGATCGACACTCGGGCGCGCCGTCAGCGATTCGCTCGGCGACGGCGTCTTCGGCATCCTCGACCGCGTCTTCGGCGGCGTCGTCGGCATCGCCCAGGCCGTCCTCGTCGTCTGGCTCGTCGGCGGTCTCCTCGCCCTCGGTCCGTCAACCGCGATGGCGGGCCAGGCGCAGCGATCCATCGCGGTGCGCGTGACGGCGGCCGCCCTGCCGCCGATCGAGTCGGTCGCGGCCGACATCGGCGGTCTCATCGACGCCTCCGGCCTGCCGCAGGTCTTCATCGGCCTCGAGCCGCTCCCGGCGCCGCCGGTCGACACGCCGCAATCGGCCGAGGCCAGGCGCATCGCGGCGGCCGCGATGGCGAGCACGGCCGAGATCGGGAGCTTCGCCTGCGCCTTCGAGCTGACCGGCACGGGCTTCATCGTCGCGCCCGGCTACGTCGTGACGAACGCGCACGTGGTGGCAGGCGCCAGCTCGACGCGGATCATGCTCGGAGAGCAGACGGTCGGCGCAACCGTCGTCTTCTTCGATCCCGAGCTCGACATCGCGCTCCTGCACGCTCCCGACCTGCGGGGCAACGCGCTCCGGTTCTCGACGATCTCGCCGACTCGCGGAACGAAGGGCGCCGCTCTCGGGCATCCCGGTGGCGCGCCGCTGACGGTCATCCCGGCTGCCGTCGCCGGCCTGTACCAGGCCGAGGGCCGCGACCTCTACGGAACACGCACGGTGACGCGGTCCATCCTGGAGCTGCGAGCCGCGATCGAGCGCGGGGACAGCGGCGGTCCGTTCATTCTCCCGGACGGCTCGGTCGGCGGAGTCGTCTTCGCCGAGGCACGCAGCGACCCGAGCGTCGGCTATGCGCTCGATCCGCGCGCCGTCGCGACCGACATCGCTGCGGCGCTCGGTCGGACGGCTCCGGTCGGCACGGGGCCCTGCATCCGCTGACGCCGCGTTCGGTCCCGGCGCGCCGCGCTCCGTGCCGCTGCGCGTCGGCCGAGTCCCCCGCCGCGCCATGATCGAGTCCCCCGGCGCACGGCGGCCGAGTCCCGGGGTCGCCCGCTAGACTGACGTCGGCGCCTCGCAGCCCATGGCCCCGCCGTCGTGGGGTCTGCGGACGGCGCCGCGACGCCATCCACCCCCAGGAGCTCCCCGATGACCCTTTCCGCCGACCGTGGACCCGACCCTGCCAAGCGTCATTCCTCCGCGCTGACCGACGGTCCCGACCGCGCCGGCGCCCGGGCGATGCTCAAGGCGATCGGCTTCACGAACGAGGACCTCGCCCGGCCCCTCGTCGGCGTGGCCACGACGTGGATCGAGACGATGCCGTGCAACTACAACCAGCGCCGGCTCGCCGAGTTCGTCAAGGAGGGGATCCGCGCGGCGGGCGGGACCCCGATGGAGTTCAACACGATCTCGGTCTCGGACGGCGTCACGATGGGCACCGAGGGGATGAAGGCCTCGCTCATCAGCCGCGAGGTCGTCGCCGATTCGATCGAGCTCGTCGCCCGCGGCCACCTGTTCGACGGACTCGTCTGCCTCGTCGGCTGCGACAAGACGATCCCGGGCGCGGCGATGGCGCTCGGCCGGCTCGACATCCCCGGCATCGTCCTCTACAACGGCACGATCTATCCCGGCGTCTACAAGGGTCAGAACGTCGACATCGTGTCGGTCTACGAGGCGATCGGCGCCTATCGCGCCGGCAAGATCGATCTCGAGACGCTCTACGGCATCGAGGACGCGGCGTGCCCGGGGCCGGGGGCCTGCGGCGGGCAGTACACGGCGAACACCATGAGCATGGTCCTCGAGTTCATCGGCCTGTCGCCCGCCGGTCTCAACGGGATCCCGGCCGAGGATCCGAAGAAGGACGAGGCGGCGCGCCGCTGCGGCGAGCTGGTCATGGAGCTCGTGCGGGCCGATCGGCGCCCGAGCTCGATCGTCGATCGCGAGGCCCTCGAGAACGGCATCGCCTCCGTCGCCGCGACGGGCGGCTCGACCAACGGCGTCCTCCACCTCCTCGCCATCGCCCACGAGTACGGCATCCCGCTCGACATCGACGAGTTCGGCGCGATCGCGGACCGGACGCCGGTCGTCGCCGACATGAAGCCGGGCGGCCGCTTCTCCGCCTCCGAGATGTACGACGCCGGCGGCCTCGCGCTGGTCATGCGCGAGCTGCTGAAGCGCGGACTGCTCCACGCCGACAAGCGGAACGTCGACGGCCAGACGATCCGCCAGATCGCCGCCTCCGGGGTCGAAACGCCGGGCCAGCAGGTGGTCGTGCCGATCGAGACGCCGCTCAAGGCGACGGGCGGCCTGGCGATCCTGCGCGGCTCCCTGGCGCCCGACGGGTGCGTCATCAAGCTCGCCGGGCACGAACGGCTCCACCACCGGGGTCCGGCGCGGGTCTTCGACTCGGAGAACGCCTGCTTCGACGCGGTCAAGGCGCAGTCAATCCGCAAGGGCGACGTCATCGTCATCCGCAACGAAGGCCCGGTCGGCGGACCGGGAATGCAGGAGATGCTCTCGGTGACGGCGGCGCTCGTCGGCGAGGGGCTCGGCGAGCACGTCGCGCTGCTGACCGATGGCCGCTTCTCCGGCGGGACGCACGGCCTGATGATCGGGCACGTGGCGCCCGAGGCGGCGCTCGGCGGCCCGATCGCGGTCGTCCGCGACGGGGACGAGATCGAGATCGACGTCGCGCGCAAGGCGCTCGACCTGCACGTCCCGGCCGAGGAGATCGAGCGACGGTTCGCGGACTGGACGCCGCCGGCGCCACGCTACAGCGGCGGGGTCATGGCGAAGTACGCCGCCCTCGTCAGCACGGCCTCGACTGGCGCCGTCACGACCGGACCGCGGATGCGGAGCGCGCTCGAACGTCGATGAGACAACGCGGGCGGGCGAAACGTCCATGAGCCGGCTCGGCACCGGCCTGACCATCGGCTTCAAGACGTCGCCGCAACGCGTCGACTTCGCGACCCTCGACGCGACCTGGCGCCTGGCGGGCGCCATCGACGCCTTCGACGCGGGCTGGATGAACGACCACGTCGTCGACTTGTCGTCGGAGCAGGGCGGGGCGAGCCTCGAAACGCTCACGACGCTCGCGGCGCTCGCGCATCACGTCCCCGGCAAGTGGATCGGGACGGCAGTGCTGTCGAACACGTTCCGTCAGGCGGCGATGCTCGCGAAGCAGGCGACAGTCCTGGACAACGTCACGGGTGGCCGCTTCATCCTCGGCCTCGGCGCCGGCTGGCACGATGGCGAGCACGCCGCATTCGGGATCGACCTCCCGCCGATGCGCGAGCGGTTCGACCGCTACGAGAGCACCCTCCGCGTCCTGCAGGCGCTCTTCTCGAACGAGGCGCGCCGGCTGCCCGGCGTCGATCTCGACGACGCGTTCGTCCGGCTGCGCGGTGCGACGAATGAGCCGGGCACGATCCGCCCGGGCGGCCCGCTGATCTGGCTCGGCGGGCAGCGGCGTCGCGGCATCGATCTCGCGGTCCGGTTCGCCAACGGCTGGCCGATGCCGGGCGACCGCCCCGGCGACGTCGGCTACTTCGCGGAGAAGCGCGACGAGATCCGCCGCGCGCTCGAGGCCGGCGGCCGCGACCCCGACGACTTCTCGTTCGCGGGGCAGGTGGCGAGTCGCGCGGGCACGGACGCGTCGGGGCGGCGAGCGCGGGCGGAGGCGCTGGCGGCCGCTCGGGCATTCGTCCGGGCCGGCGCCGACCACGTGATCATCGGGATCCCCGCTTCCGAGGGACCGGCCTCGCTCGAGCTCGCCGCGCGCGAGGTCGCCGAGCCGTTGCGGGCCGAGGCGGCCGGGTAACCCGCGGCCGGGTAGCTCGCGGCGGCGCAGCGGGCGGGCCGGGTAGCGCGCGCGCCGGGCAGCGCGCGACCGGCGGCGGATTCTCGTCGTGGGGCATCATTGCGCCGATGGACGGGAACGAGTCGCAGGTCGCCGGGACGGCGGAAGCGGGCACTGCCGGCGAGGCGTCGCGGAGCGGAACGATGTCGATGGCCGACTACGAAGAGGCGATGGAGGACCGCAACGTCCATGCCCGCGCCCGCGGCCTCGCCGCGCCATATATCGCCGGCGGCCGCGACCCGGACCCGGAGCGCGGCCGGGCCCAGGACCGCTTCTACCTGCGGCTCCTCGCCGCGATGGTGCTGCTCATCGTCGTCGGCGGACTCGTCCTGAGCATCCTCGTGTACGTCGTGACCGGCGGGGGCCAGTGACGTCGTGCGGGACCATGGCGTCACGCGCAGCCACGTGACGGAGACCGCGGCTGGCCGCCCCTCGCCGGCCGGACCCTCGGGGGCTCGCCCCGCGGCCGCCCTGTCCTCCCCCGCCCCTGCCTTCCCCTCCGCTTCGGCCGCCCTGCCCTCCATCGCCCTCGACGCCGGGACGTGGGATCGCGCCCACGATCACCTGGTCGCCGACCTCCGCGACCTCATCCGGATCCCGTCGATCAACCCGCCCGGCGACGAGATCCTCGCCGCGCGTCACGTCGAGGCGCTCCTGGCCGATCTCGGGCTCCGCCCAGAGGTCGTCGAGCCGTTCCCGGGCCGCGGGTCGGTCGCCTGCAGGCTGAGGGGCGACGGCAGCGGCGGCGGCCCACTGCTGCTCCTCTCGCACCTCGACGTCGTCCCCGCTCCGCTCGACGGCTGGACGCACGACCCCTTCGCGGCCGACATCGCCGACGGCTACGTCTGGGGACGCGGCGCGGTCGACATGAAGGCCATGGTCGCGATGGAGCTGGGCGTCATCCGGCTGCTGGTCGCCGAGGCGCGCGCGGCCCGTCGCGATCCCGCCTCCGACCCGATCCCCGGGCTCCGGCGCGACATTCTCTTCGCCTCGACCGCCGACGAGGAGGCCGGCGGGCAGAAGGGCGCGGGCTGGGTCGTCGCCCATCGGCCGGAGTGGCTCCGGGCGTCCGCCGCCCTCAATGAGGCCGGCGGCGTCTCGATGGCTTTCGCCGGCCGCCGCGTCTACCCCATCCAGGTCGCCGAGAAGGCGTTCGGCGTCTACCGGCTGACGGTCCGCGGGACATGGGGCCACGGCTCGATGCCGCGGGACGACAACGCCGCCGTCCGCGCCGCGCAGGCGATCGTCCGGCTGTCGACCCCCGAACCCGCCCGGCTGACTCCGACGATGGCCGCCTTCCTCGACGGCGTGGCCGCCGCGCTCCCTCCCGCGCAGGCACGTCTCGTGCGCGACCTCGCCTCGTCTGATCCGGCCGTCGCCGAGCGGACCGTGGAACGCCTCTGCCAGGAGCCGTACCGTCGGGCGCTCCGAGCGCTCCTCCGCGACACGATCAGCGTCGGCATCGTCAACGCCGGCATCAAGTACAACGTCATTCCCGGCCGCGCCGAAGTCGAGATCGACTGCCGGCTTCTCCCGGGCACGGACCTTGGCTCGTGGCCGGATCGACTCCGCGAGCGGCTCGGACCGGACCTCGCGCCACACGTCACGATCGAGACGGTCATCGAGGGCGCCGCCGTCCAGTCGCCGCTCGACCACCCGATCTGGGCTGTGATGGCCGACACACTGCGCGACCATGACCCCGACGCCGTCGTGGTCCCGGCGATGCCGCCCTTCGCCACCGACGCCAAGCACACCGCCACGCTGGGCGTCCCGACGTACGGCTTCTCACCGCTCAGGCTCGACCCCGAGGAGCGCTTCCTCGACCGCTTCCACGGTATCGACGAGCGGGTCGGACTCGACGCGCTCCGGTTCGGCCTGCCGGTCCTCTACGACGTGGTCCGCCGCTACTGCAGCTGAGAGGGCGCCGCTGGTCGGCGGCTCTCGGGTCGGTCGTCGCGACGGCGGCCGGTTGGGTGCGGCCCCCGCCCGGGGGCAGGTCGGCCCCCGCCCGGGGCCGGCCGCCCAGGTGGGCCGGGCTTGCGTATTCTCGGCCTCAGCCACCGTTATGCGACTGACGGCCCGACTCAT
>DASVZT010000228.1:0-15323 GCA_036391495.1 Candidatus Limnocylindrales bacterium
GATCGCGACCTTGGCCCTGGCGCCGGGGTCGAGCTGATCGAAGACGAGCTCGCCCCTGCTGGCGAGGTCCATCAGGGCCGTCGTGAACGCACGCTGCGACGTCCGGCCTTCGAAGACGAGTGCGCCCGTCGCCGGGGTGAGGTCGGGCGGTGGGGCAGGGAGGTGGATCGAGGGATCGTCGAGATAGACCGGGTCGCGGCCGTGGCGCAGCCAGTTCCAGGCCGCCCAGATCGACAGGAGCAGGAAGGCGATCGGCGCGAGGACGAGCCCGATGACCGCGTCGACCTGGCGGGCGCGCTCGAGCGAGGCGGCGTGCGCGGGCGTCGCACTCGCGTCGATGGCGGCGAGGCCCGAGAGCATCGCCTGCCCGAGCCGGCATTGATGCAGGTAGGGCAGCATCGTGTCGTCGAAGACGTGCTGCCGGTCCGCGTCGCTCATGAACGTCGCGCGGAAGCCGGCCCCGGCGTACAGCTGGACCTGGCCGTGACAGCCGGACGGGTCGATGTCGAAGAGCATGACGAGGCCGTCGTCGAATCCCTTGCGCCCGACACCCCACTGGTCCATGAGCGAGGCCGCCTGCGCCTGCGCCTCCCCGGTCGACACGCCCGCGTCGACGTCCTGCGAGTAGACGACGACCTGGGCGCCTGTCCGCTGCTCGATGCCGGCGATCGTCCGCTCGGCCTGCGCGATCATCCATTGCTCGAAGACGCCGGCCGTGTCGTAGACCCGCTGACCGGGGACCGGCGGCATGAAGCCGTCGGCGGCGCGGACCGGGTCGGCGAAACCGGCGGCCAGGCCGACCAGGCTCAGCGCGAGTCCGACGGCCAGGCCCAGCGCGAGACCGATCCCGAGGCCGGCACGGCCGAGCGCCAGGTCCGGCGAACGCATCTTCACCTCGCGCCCTCGCGCCGTCTCGAGCGCGCCCCTCAGCGGTCGCCGGGCAACGGCAGCATGTTGATGATCGCCGACACGATGCTCAGGACGACCGAGCCGACGATGGCCCACCACAGCGCGGACATTGTGAGATCGGGCGGGTAGTCGCCGACCGTGAAGTGGAGCCCGAACGCGCCCGAGAGCGCCGCGACGATCAGCAGCAGGATCCCGTTGACGATCAGCCCGAAGATCCCGAGGGTCAGGATCGTCAGCGGGAACGTCATGACCTTGAGGACCGGTCGGATGAAGGCATTGACGAGGCCGAAGACGATGGCCACCCCGACGATGCCGAGGATCGTCGCGTCTGGTCCGAAGCTGACCTGCGTGACGATGTGGGTGGTGATCCAGAGCGCGACCGCATTGACCAGTACGCGGATGACGATCCCGGTCATCGAACCCTCCCTGCGAGGCCGCGCTGCCGTTGAGCCCGGTCCCTCGACCACGCCCGGTCCCTCGACCACGCCCGGTCCCTCGGCGCGATGGTAGCCGCTCGCGGCGGCAGACGACAGGGGCCGGATGGCCGGTAGACTCCGCGTCGTGGGCGACTTCCGGGCGCGCGTCGACGCCTTCCTCGACGAGCTTTTCCGTCTCCAGCCGGTCCTGGCCACGGACGTCGGCATGCATGCGCACGATGGGCTCTGGCCGGACCTCTCCATCGGTGGCGATCAGGATCTGCTGGCGTTCGTCGATCGCTGGGAGGCGGAGCTGCGGGGCTTGGACGAGCGGACGCGCGATGGGGCCGACGGAGACGACGCCGTCGATCGCGATCTTCTGCTGCTCGAGCTCGACGCCATCCGGTTCGCGACGGTCGAGCTTCGCGAGCTCGACTGGGATGCGCTCGCGTGGGTCTACCTTCTCGGGAGCGGCCTCTTTCCGCTGATCGCCCGCGAGTTCGCGCCGCTCGACGTTCGCCTCGCCTCGATCGCGTCCCGGCTCGAGGGGATGCCCGATCTCCTGGCCGTCGCCCGGGAGCGCCTGGGATCGTGGCCGACACGAGGCGCGTCGCGGTTCCACGCCGAGACCGCCATTCGACAGCTGGCCGGTGTGCGCGAGCTGATCGACGACGCGCTCAAGGTCGCCGAGGCGGTCGCGGCGGTCGACGCGAGCGTGGCTGCCCTGTCACCGCGACTTCGAGCCGCAGCCGACGCGGCCCGCGTCGCGCTCGACGAGTTCGAGCGACACCTCGCCGACGTCGTCGTGCCGTCAGCCGAGGGCGAGGGCCGGCTCGGCCCGGAGCTGTTCCGCGCGAAGCTGCGTCACACGCTCCGTGGCGAGCGTCCCGACCCCGACGAGGTCCGTGCCGCGGCCGAGCGAGCGTATGTCGAGATCCGCCGCGAGATGGTCCGGATCGCGCGCGAGATCTGGCCGGCCTGGATGGGTGACGAGCCATTGCCGACGACCGTCGCCGCCCAGGCTGCCGGCGCCGCCAGTGCTGCCGGCACCGCGCAGGCTGCCGACGCCGACGAGGAGATCGTCCGCCGCGTGCTCGATGCCGTCGCGCGCGAGCATCCGGCCGCGCCCGACGTCCTCGACTACTGCCGCACTGAGCTCGCCCGGATCGAGGACTTCTGTCGGGCGCGAGACGTCGTCGGCCTGGCTGACGAACCCTTGTCGATCGAGTGGACGCCGGTCTTCCTGCGTTCGGGCGGCGGCGCGATGCTCATCCCGCCGGGCCCGCTCGACCGCGGGGAGAAGGCCTTCTTCGCCGTCACGCCGATCCCGTCGGACTGGTCGGCCGAGCAGTCCGAGTCCTACCTGCGCGAGGACAACGACCGGATGCTGCGGCTCCTCGCGATCCACGAGGGCGTGCCGGGTCACTATCTGCAGCTGTCGTGGGCCAATCGCTGCCCGTCGATCGCGCGCGCAGTCTTCTGGAGCGGCGTCTTCGCCGAGGGCTGGGCCGTGTATGTCGAGCAGGTGCTGCTCGACCTCGGCTACGGCGCCGACGATCCGGCCCTGATGCTGACTCATTGGAAGTTCATGCTCCGTTCGGTCACGAACGCGCTGATCGACATCGGGATCCACACGACCGACATGAGCGAGGACGAGGCGGTCGAGCTCATGGTGCGCGGCGGCTTCCAGGAGGAGGCCGAGGCGCGAGCGAAGTGGGACCGCGCTCGGCTGACCTCGACTCAGCTCTCGACGTACTTCGTCGGGTGGCTCGAGATGCGCCGCCTCGAGCGTGATCGCCGCATCGAGATGGCACGGGCCGCCGGCATCCCCGATCCCGTGGCGCACGTCGGGGGCGAGGGCGTCGTCGATCGATCGGGTGACGTGCCCGGCTTCGTGTACCGGGAGCACCTGGAGCGGGTCCTGTCGTTCGGATCGCCGCCGATCCCGATCCTGCGGAGGCTGGTGCTCGGGGAGCAGCCGGGCGGCGCCCCTTGATCTGGGGCCCGACGGCCGGGCTCTCCTCGTCTTCTGCGCAATCTCGGGCAGCGCCATGCTTATGCGAGTCCCGACCGCACTGATGGCCCCCGGCGCGCCTCCAGAGCCCCTGGGACAACGAATCACGCAGTGAAGGCTGGCCCGATCAACGAGAGTCGAATCGGCCGACCAGCTGTGCGGCTGGCGCCCGACCTGGCAGTCGCATAAGGGGGTCTGGGGCCGAGGTTACGAGGGAACCGCTGGCCGAGGCCGCCGCGGCTTCCCCCTCGGCCGTCTCGGCCCCCGGCCGACCCTGGTCAGCAGCTCGTCGACGCGGTAGCCGGACGCCTCGGCGGAGGCGCGGAGGTCGTCGGCGAGGCGGCTCGACGACGCAGCGACCTTCTTGACGGCCGCCTCGGTCCGGTCGTCTGCCGCGGCGCGCAGCGTCTCGAGGACGACCATCCATGCGGTCAGCTTCTCGAACGCCTCCTTCTCGAACCAGGCGACGCCTTCCCAGCGGTTGACCCGGATGAAGGGTCGAACCTCGGGGTCATCCAGCCAGGCCGAGACGATGCGTCTCGCGCGGTCGGTCGAGCGACCTCCGACGACCGACGGCAGGGGCAGGCCCGCGAGCACGCCGACGAACGCGACGGTGGACCATGCGGCGGCCTCGTCGAGGCCCGCATCGCGGAAGGCCGCCGCCAGGATCGGCCGCAGCCGGAGCTCCGTCACGAGGTCGCGCGTCCGCGCCTTGGCCTCGACATCCGCGGTCGACCCCCGCACATGTGTGTCGACCGCCGTCGCTCCGAGCGCCCGGACGAGCACCACCGCCGCGGCCGTCGCCCGCCCGAACGGGTCGTCGAGCGGGTGAACGGCTGACGCCGCGCCCGCCGACCCGCCCGACGCGCCCGCCGACCCGGCCGCCCGCGCCAACCTCGCCACCACGTTGATCGCGGCCACCTCGGCCCGTGCCCGCCTGGCGATCGTCGCCTGCCGTTCGTCCGAGAGCGCGACGCCCGTCGACTCCGCCACCGCGGACAGCACCGCTTCGAGCCGTGCCTCGAGCTCGTCGAGCGCCTCCTCGTCCCCGTCGACCGCCGCGCGGACCACGTCCGCGGACAGCACGAGCCGCAACGGCGCATGGACCGGCTCGAGCTGCAGCTCGCGCAGCGCCTCCTCGATCGACGGGACGCCGCGTCCGGCCAGGCGGTCAGCCAGCCGCCGGTACTGCCCGGACGGGAGGTCGTGAACGACCCGGAAGCCGAGGAAGACGTGCGTCCGGTACGCGTCGAGCGTGACCCACAGCCCGTCACGCCTCAGCTCGCCCACCCCGCGGAGGAACTCCAACCCCGTCCGTGCCTCGCGGAACACCAGCCAGGCCGCGTCGTCCGCGGGCAGGTCGAGGCCCTCGGCCAGCGAGCCGACGCGCAGCGACTTCCCGCCACCCGCGTCCTTGACCGCGTACGGAACCGACTGCCGCACGCGACCCGCGGTGTCGCCGAAGCGGTTGTGATAGACGACCAGCGTGCGCTCGCCCCCCCAGCGGTTCGAGTAGGCGAAGACGTTCTCGTCGATCCCGCCGTCGTCGCGCTCGAAGTCGTAGAAGAGGAAGTCGCTCACGCCGGCGAACAGCTGGCGCCGGTGCAGCAACGGGAAGATCTCGCGCTCGTGGCGCTCCACGAGCCACGGGTCGGCGCCCTCGTCGTGGTAGGCGCGCCTGTACTCCATGCCGTACTTCTCGCCGAAGCCCTCGACCTGTCCGTGGCCGAACATCGGCAGCCCGGGCAGCGTCACCATGAGCGTCGCGATCCCGAAGTACTTGTCGCCCTTCCCGAACTGCTCGACGGCCGTCTTCTCGTCCGGGTTGTTCATGAAGTTGACGTAGCGCTTGAGGATCTCCGGGTCGAACTCGAGTGTCTCCTTGATCGCCCGGCGATAGCCGGCGTTGTCCTCGTCACGCAGCATGTGCATGAAGGCGCTGTTGTAGACACGGTGCATGCCGAGCGACCGGACGAAGTAGCCCTCGAGCATCCAGAAGGCCTCGGCGAGCAGGAGCGTGTCCGGCGCCTCGGCGGCGACGCGGTCGACGACCTCGCGCCAGAACTCGACCGGCATGAGGGCGTCGAAGTCGGCCCTGGACAGCCCGTGCTCCGCGCGGGACGGGATCCCGCCGCCCGACCCGGGCTCCGGGAACCAGAGCCGCTGGATGTGGCGCTTGGCGAGCGTCATCGCGGCATCGAACCGGATGACCGGGAACCGCCGGGCGACCTGCAGGATCGTCTGGATGACCGCCTCCCGGACGTCGGCGCTCAGGTAGTCCAGCTGGGCCGTGTCGTTCCAGGGGAAGCTCGTGCCGTCGTTCCCGTGGTAGATGAATCGTTCGTCACCGGTGCCCCGGTCGACCCGCTTGAACGTGACCGCGGCATCCGAGGACTCCCAGTAGTGATCCTCGAGGAAGATGCCGACGCGGCTGTCCCACGAGAGGTCGGGCCCCGTGTAGCTGTACGAGGGATAGGGCGGGTAGGGAAGGGCGAGGAACCGCTCCGGGTGCTCGACGACCCAGGTCGAATCGATCCCCATGTGGTTGGGGACCATGTCCGACGCGAGGCGGATCCCCCGTCGGGAGGCGCGGTCGCGCAGGTTCGCGTACGCCGCCTCGCCGCCGAGGTCGTCGGCGATCCGGTAGTCCATCAGCGAATACGCGGAGGCGACGGCCTCGGGATTCCCGCGCCGGCGCTTGATCTCCTGCGAAGCGCGGCTCCGCTCCCACAGGCCGATCAGCCACAGCCCGGACATCCCCCAGTGCGCGAGGCGGTCGAGCTCCTCGTCCGGGATGGCGTCAAGCGTCCGGATGTCTCCACCATAGGCCCTCGAGAGCTGGTCGAGCCAGACATACGTCGACTTCGCCATCAGGACGAGCCGTGGCATCCAGTCGAGGTCCTGGCTGAACCGCTCGGGCTCGAGCTCGCCGCCGCCGCCGAGGCCCAGCCCGGGGCGCTGGCCGGGCTGCCTGCCGTCACCGGCGCCGTGGAAACGCAGCCAATGTGCGCGCTCCTCCTCGGCGAGCACGTCGAGCGAGATGACGAGCCGGTCGAGATACCGCCCGAGGAGCAGCCCCCAGCGCTCCCTTATGAAGCGCAACTGCCCGGGAAGCGAGTCGGGCGAGGCGACCGCCGGGGCACGGAGCATGTCGACGAGCGGTTGACCATCGGGGCCGAAGGTCGGCCGGCTCTCCATGTGCCGCCCGACGGCGGCGACGACGTCCCGGTAGGCCGTCGTCGTTCGCAGCGCCCTGTCGTCGAAGAGCTCTCCGAACGGCGCGAACGCCGGGTTGACGTTGGCGAGCCAGAGCAGGAGGAGCTCCTCGAGTGCGATCTCGCGGTTGGGGACCTGGCCGTCGGGTCCGACGGTCGACCCCTCGAGCCACGCTCGCCCGTCGAGGTCGCCGCGATAGACCGCCACCGTCGGAAAGGCGTCGGCGAAGGCCTCGAGCGTCTCGCTCGTCCGCTCCCGTCCGACCGCCTGCTCGACGGCTTCGAGCGCCCGACGAACGACCAGCCCATCGACCTGCTCGCGGTAGAGCGCGACGACGTGGTGCAGGATCTCGTCGATGAGGCCCATCGCATTGAGCTGGCCGGCCAGGACGGACTTCTCGGGATGGTGCAGCACGTCTCGCCGATCGTTCATCGCCTGGGCGAAGCGGCGCGTGGCGCCGAAGTCGGGCAGGACGACGTTGCCGGTCAGACCGAAGAGGGTGTCGTCGAACCGGTAGCGATCGCGCGCCGTTCGCGAGACGTGGAACTCGAACACGTGGGCGGTCCCCACCGGCCCGGTCGTGCGGCCGGGCGTCGCCGAAGCGAGAGGGTGCTCCGGGCCGAGGATATCAGCCGGCGTCGGGAGGTCCGGCCGTCGCCAGCGTCCGATGGCGTGCGCGTCCGATGGCGTCCGCGTGCGACTCAGGCCCCGTGGGTGATGCCGTCCGCTCCGCGCGCCGCCTGGACGTGCTCGATCGCGCGCCTGAGGAGCTCGATCCCGGACGGATCGAAGTCGTAGGCCCACTCGCGGACGCGTTCCGTCCGCGAGAGGGAGGCGTCGATCTTCGACTCGACCGCGTCCCGTGACATCAGGATGAGGTCTGCGGCCCCGTCGAGGCGGTCGACGGCGGCCCGATCGTCGGGGGTGGCGCTCATGATGTCCGCGTCGCTCACGCCCGCGAGCTGGAGCGTCTCGCGGATGGCGTCGGTACCGCGCTCGTTCGAGCAGATGATGCCGACACGCGCCCCTGGCGGCAGCGACACGACCTCGTGGACGAGCTCCATGTAGGCCGGCCCGACGAACATCGCCACGACGGGCACGCGGCCCCCGACGTACGCCTGGGCTTCGTCGGCATGGAAGGTCGTCGTGGCTACGAGGTCGTAGTGGAAGCGCTGGAGGCGATCGGGGAGATCCTCCAGGAGCGCGCCTTCGGCCTCGATCGAGGGGAACTCGGCGGCGATCCGCTCGGCATCGTAGCCCGCATCGGCCTTCGTGCACTCGGCGAACAGGACCCGCACGAGCGGCCCCGGTCGGCGGCGTTCGGTGGCGGCGGCGAAGGTGGCCGCAGCCAGCTCGTCCGGCGTGAACCCGGCGGACGCGGCGCGCCGGAGCGTCTCGGCGACGAGCCCGGCCAGGGCGGACGTGCCTCGGCGCTGCGGCGGGCGGTCCGCGACATGCGTGCCCGCGCCGTGCCGGCTCATGACGTAGCCGGCGTCGGCGAGGCGGCGATAGACGGCGCGGATCGTATTGGGATTGACACGCAGCGCGGCCCCGAGCTCGCGGACGGGCGGCATCCGCTCGCCGGGGAGGAGGCGGCCCGAGTCGATCTGGTAGGCGACCTGCCAGAAGATCTGGGTCGAGATTGGCACGTCGGAGTCGCGCTCGACGTCGAGGTCGCCGCCCGGCTCGGTGGTCTGGGCCGGTGTCGGGGGTGTGGCCGGTGCCAGCGGTGTGGCCGGCGGGGGTGTGGTCGGTGCGGCGGTGTGTGCTGTCAGCGGACCCGTGCCCGTCGTGCCGTTCGTGCCGTTCGCGCCAGTCGTGCCGTTCGCGCCGGTCGTGCCGGTCGTGGCGGTGGCCCCGCGTGCAGTCGTCGGCGCATCACCAGGCGCATGGCGCGCGACCTCGCGCTCATTCGACTTTGACATAACGCGCTAGTCCAAATCGCTTGACATATTGCGCTAGTCCAAGTAGTCTTCGACTTGGCCTAGCAAACTATACCAAAGCAATTCGGTGCTCCAATGGAAGCCTTGATGATCATCGCCATCGTCGTTATCGGTCTCGTCGGTCTCGACGTGCTCGCTCTTCGCTTCGGCGTGGACTCGCGCGACGCGTCGCTCGACTTCGACGCAGTCGACCACGGCCTCGCCGCTTAGTCGTCGGCCTGGCCGGCACCGTCGCGCCGTTCGCGGCGCGCCAGCCCTCGGGCGGGGAGACCCGCGCCGAGTGAATGAGAAGTGATCGGGCGGACCTCCTCCCCGCCGGGTCATCCAAGACGTCAGCCCGTGGCGCGCAGGCCGCGGGCTGACGCGTTTTCATCGCGTAATCTCGGCGCCTGGGGTCCTTATGCGACTGACGCCGGCTCGTCGGCAGCATCAGGTGCCCCCTTGCAACGAATCTCGCAGTGGGAACGATGGCGATGTGCGAGAGTCGAATCGCACGTCGGTCCTGGAGACATGAGCGGAGCGGTCTGAGCCCGATCTGCCGGTCACCAATCGCGTAAGGGCAGCTGGGGCCGAGATTGCGCAAGGACGCGGCCGGACGACCCCGGCCAGCGCGGAACCGCGCCCTTACCCGATCGGCACACCCGCCTCGCCGACCTCCTCCAGCGCGATCCCGTAGATCGCCGCACCGTCGAGGTGCGCCGAGGGCGAATGGAACAGGTGGAGATCCTCGATGAAGGCCTCCTCGAGGCGCGTCCCCGCCCTGCGATCGACGAGGCGTGCCGCACGGGCCGCGAAACGCAGCACCTCCTTCGTCTCCGGCCGGATCGGGTCTTCCCAGAACCAGGCGTCACTCGCGAACATCGCCAGCCGCCAGCGCTCGGCCTCGAGCAGGTCCAGGATCGTCGCAGCGTCGATCCCCGCCGGCAGCTTGGTGGCCGCCGTCCCCGCCGTCCCCGCCGTTGCCGCCGGCCCCGCCCCGGACGCCGTCGCCAGCCGGGCGACGAACGCCTCCGCCGGTACGACGCCCAGGACCACGTCAACGTAGGCGTCGCGAGCCGGCCCGAGCTCCACGCCCGCTTCGGCGAGACGCCGACCGGCCGCTGCGTCGACCGCCGTCGCGAGTCGCGTCAGCGCCGCTCGGAGCGGGGCCTTCCACCGGCCGTCGTGGGCGTCCGGACACTCCCAGCCCCACCTGGCGACCCCGTGGTGGCAGCTCCAGGACGTCCGCTCGCGGATACGTGCCGCCGGGAACGGCTGGGGTGAGGCCTCGATCGCCTCGGCCAGCCCGACGATGTCGAACCCGCGGTCGCGCTCGTTCGGCCCGGGTGCGACGAGGTGCTGGAGGAACAGGTCGCGGAACTTCTGGTGGTGCCCGTAGAGTTCGCCGTCCGTCGCGACCAGGACGAGACCCGGCGTGCCGTCGGCGAAGGGCGTGCCCGCGAGACGCGGCAGGACGCTGTCCCGGGCGAATCGGTCGGCGTCGCTCGTCGTCGCCTGGTCGAACGAGACCGAGCCCGAGATGCCGGCGTCATAGAAGACGACCGTCATCGTCCGTTCGTCCCCGAGCTCCACCCGGTACGGCCGGCGCGTGTCGAGGTGATGCTCCGCCGTCTGCCACGGCGCGAGCACGGTGAATGCGACACCCTCGTCGGCAAGGAGCCGCAACGTCGGGAGGTCCACGGCTGTCTCGGGCAGCCACATGCCGGTCGCGGCTCGACCGTAGCTGACTTCGAATGCGCGGAGGCCCCAGCGGATCTCGGTGCGCCGCTCGGCCATCGAGGCGAGCGGCAGGATCGTGTGGTGATAGGGGAGTGCCATCGCGTTGCCGCCCGGTCGGCCGGCGTCGGCGGCGACGATCGCCGCCGCGGTCGATGGGTCGTTGGCCGACAACCAGCCGGCGAGCAGGGGCCCGACGTCGAACGAGATGCCGGCGAAGTTCCCGCGCTCGGCGTTCGGGCGGTAGCACTCCGCGTCCACGCGCGCCATCCAGTCGTGGAAGGGTGAGGCCGACAGCTCCCCTGGGACCTCGCCGGTGAACGGATCCTCGCGGTCGGGCTGGTGGAAATGAGCATGGACGACGAGCCGACCGCGGGGCGTCGACGTCATGCCGTGGCGCCCGGGCCGATCGCCCCCACTCCCGCCTCCGCCCCCATTTCCGCCTCCGCCCTCGCCCGATCCCGCGCCGCTGTGACCGTCGCGACCGTTCGCACGGCCAGTGTCGACCCTGGCTCGAGTCGCAGCGGCCAGCCGAAGAGCATCGCGCTGCCTTGATAGATGCGCTCGAAGCCGGCTTCCGAGTTCGACACCGTCTCGATGGGGGCCCATTCGGCCGACGCCGGCGGTTCGACCGCCATGCGGACATCGACTCCGACGTACTCGTTCCCGGAGCCGACCTCCTCCGCGACGCCCACGGCGCCGCGAGAGTCGTGCGGGAGCCGCTCGCCGCGGATCTCGTGGTACGCGGCGGGATTCCCGCCCCCGCCGAGCATCATGAGGTCCCACTCGACGCCGAGCTGGAGGTCCAGGCGCTCGTCCGCCCGGTTCTCGATCACGAGGTCCAGCGTCAGCCACGGATCGAGACGGCCGCCACCGACCGTGAAGGTCTTGGTGAGACGGACGGGCAGGATCCTCCCCGCGGTCGCCACCGAGCCGTCACGAACGGTGACCAGTCGATCGGCGGTCAGCTCGACCACGGCGAAGGCGCCGTCGACGAAGTCGCCGAGCTCCTCGGCGCGGCCCGCCATGAGCGCCTCGAGCGTGGTGCCGGGCGCGAGGATCCGGACGAGTCCCGAGCGCCGCTCGACGGCGTCGTACGTCAGCAGCCTCGACAGCCCTGGCTCGCGCGTGGCGACGACGTCGTGGATCGACGAGGCGCCGCTCCCCGACGTCCCGCCGCTCCCCGATGTCCCGCCGGGGGCCGCCGATCCCATGCCGTCACCGCCCGCCGCGAGCCGCGCCTCCTCCTGTTCGTGGCGCACGAGCTTCGCGTGGTAGGCCTCCGGTCGCCGGCGCATGACGGCCGTCAGTGCGTGCCGCGCGGCGCGGATGTCCCAGGCACCGATGCCGGCGCCCTCCGCCAGGTCGATCGCGATCACCTCGCCCGGCGTCGTGAAGATCGCCTCGTCGACCCCGTCCATGTCGACGTCCGCGAGCCTCCCGCCGTCGACGGGCTCGCCGGCGGCGCGTGCGGCCGTGTCGGCGAGATCCTCGGCGGCGATGAGGTGCTCGCAGGTCGCGAGCCGCATGTGGGCGATGTAGATCCCGCCGAAGAGACCGTGCCAGTAGCAGTCGTTCGACTGACCCTGGTAGAGGTGATCGAGTGCGCGCTCCCGTGCCGCACGCTCCGCGGAAGTCCCGGCCGGCATCGCGCCGACCTTCGCCGACGTCCGCAGCATCTGCTTGTGGAGGTCGTTGATCTCGCGGTACTTCACCTGGAAGTTCCGCCAGAATCCGCCGCGCAGCCAGCGCGCCTCGGGCCGATGCTCGGCGACGGCCTCGTGGAGCAGCCGCGTGAATGTCTCGCCTTCGTCGGCCGGCAGCGCCCACTCGCCCATCTCCGCATACGAGCCCGTCGGGACGTAGACCCGACCGATCGGCGGATGGCGCTCGAGCCAGCGCGAGGGCGTCACGGTCGTCAGCCAGCCGGCGTTCGCCTCGAGTGCCGAGAAGAAGCGCTCGACCCAGTGGCCGGAGCCCCAGCAGTGTTCCCACGTCGTCGGCCACGCGCCGAACTTCTCGCCGTCGTCGCCCATCATGCCGAGACGAGTGCCGTCCTCGGTCGCGTGGGCCTGCAGGTAGGCGATGACGTCGTCCACGTCGCCGAACGGGATCCGGTAGCGGAGACCCTGTTCCGTGCCGAAAACCGTCAGGAGCCGCCCCTGGTCCTCGGTGGTGTAGGCGCCCCATAGGGCGTCCTCTGGGATCGACGCGGCCCGGAAGTGCGCGTCGTCGAGGATCGTCCAGCGGTAGCCGGCTTCGACGAGCGACGTCGGCAGGTCCGGCTCCCAGACGCGCTCGGCGAGCCAAGCGCCGAGAGGGCGGACGGCGCCGAGGATCTCGACCTCGTCGGCCATCCGCCGCAGCTGGCCGAGCCGATCTCGTTCCGGCAGCGAGGCCAGGACGGGCTCGTACCGTCCGCCGCCGAGCAGCTCGATGCGGCCCTCCCGGGCGAGGCCGGCCAGCCGGTCGACGAACTCCGGGCGCTCGGCCCGCAGCCAGTCGAGCAGCGCGCCGGTGTAGTGCAGCGAGAGGCGGATGCCCTGGTGGCGCTCGACCGCATCGAGCATCGGCCGGTACGCGGCGTCGAACACGTCCGCGAAGACCCAGCCGAAGTTCCCGACGGGCTGGTGGTTGTGGAGCGCGAGCGCCAGCGAGATTCGTGCGGTCATCTGGGCATGCGGGCGGTCAAGTCGGCCTCCCTCCGGTCGGCGCTGACGACGGTGCCCGAGCGTCCGGCTCAGCCGGCTTCAGTGATGAAGGCCGGCCGAGCGCTCGGGACGACGACATCGACCCCCGCGGCAGGAAGGTAGAGGCGCTCGGTGTATTCGTGGAGCATCCTGGTCGCCGAGAACGCCCAGAGTGTCGAGCTCATCGAGCGCCTCATCTCGTCGACCCAGGCCCGCGGCAGACCCTTCGCGTCGCGGTCGTAGTAGAGCGGGACGACCTCGTCCTCGAGGATGCGATACAGGGACTGCGCGTCGGCCCAATCCTGGGCGGCCTCGTCCGGGTTCTGGTCGCGGCCCCCGATCGCCCAGCCGTTGTCGCCGCTCCAGCCCTCGTCCCACCAGCCGTCGAGGACGCTCACGTTGACGATGCCGTTCGCGGCCGCCTTCATCCCGCTCGTCCCCGACGCCTCGAGGGGCCGGCGCGGGTTGTTGAGCCAGACGTCGACGCCCTGGACGAGGAATCGCCCGATGCGCATGTCGTAGTCCTCGAGGATGAAGACGCGGCCGCGCAGCTGCTCCGAGCGCGAGCGGGTGAAGATCTCCTCGATGACCTTCTGGCCGGGACGATCGGCCGGATGGGCCTTCCCGGCGAAGATGATCTGGACCGGCCGCTGCTCGTGCCAGAGAATCCGCGCCAGCCGGTCCACGTCGCTGAAGAGCAGCCCTGCCCGCTTGTACGTGGCGAAGCGGCGGGCGAACCCGATGGTCAGCGCGCCCGGGTCCAGGACCCCATCGAGCGATTCGAGGACGTCGGGGGCCTCGCCGTGCCGGGCGAACTGGCTGCGCAGTCGACCGCGGGCGAAGATCGACAGCTCGCGCTTCTGTCGCATGTGGGCCTGCCACAGGTCACGGGCAGGGATGCGGTCGAGGCGCTCCCAGAAGCGCGTCGACTCGGTTGCCTCGTCGATGTTGTCGAGCTCGGCGCCGAGGTAGCGGTCGAGGAGATCGCGGACGGGCGAACCGACCCAGCTCGGGGTGTGGATCCCGTTCGTGATGGCGAGGATCGAGGTTGGCGAGACCGGGTGCCAGGTCGCGTTGGCCGTCTCGGCGTGGAGCTTGCTGACGGCGTTCGCGCCGTGGGTCAGGCGCAGCGAGAAGGCCGTCATGTCGAACTGCCCCGAGCTCCCGTCCACGCCGCGGCCGAGCTCGAGGATGCGCTGGATCGGCACGCCGCCCGTGCCCGGCCGGTCGTCGCCGTCCAGGAGCGGGCCCGCGACGCGCCTGACCAGGTCCGCGTCGAAGCGCTCGTTCCCGGCGGACACCGGTGTGTGGATCGTGAACACCGAGTTCTCGGAGACCTTCGCGAAGGCCGCGTCGAGGGTATCGCCGCTCGCGACGTGCTCGCGGGCCCGCTCGGCGAGCAGGAACGCTGAGTGCCCCTCGTTGAGGTGCCAGACGGCAGGATCGATGCTGAGCGCGCGGAGAGCTCGGACGCCTCCGACGCCCAGGACCAGCTCCTGGTGGAGACGCATCTCGCGACCGCGGACGTACAGGATGTGGCTGATCGGGCGGTCGGCCTCGTCGTTCTCGGGAACGTCGGTGTCGAGGAGCAGGACCGGTGCGCGCCCGACCTGCGCGCACCAGACCGCGACCTGGAGCGTGCGCCCGGGAAGCTCGACGGGCACGTAGAGGGGATCGCCGTCCGGGCCCTGGACGCGCAGGATCGGCAGGCGCGAGACGTCGTAGTCCGGGTAGGCGTGCTCCTGGTGACCGTCGGCGTCGATCGTCTGCCGGAAGTAGCCCTTGCGGTACAGCAGGCCGACCCCGACGAACGGCAGCGCCATGTCCGAGGCCGCCTTCGTGTGGTCGCCGGCCAGGACGCCGAGACCGCCCGAGTAGATCCCGAGCGACTCGTAGAAGCCGTATTCGGCGCAGAAGTAGGCGATCGGGCCGTCGAGGTCTGTGCCGTGGCGGCGGTAGAACCAGTGGTCGCGCCCGTTCTCCATGTAGGCGTCGAAATCGCGCATGACGTCCTCGTAGAGGGTCATGAACGACGTGTTCTCGAGGTTCTCCGACCAGGGAATCGAGCCGCTCAGGACCGCGACCGGGTTGCGATAGCGCGACCAGGCGGTGTTGTCGATGTAGCTGAAGAGGACCCGCGCCTGGGGATGCCACGACCAGTAGAGGTTGTAGGCGAGGCGGCGGAGGCCTTCGAGTTGCGGCGGCAGGCGGAGCTGCGCGCCCGGAAGCGTCGGGACGCGGACGGTCTGATCCATTCGGTGGGGATGATACGCGAGCGCCCGTGCGTGGAACGGAGAACGGGACGGCCGATGCCGTGCGCGGGGCTTACGATGACCCCATGCGCATCGTGATGATCGCGGCCGAATGCGAGCCGTGGGCCAAGACGGGCGGTCTCGGCGACGTCGTGGACGCGCTGGCG
>DASVZT010000229.1:0-19649 GCA_036391495.1 Candidatus Limnocylindrales bacterium
AGCGCCGAACATGTCGTGCCGTGACGCCGGCTGGCGCCCCGTCCCCAGCCGTCGGGGGCCGCCGCGGCCGACCCGGCCCGCCCCGGTCCCCGGCCCTCGGCCGGGCCGTGGTCGGAGCATGCGCCCTAACGGGCTCTCGGCGCGGAGAAGGGCCTGCCGGGTTGCCGACCAAGCGGAGTGCCGGGGGCCGTATCGGGACTCACGGTCGGATCGTGCGCCCTCGAGCCCCGCAAGGGCCCACCCGGCCCTCCCATCCAAGCCGCTGTCCGCAGGCCGCTCGACCCTAGCGCGCCCGTAGACGCCCTTAGGGTGCATGGCCCGACCAGGCGACGGGCCTGACGGTCCTGCCGGGCGGGGGGGCGGGCGGGGGTCGGGCACCAAGGGCCGGTGGGGCCCCCGCGGCGGTCGCCGCGGGGCCCTCAGATCAGGCGCTCGAAGAGCTCGTTCGACAGCAGCCGGCCCTCGAGCGTCAGCCTGACGCCCCCCGCGTCGGTCGACTCGGTCAGGCCGTTCGCCGCCGCCCATGCGAGCGCGGCGCGCGCCCGAGCCCCGAGTCGCCCGGCCAGCCCCTCGTCGAGGCCCTCGTCGATTCGCAGCGCGAGCATCGCGGCCTCGGCGATCGCGTCGTCGGCCTCCAGGCGCTCCTCACCGCCGGGCGGCAGCCGGGCCGGACCGCCCTCGGTCGGCAGCAGTGCCGCCAGCCAGCGATCAAGACGGGCAGCGTTCCAACGCCTGGCCTCGCCGTCGAAGGCGTGCGCGCCCGGACCGACCGCGTCGACCGGACGTCGCTGCCAGTAGGCGAGGTTGTGCCGGCTCTCGTGCCCCGGTCGAGCCCAGCTGGAGATCTCGTAGCCGCGCCAGCCCAACGCGGCGAGCCGGTCGGACGCCCAGCGGTACTCCGCCGCCGCGCGGTCCTCGTCCTGCTCTGCGCGAGCGCCCGCCCGCCACCTGCGCGCGCCGGTCCGCACGGGGAGGTGGTCCCCGGTCGTTCCCGTCAATCCCAGGGCGTCCGGGTCCTCGAGCGTCAGCGCATAGAGGGAAAGGTGGTCCGGCGCCAGCGCCAGGGCCGCCTCGACCGACGCCGCCCACGAGGACGCGGACTGGCCCGGGACGTCGTACAGGAGGTCGAGGCTCACGGACGCGACGCCCGCCGCGCGCGCGTCGGCCACGGACGCCGCGACGTCCTCCGGGGAGTGGCGCCGGCCCAGCCGCCGCAACTCCCGCGGATCCATCGACTGGGCCCCGAACGACAGGCGCGTCACCCCCGCCTGGACCCAGGCCACGGCGTCGCCGCGCTCATTGCGCCCCGGGTTGGCCTCGAGCGTCACCTCGGCCCCGGGTGCGACGCCGAAGCGCGATCGAACGAGACGCAGGAGGCGGCCGACCGCCTCCGCCCCGAGCAGGCTCGGCGTCCCGCCGCCGAGGTAGACCGACGCGAGCGGCGGACGCCCCGGCCAGCGGGCATCGAGCGCGTCGGCCCGGAGCGCCAGCTCGATCTCGACCGCCCGGACGTACGAGTCGATGCGGTTGGCCGCACCCCGGGTGGCCGAGCCGGTGACGACGACGAAGTCGCAGTAGGGGCAGAGGGAGACGCAGAACGGAACGTGGACGTACAGCCCGACCGGCGGCGCGGCGCGACCGAGCGACAGACCGTGCGACAGCCCGACCGGCGGCGCGGCGCGATCGAGCGACAGATCAGGACCGAGCGACAGATCAGGGCCCGACACGAGAGATCAGGACCCGACACGAGCCGGTTCGAAGTCCTCCTCGCCGTCCCCCCGCGCCTCCGGGCGCCCGTCCGCCCGCGCTTTCGGGCGCCCGTGCCCGCGCCCGTGTCCGAGGCCGCGGGCGGGGCCGCGGCCGCCCAAGTCGACCTCGTCGCCTCGGGCTCCGAGGAAGAGCGCGACGGCGAGCCGCGTGGCCGCGTGGCCGATGAATGCCGCGCCGACTCCCCCCGAGGCGAGCGTCACGATGCCGCCCACGAAGCCGATCCCGAGGGCGAGGGCGAGAAGGTAGCGGTCGACGCCGGCGACCGTCGTCCGCGTCGCCAGCGCGTACAGGAACGTCTCGCCGAGCACGGCGACGAGTGGGCCGGCGCCCGTCAACAGCAGGAAGCCGAGGACCGCTCCCCGGAAGGCGACCTCGTCCACGAGCGACGTCGCGAGGCCGTTCGCGATCGTCCATTCGGCGCCTCGCCCAAACGTCGTCCGCAGCCGGTCATGGCGCAGGTACCCGACCGCGGCCGCCTGGAGGACGCCGAACGCCGCCGCGAGCAGCCCGAGCAACAGCGTCGGGCCGAGCTCGCCGGGATCTAGGCCGAGTGCGCCCCGAGGATCCGGGTGGACCAGGACGATCGACGCCGCGATCGCGATCGCGAGGCCATACCAGGCGATCCGCCGCCGCGCAACGACGGGCGGGACGTGCGGGACGACGACGAGATGCTCGGCGACCCCGAAACGCTCCGAGTCGAAGCGCAGCAGGACGAGGAGCATGGCGAACCCGATCGACACGAGGATTCGGAGCGTCTCCTCCACGCGGCCGCGCCCTCCAACCTCCCAGGCCTGTCCCGGCTCGAGCCCTAGCCCTCGTTCATGCTCAACATGGCGAGGAAGGCTTCCTGCGGGATCTCGACCGAACCGACCCGCTTCATGCGCTGCTTGCCCTCCTTCTGCTTCTCGAGCAGCTTGCGCTTGCGGGTGATGTCGCCACCGTAGCACTTGGCGAGGACGTTCTTGCGCATGGCCGGGATCGTCTCGCGGGCGACGACTGTCGAACCGATCGCGGCCTGGACGGGGACCTCGAACATCTGCCGCGGGATGAGGCGTCGCAACCGGCCCACGAGCGACCGTCCGATCGCCTGGGCGTTGTCGCGGTGGACGATGAGGCTCAACGCGTCGACCGAGTCCCCCGCGACGAGGATGTCGAGCTTGACGAGTCGGGCGGGCCGGTAGCCGGCTTCCTCGTAGTCCATGGAGGCATAGCCCTGCGTGCGGCTCTTGAGCTGGTCGTAGTAGTCGACGATGAGCTCGGCGAGGGGCATCTCGAAGCGCATGAGGACGCGCTGCGGGTCGAGGTACTCCATGTCGAGGAACGCCCCACGGCGGTTCGTCGAGAGCTCCATGAGCGCCCCGATGTACTGGCTCGGGGTGACGACGCTGACGGTCACCCACGGCTCCCGGATCTCGAGGATCTCGCCGGCGTTCGGGAAGAGGGCCGGGTTGTCGACCGCGAGCTCGGTCCCGTTCAGGAGCGTGACCCGGTACTCGACCGACGGAGCCGACAGGATGAGCTCGAGCCCGAACTCGCGCTCGAGCCGCTCCTGGACGATCTCCATGTGCAGCAGACCGAGGAAGCCGCAGCGGAACCCGAACCCGAGCGCCGCCGAGCTCTCCGGCTCGAAGCTGAAGCTCGCGTCGTTGAGATGCAGCTTCTCGATGGCGTCGCGCAGGATCGGGTAGTCGGTCCCCTGGACCGGGTAGACGCCGGCGAACACGAGCGACTTGGCGGCCTGGTAGCCCGGCAGGGGACGTGGCGCGGGCGCGGCGGCATTCGTGACGGTGTCGCCGACCTGTGCGTCGCGAACGCTCTTGAGACCGGTCGCGACATAGCCGACCTCGCCGGCGACGAGCTCGGTCACGGGCACGAGCTGCGGGCGGAAGACGCCGAGCTCGAGCAGCTCCGATTCGACGCCGGAGGCCATGAGCCGGATCGTGTCGTGTTCGTGGAGACGGCCCGCGGCGAGGCGGACATAGATGATCACGCCCTTGTAGGCGTCGTAGTGGGAGTCGAAGATCAGGCCCTGCAACGGCGCCGCCGGGTCGCCGGTCGGCGGCGGGATGCGCGCGACGATCGCCTCGAGGATCTCGGGGACGCCGGTCCCCTCCTTCGCCGAGGCGAGGATGACCTCCTCCCGCGGGATCGCCAGGACGTTCTCGAGCTCCTCCATGACGACCTCCGGCTGTGCCGACGGGAGGTCGATCTTGTTGAGGACCGGGATGATCGTCAGGCCCTCGCGAAGCGCGAGGTGGACATTGGCCAGGGTCTGCGCCTCGATCCCCTGGGCGGCGTCGATGACGAGGACCGCCCCCTCGCATGCCTGGAGCGAGCGGCTGACCTCGTAGCTGAAGTCGACGTGGCCGGGCGTGTCGATCAGGTCGAGCGCGTAGGTCAGGCCGTCGCGCGCCGTGTACTCGAGGCGGACGGCGCGCGCCTTGATCGTGATCCCCTTCTCGCGCTCCAGGTCCATCGAGTCGAGGACCTGGCTGGTCATCTGGCGCGCGTCGATCGTGTGCGTCATCTCGAGCAGGCGATCGGCCAGGGTCGACTTGCCGTGGTCGATGTGGGCGATGATCGAGAAGTTGCGGACGCGGTCCTGGGGAATGCGTTCGGTCACGGGGAGCGAGTGTACCGGTAGCGGTCGGCGTTCAGGCGCCGCGCTCGGTGTTCAGGCGCCGCGCTCGGTGTTCAGGCGCGTGAGAGCGCGAGCGCCGCGACGCCCAGGGCGATGGCGACGAGACCGGCGCTCTGCGGCCGGGTCAGACGTTCGCGGAAGAGGATGAAGGCGGCGACCGTCGAGACGGCACCGACCTGCCCGGCCAGGACCGACGCGATCGCGGCATTCTCGGTCGTGCCGATGGCGAACGAGAAGATCCCGATGACATCCGACAACGCGACGACGAGGATGACCGGCAGCGCATCGCGCGACACGCGCAGGCGACCGGTGACGGCGAGCGGGACGAAGACCAGGAGAAAGCCGCCGAGGCGCGACGGGAACGCCGCCCACGCGAGCGGCATGACCGACGCGACGTGCGCGACGGCGAAGAGGCCGACGCCGAAGAGGATGGCGGCACCGGTCGCGTAGACGACGGCGCGGAGCGTCCCGCCGGGCACGAGGACCCGTGCCTCCGCCTCCTCGGCCGCATCGTTCCCCTTGAGCGCCAAGACCGCGACGCCGACCACGATGACACCGAGCGTCGCCGCGGTCAGCGGTCGCAGCTGCTCGCCGGCCAGGACCGAGAGGAGCGCCGCGATGGCGCCCTCGGTCGAGATGATCGCGGTGGTGATGCCGATCTTCCCCATCCGCATGGCCCGATAGGCGAGGAGAAGGCCGAGAGTCCCGCCGACGGCCGCCAGGGCAAGGGCCGCGACGTCGTCCGGCGTCAGCGCCGGCACGGGCGTCGCCAAGACGAGAGGCGCGGTCAGCACGAACCCGATGGACGTGGACAGCGCGACCGTCGAGGGCGTCCCGATGTGATGCCCGGCCCGCGTCGAGCCGACGTTCGCGATCGCCCAGAGGATCGCGGCCAGGAGGCCGCCGCCGATCGCGATCATCGGCCGGCCGACGGCGCGGCCGCCTCGCCGGCGGAACCACCGGCACGCAGCGACGGGATGCTCGAGGCGGCGAAGGGGATGGCGACCACGGTGAGATATGGTGAAGCATCGGGCGCCGACCGTTGCCGCGCTTCGCGGAAGACACGGGGCGAAGCCAGGGCGTTGCGGCAAACGCAACATCGCGAGCCCCTTCCGCGCAGAGACAGCCCGTTCGGAGGTCGTCGGGCGTCTGGACCGGCGCATGCAAGGCCCCCGAAGGCCCCGACAGGCCCCAAGAGCGGGGCTTGGAGAGCCTGAAGCTCACTGATCGTTCATGCTCGGTCGGATCGGGCTGGACCTGCGCCCTGCTCCTGGCCGCCGAGGCTGCGGAGAGCAGTGAGGGGCTCTCATGGTTGCGTTTGCCGCGACGACCCCAGGCCCGCCGTCGCCGGGCGATGCCCTGGACACGCCCCCCGGCGATGCCCGGGTCGTTGATGTACCATCAGGCGTCCGTGTCGGGCGCGTACGCGCCTGTCCTCCAATGAGTCCCCCGCACCAGAGGTTCGTCACAGTTGGCCAGCAAGCCCCGGGGCTGGACCGGCGCGCGCACGCCGTCCGCCATCAAGCGGGTCCGAACCGCGGAGCGCCGCGCCGAGATCAACGGACCGCGCCGCTCCGCCGCCAAGACCTACGTCGCCAAGGCTCTCAAGGTCGCGACCGCAGCATCCGATGGTGACGGTCAGTCCGCGCAGGTCGCGCTGACCGACGCCCTGAGCGCGCTCGACCGCGCAGCGAAGACGGGTGCCATCCACCCGAACGCCGCCGCCCGCCGCAAGTCCCGCCTGGTCCGCAAGGTCAACGCGGTTCTCGGGGGCGTTGCGGTCCAGACGAGTGCCCACGTCACGAAGACGACCGGCAAGGCAGCCGCTGCGAAGGCCGCCAAGGCGCGTGTCGCTGCGTCCAAGGCCGTGAAGGCGAAGGGCGCGCAGACCGCGGCCGGGAAGGCGCGAGCCGCGCTCTCGAAGACGGCGCGGGCCGAGTCCGCCACGGCGACGTCCGCGACGACGCCGGCTCCCGCTACGGCCACTCCGGCGAAGACGACCGCGACGCCGAAGGCCACCACCAAGGCCGCCGCGCCCAGGACGTCGACCGCGAAGGCGGCGGGCGCCAAGACCGCTGCGCCGAAGGCAACGACGGCGAAGGCAACGACGGCGAAGGCAACGGCGGCAAAGGCCCCCGCGCCGAAGACCACCGCCAAGGCGACGGCCGCCAAGCCCGCCGCGACAGCATCGGCCGCGAAGTCAACGAAGGCCGCCGCGCCGAAGACGCGCGCCGCCAAGCCGAAGACCGAGAGCTGAGCCGGGCGGGACAACCGCCCTTCTGGCATCACACGAGACGGCCGATCAGGCCGTCGCGCTCACGACCAATGCGCGCGCCCGCGACTGTTTCGTCGCGCGTCCGCGATGGCGCCCGGGTCAGGCCCGGGTCGGATCCCCCGCGCCCGACGCACGCGCCGAGTCGACCGGACGGCGCCGCGCCGCCGCGAACGCGAGCGCGCCCCCCAATCCGCCGGCGAGCGTCAGGACGATCACGTTCCCGGCGTTCGACGTCTGCTCACCCCAGTAGAAGGACGTGAACGAGGCGACGTCCGTCACGCCCGCCGCCGCGAGGCGCGGACCCAGTTGCGGGTCGGCCTGGTAGCGCGCGAAGACGCACGCGGCCCCGGGCTGGCAGGTGAGGGGCGGCCCGACGCTCGCGTCGCGGTACCCGTTATCGGCGGCGAAGAAGAGCGCCTTCACGCCGACGTACAGCAGCGCCATCGTGACCGCCGTGACGGCCGCCGCGAACAGCCCGTTGACGACGATCCGTCCGATCGGGCCGCCGTCGCGCTCCGCCCGCGCGTTCGCGTAGTAACCGATCAGGAGCCCGGCCGGGAAGCCCAGCAACAGGAAGACGATCTCGATCGGGATCACGAGCAGGAAGCTGATGGCGATCGTCGCCGCCATCCCGATCCCGACGTACGCGGCGACGATCGCGCCGCGATCGACCACTCTCGTGAGGCGCGTCATCCGGTCGCGAGCGCCGCGCGCCCGAGATAGAGGGCAGCGTCGCCGAGCTCCCCTTCGATCCGCGTCAGCCGGTTGTACTTCGCGACACGCTCCGAGCGCGATGGCGCGCCGGTCTTGATCTGGCCGGTGCCCATCCCCACGACCAGGTCGGCGATCGTCGTGTCCTCCGTCTCGCCCGAGCGATGGCTGACGACGGCGGCCCAGCCGGCCCGCCGGGCGAGGGCGATCGCGTCGATCGTCTCGGTCAGCGTGCCGATCTGGTTGAGCTTGATGAGGACCGCATTGGCTGCCTCGAGCTCGATAGCGCGCGCGATGCGTTCGGTGTTCGTGACGAGCAGGTCGTCGCCGACGAGCTGGATCCGCTCGCCGAGTCGGGCCCGCATGGCCCGCCAGCCGTCCCAGTCATCCTCGGCCAGGCCGTCCTCGATCGAGACGATCGGATAGCGGTTCACCCAGGACGCCCAGAGGTCGACCAGCTCACCACTGTCGAGCGTCCGCGCTTCGCGCGCGAGGCGGTATCGGTACGGCTTCCCGTCGCCACTCCCGTCCTCGACCAGCTCGCTGACGGCGGGATCGAGGGCGATCGCGACCTCCTCGCCCGGCCGGTAGCCGGCCTTCTCGATCGCCCGGAGGATGACCTCGACGGCCGCCTCGTTCGACGGCAGCGACGGGGCGAAGCCGCCCTCGTCGCCCTGCCCGGTGGCATGACCCTCGGAGGCGAGGAGCGCCTTGAGGGCGTGGAAGATCTCGGCACCGGCTCGCAGCGCGTCCGACCAGGTCGAGACCCCGACAGGCATGACCATGAACTCCTGGAAGTCGGTCGAGTCGAGCGCGTGCTTGCCGCCATTGAGGATGTTGAACATCGGGACGGGCAGGACCCGCGCGCCCGCGCCACCGAGATAGCGGTACAGCGGCAGGCCGTGGGCCGCCGCGGCCGCGTACGCGCTGGCGAGCGAGACGCCGAGCGTCGCGTTCGCGCCGAGCCGCCCCTTGTTGGGCGTGCCGTCGAGGGCGATGAGCTCGGCATCGATCGCGGCCTGCTCGGCCGCGTCCATCCCGACCAGGCGGGCGGCGATCTCGTCGGTCACGTTGGCGACCGCGCGGAGGACGCCCTTGCCGCCGTAGCGGGACGCGTCGCCGTCGCGCAGCTCGACGGCCTCGTGGACGCCGGTCGATGCCCCCGAGGGGACGGCTGCCGTCCCGGCCGAACCGTCGGCCAGGACGACGTCGACCTCGATGGTCGGGTTCCCACGCGAGTCGAGGATCTCGCGCGCGTCGATGAGGTCGATCAGGGTGTTCATGCCTTCTCCGTCGCGGCGCGTGCGCTCGCACCGGTGCCCGAGCCGTCCGCGGCCGCGCCGCCCGCGTCTGCTGCCGGGCGGTCCTTGAGGACCGCGATGCCCGGCAAGGTCCGACCCTCCAGCAGCTCGAGGGATGCGCCGCCGCCGGTCGAGATGTGCGTCATCTTCTCGGCCAGCCCCTGCTGCTCGACCGCCGCGACCGAGTCGCCGCCGCCGACGACGACCGTCGTCCCGGCCTCGGCCCTCGCGGCGAGGAAACGCGCGATCTGGCGAGTGCCCGCGCCGAAGACCGGGATCTCGAAGACGCCGAGCGGCCCGTTCCAGAACACGGTCCTGGCGGGTTCGAGCGCCTCCTCCATCGCGGCGAGGCTCTGCTTGCCCACGTCGACGATGTGCCAGGAGGCCGGGATCTTGTTGGCCGGGAGCGTCTTGTACTCCGTCCCGCGGGTGACCTCCTTGGCGACGATCACGTCGATCGGGAGGACGACGGTGACGCCCGCCGACTCGGCCGCGGCGAGGATGCGCCTGGCGTCGTCGACCCGGTCCGGTTCGGCGAGGCTCTTGCCGACACCGTGACCCTGCGCCAGCAGGAACGTGTTCGCCATCCCGCCGCCGATGACGAAGACGTCCACCTTGTCCATGAGGTGCTCGAGGACCTTGATCTTGCCCGACACCTTGGCGCCGCCGATGACCGCGGCGAACGGCCGCTCGGGGTTCTCGAGAAGGTTCGAGAGCTCGGCGATCTCGCGCTCCATGAGGAAGCCGGCGTACGCCGGGAGGTAATCGGCGATGCCGGCCGTCGAGGCGTGGGCGCGGTGAGCCGTCCCGAAGGCGTCGTTGACGTAGACGTCCGCGTAGCTCGCGAGCGCCTTGGCGAAGGCCGGATCGTTCTTCTCCTCCTCCGCGTGGAAGCGGAGGTTCTCGAGGAGAAGGACCTCGCCGGGACGCAGCCGCCTGACCGCGTCCTCCGTCCCGATCCCCAGCGCGTCGCCGGTCACCGGCACGTTCATCCGGAGGAGCTGCCCGAGCCGCTCGGCGACGGGCCGCAGCCGCAGGCTGTCCTGGACCTTCCCGTCGGGCCGACCCAGGTGGCTCGCCAGGATGACCCGCGCGTTCTGGGACAGCAGGTACCTGATCGTGGGCAGTGCCGCGCGGATGCGGGAGTCGTCCGTGATCTTGCCGTCCTCGAGCGGGACGTTGAAATCCACCCTGACGAAGACCCGTTTGCCCGACGCGTCGAAGTCGCGGACCGTCAGCTTGTCCATCTCATGCCTCGTTCGGCGCCCCTCGTTCGGCGTCCCTGTTTCAGGGCCTCGTTCGGCGTCCCTCGTTCGGCGCCCTGGCCGCCCGATCTCCCCGGACGGGGCGTCGGACGGCGTGGGCGCTCCGCTCCGCGTCGCTACAGGCGCTCGGCCACGAAACGGGTGAGGTCGGCGACCCGGCAGCTGTAGCCCCATTCGTTGTCGTACCAGGCGATGACCTTCACGAAGGTCCCGCCCAGGACCATGTTGCTCGCCGCGTCGACGATCGACGAGCGCGAGTCGCCCCGGAAGTCGGACGAGACGAGCGGCTCCTCGGAGATGCCCAGGATGCCCTTCATGGGTCCCTCGGCAGCCGCCGTGAACGCCGCGTTCAGCTCCTCGACGGTGGTCGGCCGCTCGAGTTCGGCGGTGAAGTCGACCACGCTCACGGTCGGCGTCGGGACGCGGAGGCTGAAGCCGTCGAACTTGCCCTTGAGGTCCGGGATCACGAGGGCGAGCGCCTTGGCCGCGCCGGTCGTCGTCGGGATGATGTTCTGGCCCGCGGCGCGGGCACGGCGCGGGTCCTTGTGGGCGACGTCGAGGATCCGCTGGTCGTTGGTGTAGGAGTGGATCGTGTTCATCAGGCCCCGCTTGATCGTCCACGCGTCGTGGACGACCTTGGCTGCGGGAGCGAGGCAGTTCGTCGTGCAGCTCGCGTTGCTGATGATGTTGTGGGCGGCCCGGTCGTACATCCCCTCGTTGACGCCGAGGACGATCGTGACGTCCTCGCCCTTCGCGGGGGCGCTGATGATGACCTTGCGCGCGCCGGCGTCCAGGTGCGCCTTCGCCTTCGCCGCCTCGGTGAAGCGGCCGGTCGACTCGATGACGATGTCGACGCCGAGCGCCTTCCAGGGCAGGTTGGCCGGGTCGGTCTCCTTGAGGACCTTGATCTCGCGGCCGTCGACGATGATCGCGTCGTCGGTGTGGCTCACCTCGCCGGGATAGGCGCCGTAGGTCGAGTCGTGCTTGAAGAGGAGCGCATTCATCGGCACGTCGACGATGTCGTTGACCGCGACGACCTCGAGGTCGGGCGACCGCTCGATGATCGCCTTGAGCGACTGGCGGCCGATGCGGCCGAAACCGTTGATCCCGACTCGCGTCGTCATCGTGGGTCCTCCGAGGCTTGCGCCGGGCGTCGTCGGCCCGACAGGACGAACAGATGAGGCTCGACCCGTCCGACGAGATGACCCGCCCGACGTCGCGTTCGACGCCGGTGGCGGCCGTTCGTCTGACGCGGGACCGGAGGACCGCGCGCAGCTTCCCTCGCTGGCGGTGTCGGCTGCGCCAAGTCTACCAAAGGGTCGGCACGACTCCGACGGGGCCGAACGTCCGGGCGAGCGGGCCGGATGGGTCGCACGCAAGGGCGGTTCGGCTGCTCAACGTGGGACGGATGGCCCGTTGGGCGAACGACGGCCCCCGCCGTGGTCGACGGGGGCCGCATGAGTGCAAGATCGGCCGGCGGTGCGCCGCCGGCCGGCGGATATCAGCCGCCGATCTTGAAGACCTTGTTGCCGCACTTCGGGCAGGTGCCCTGGAGCGCCGGCTTGCCGTTCTTCATCGTGATCTGCTGCGGGTTCTGGACTTCGACCTTCATCTTGTCCTTGACGCAGTACGCCTGGGCCATCGAGTCAAGCCCTCCTCTTCACTCCCGTGGCGGCGTCCGACAGCCGGACGGCCATCCGTCAGGTTCGTTCCCAGAGCGACGGCCGCCAGCGGTCCGTCGCGGCGACGCGCTTCTGGCGGTCCATCTCCGCGAGGATCAGGAGGCTCTCGAGCCCCGTCTCCACGCATGCCGCCTCCGCGCGTTCCTTGCGCTCGCCCTCGACGAAGTCGCCCGTGATGCGCTGCGCATAGATCGCGCAGACGACCCCGGCACGACACCCCGCCAGTCCGGCGAGCACCATGAGTGCCGACCCCTCCATCTCGAAGTTGAGGACGCGCTGGCGCGCCATCTCGTCGGCCAGGCCCGGGAACCGGATCGGCAGCTGCGGGATCGGGCGCGCCTGCGCGCCGTAGAACCCGGGAGCCGTCGCCGTCACCCCGACATGGCATCGATGTCCGAGCCGAGCCCCTGCCTCGATGAGCGCCAGCACCGCCTCGTGGTGGGCGAGCGCTGGGTACCCCTCGTGGACGAAGAAGCTCGTCGTCGCCTCGAGCCGGACTGCGCCGGTCGAGATGACGAGGTCTCCGGGCGCGATCTCCGGCTGGAGGGCGCCCGACGACCCGACCCGGATGAAGGTCGGTCGTTCCGTGATCGCCAGGATCTCCGCGAGGACGATCTCGACGTTGTCCGTGCCGATCCCCGTCGAGAGGACCGACACTCGCTGGCCGCGATACGTCCCGGTGACCGTCGCGAACTCCCGGTTCCGCCGCTCGAGCTCGATCGACTCGAGCCGGGTGGCGATCCGGGCGGTCCGGTCGGGGTCGCCGGGGAGGAGGATGTACTCGGCCAGCTCTCCTGGGCCGAGATCGATGTGGTACTGCCGTTCTCCGGTGGGGAGTGCGACGCGGTTGGCCGCGTTCGGCAAGACCGTTTCCTCGCTCCGTCACGGGTCTCGCTGGCGCGAAACTCGGCCGAGGATAGTCTTCGGCTCTTCCGAGCGTCAAGCACGGGCCGAGCACGAGCCGAGCACGGGCCGAACACGGGCCGAGCACGGGCCCAGCACGGGCCGAGCGTGCGGCAAGCGTCCAGCGGCGCGACGGGAGGCCCCGTGGGGGGACAGCCGGCCATCACGGCGCGGCTCCCTCCGCGCCGCCGGCGGCGATGGCGCGCAGCCGCTCCCCGATCACCGCGGCGGTCCGGCGGTCGGCCCGGCGGCGGCGAAGCGTGACGGCGAGCAGCGAGGTCGCCAGCACGACGAGTCCGGCGACGGCGACGAAGCCGTCAGAGCCGGCCGGCGCACGGACGGGGCTGCGTGATGCACCGACGAGATCGACGTCGTCGGACGTCGCGGCGTCGGACGTCGCGGCGTCGGACGTCACGGCGTCGGCGCAACCGGCCGCCCGGCAGCTCGGGTCGTCGTCGATCGACCCTGTAACAACGGCCGAGGTGAGAGCGATCTCCTGGCCCAACGTCCCGATCCGGCTGACGTCCGCCGCGCTCGTGACCGTGACGACCAGTCGTCCACCGTCGCTGGCGACAGTGCCCACGATGCCGATGGGATCGCCTTGCGAGAGGAGGCGGAGGAGCGATGCGGCCTCGCCGCCCAGCGTCACGCGCGCGATGGCCGTGTCGTCGTCGAGCGAGATGCCGTTTGCGTCGACCGAGCGGACGATCCCGCCGGCGCTGATCCGCTCGCCGATGTGCTCGGCCAGCTCGGCCAGGTCGACGGCCGGCGCTCCTTCGCCGCCATGGTGGAGCGACGGCGGGGACGATGATGCAGGGTCGTCAACGCCGCTCCCCGTGGACGTGCCGCGGGACCGGGCCTGGGATGCTCCCCGGGCCGCACCGGATGACACGCCTGACTGGACGGTCCGGCCGTCGAGCGTCACGTCCGATGTGGATCGCGGGAGGACCGCGAAGCGCTGATCCGACGCTCCGGGATACGGGCGGCGCACGATGCCGACAACGGTCATGGATCGCCCCGCCTCGATCGCGGCGGCAGGGATGCCCGAGCCGGCCATGCCGACGACCGGCACGCTGTCGCCGCCGACCTCGACCTCGGCCGTCCAGCGCATGCCACTCCGCTTGACGGACGCGACGCGGCCCGCAAGACGCACGAGTCGCCATTCCTGGGAGGCCTTCGGGGCCGCTGAGATCGCCACGGGCGAGCTCGTGGCCACGCCGACGTCGTCGACGCTCGTCGCGCGGACGCGTGGGGCGCCGTATGCGCGGACGATGGTCCCCGCGACCGAGACCCGCCGACCGACCCCGCGTACGCTCACCGTGCGGGGGACCAGGACCTCGACGGCGCCCGATCCGTCGTCCACGACGATCCTGCGACCGGTGGCGTCGAGCAGGGTCGGAGGCGCGATCACCACGCCCACGATGGAGACCGGGACGTCCTGGAGCCGGATGGCAGAGGCGATGCTGGTGGTCGCGATGGGCTGGCCGCGTGAGGCGGCCGGCGACGCCGCCGCCGGTGACGCGGAGCCTGGCGCCGAGACGGACGGCGAGGCGGAGGGCGGGAGCGGCTCGTCCGTGACGTCGGCGGGGCTGCGGAGCCAGAGGCGGTACCCGTCGAGCGCTCCCTGGCGGGAGGCGTGCTGTCCGGCGATCCCGGCGACGCGGTAGCGCCGGCCGCGGACGACGATCCCCTTCGCGACGCCCGAGGGCGCGCGGGCGACCACGCGAACTCGGACGGCACCGTCCTCCAGGTCGAACGAGACGTCACCGCTGCCCGAGATCGTGGGTGCCGCCGGGACGGTCCCGGTGATCGAGATGAGTCGCCCCTCGGTCGCCTCGCCGACCTCGGCGAGCGAGACCGGCAGAGCGGGCGGCTGGTCCGCACGTCCCGTCAGGACGAGGCCGCCGAGCTCGACGCGGCACTCGAGCTGCCCGTATGACTGGGCCAGCCGACCGACGACATCGACAGCCATCCCCGGCGTGAGACCGACGACGTCCGTCCCGACCCGCAAGGCGATCCCAGCACCGGAGTCCTGCAGCGCGCCGATGGCGGGCGCGCCGAGCAACCCGGGCCCGGCGGTGACGATGCCCGCGATCCGGATTCGAGTGCCGAGCCCGACGGCGCGCGCCTCAGTGATCGGTGAGATCGGCAGCGGCGAGGGCGAAGGCGCCATGGACCGGCCGGGGCTGGGCGTCGGTGTCGGGCTCGGTGCGGGGCTGGGCGTCGGTGTGGCGGAGGGGGCGGGCGTCGGGGTCGGCGTCGCCGACGGCTTCGGCGAGGGGGCGGGCTGGACGACGAGGTCGTTCGCCAGCGTGGCGAGGACGCGGTAGCCGCTCGTGCCGGTGCCGCTCGTATCGCGCTGACCGACGGGGCCCACGACGGAGACGATCATCCCCTTGGCGATGGAGCGCGCAAGCAACGCCTCGGCCGTCACGATCGCGCGCGTCGGCCCGGATCCGTCGTCGATGCTGAACGACCAGCCGTCGCTCACCGCGCTCGGTGATTCGACGACCGTCCCGCTGATCTCGACACGACGACCTTCCACGGCCTCGGACAGGCCCCCGGTCGTCATCCGGATCGCGACGGGCAGCGGAACCGATGTCTCGATCGACACGATCGACGCCTCGTCGATACGCAGCGTTCGGGCCGCATAGCGGTCGGCCACCGTGCCCCTGGCCCCGATGACCGTCCCGGCCGGCAACGGCCTCGTGACGGGCGAGGACAGGTAGAGCGCGATGCCCGCGCTGCCGTCCTGGACGTAGCCGGTCCGGCCTGCATCGAGTGCGCCGAGCGGCGTCGTCAGGATCCCGACCACCGTCGCGAGGCTACCGTCGGGCAGGGCTCGTGCCCCCGCGATAGTGATCTCGTCTGCTGGGGTCGGGCTGGGGGACGACTCGATCGACGGCGAGGGCTCGATCGACGGCGAGGTCTCGCCGGAAGGCGTTGCGGTCGGGTCCGCGCTCGGCTGGATCGAGGGCGATGCCGTGGGCTCCGCTGTCGGCTGAGGCGACGACGATGCCGCACTCGATGGCGAGGACTCATCGGATGGCGAGGACTCATCGGATGGCGTGGCAGCCTCCGACGCCGATGGGTCGACCGACGCCGAAGGCTCGACCGACGCGGCATCGGACGCCGACGGCAGTGGCAGCCTGACCGGCAGCGGGTCGGACGAGAGGTTCTCGGGCGTCGGCGTCGCCTGGACCGCCCAATCCGTGCCGTTGTCGTTCGAGTCGTCGGCCAGCGTCCCGTCAGCCGCGTGCCGTCGCTCGATGCTCTGCCTGGCCGGCGGCGCCGGGGCCGCCGTCCCCTCCACGAATGCGTTCGTCGCGTCGCCCCAGGCGACCGCATCGATGGGTGCGCCTCCGATGGGGCGGAGGACGAGCGCGCCGCCGGTCGCCGCGAGACCGCTGGAATAGACGGCGTCCGCGAGAGGCGCGTAGATGCCGAGCGAGTTCGCGATCAGGACCCGCCGTCCCGCACCGACCAGGAGCGGTCCGCTCCACGACACCTTCCGGCTGATCGTCGTCCCCGACGACGTGACGTAGGTGAGCTCGAGACCCGCGAGGTCGGCGATCGCCGACCCGACGTTCGCGATCTCCACGTACTCGTCCGACGCAGAGGCGCCCCCGGTGACCACCTCCGCGAGGACGAGCGTCCTCGATGGCGGCCAGGCGACGACCGCAGCCAGCGACGCGGGGCCGCCCGAACCACTGACATCTCCCATGGCCAGCCAGACGAGGCCCAGGACGAAAAGGGCGGCGAGGCCGGGGCCGATCGGGCGCCGTGTCCGCAGCATGACGAACCTCCGAGCGGTGCGCGGCGGCGGCCGGCGCAGGGGGCGGCGAGTGGACACCGACGTTCTACGCTCCGAGGCTTCACGGCGGCTCATCGCCCGCTGCACGGCGGCTCATCGCCCGCTGCACGGCAGCTCATTGCCCGCTGCACGGCGGCTCATCGCCCGCTTCACGGCGACTTCGCCGCGACTCCACTCCCGATCTCCCGTCTCGATCGCGCGGTACCATGCGATCCCACGACCGGCGCAGGTCGACCTGCCCGACCAGCTCGACGCCGCACAGGAGGTCCCGTGGCCCGCGCGAAGACGACCGACCGAGCCGACGCACGCCGCCGATACCGCGCGCAGCTCTCGGAGTCCGAGGCCGCAGCCGCCGCGGAGGCCGCCGCCGCTGAGGCCGCCGACGAGGAGACGTCCAGAGGAGAAATGGTCGTTCCCGCCCGGTCTTCGTGGGGAGGATCCATCGCCGGCCGCCTCGGGGGGCGACGCGCATCCACTGCGCCCGCGCCGGTCGCCACGCCGGCGGGAAAGACGCCGGCGAGAGCTGCCACCCGGGGAACGGCGCGCCCGGGTCAGCCCGCGCCCGCCGCGCGCATCGGCATCGTCGAGTCATTCCGGCTGGCGTCGGGCCCGGCGGACATCCGGGCAGACATCGCCGCCTTCCCGACGGTCGCTCGCCACAGTCACGCCGTGTGGCTCCCTGTCGCGATCGTCGTCGCGACGGGGATCGCCTACCTGGTCCCGACGCTCCGCCAGAGCACGCTCGTCGTCTTCCTCACCCAGGCGCTCCTGGCGCCACCGGCCATGATCCCGTCGTTCCTTGCCGGCATGCTGACGCGGCGGGCCTCCTGGCTCGCGGGCGGTGTCGCGGGCCTGGCTTCGGGCATCGTGGCCGTCCTCATCATCGCGAGCGTGCCCGCGGGGGGCGCGACGCAGGTCACCACGTCCGCGACCGACGCGCTCTGGATCCTGGCCGTCGGCCCGCTCTTCGGTTCGGCCGTCGGTGCGTTCGCCGGGTTCTATCGGCGGTTCCTGGCGTACTCCTCGCCCAACCGGGGGCAGCAGCCCCGGCGCAAGACGGCCCAGAAGCGCCGATAGTCCCGCCACGTCGGCAAGTCGACGCGGGCAAGCGCCGCCCGGACCGGAGTCGCGCGGCACATCGCTGCACGAGGCCGCCCGCTCATCGGCGCCGCATCCCTGCCATCCCCATCTGCCTGACCCCCGACGGCCGTGCCGGGCCGCCGACCCCTGCCGTCGCGTCGGGGAGGGGCCGGACGTCGCGGGCGACGACGTTCACGACGTTCCCCTCGCGCTGGAGCATCCCCTCGACGAGCAGGAGCGCGTGTCGCCGGACGACACCCCGCAACCGCGCCCACGCGTCCGGCCACAGAGTCACGTTGACCATCCCGGTCTCGTCCTCGAGGGCGAGGAAGACGGTCCCGCGCGCCGTCATCGGGTGCTGGCGCGTCACCACGAGCCCACCGACGAGGACACGGCCGGGCGACCGATCCGCCAGGGCCGCGTTCGTCACCGCTCCGAGCCGTTCGAGCGCCGGCCGGAACAACCCGACGACCTGGCGCTTCGCATCGAGCGACAGGACGGCGTAGGCGTCGCCGAGCCGTTCGATCTCCTCGAGCGGCGGCAGCACTGGCACCTCCGTCGGCGGCAATCGCAGGTCCATCGGACGGCCCGCGGCGCGGCGCGCCACCCGTGCCACGGAGGTCGGCCGGCCGTCGACGCGCGCCTTCGTCGTGCCGGCGACCTCGCGGAGCTGCCAGAGGAGCTCACGCCTCGGTCGCCCGAGGGAGTCCAGGCCACCCGCACGGATCAGCCGCTCCAGGACCTCCTCGGAGAGCCCGGTCCGCTCGACGACGTCCGCGAGATCGCGGTAGGGGCCGCGGGCGAGCTCGGAGTCGAGGCGTGGTGCGACCTCCTCGCCGATCCCGTTGACGAGATGCAGCCCGAGGCGAACGCCCCACCCGGGCGAGCTCTCGGCGGCCCAGCGCATCCGCGCCTCCGCCGGCGGGATGACACAGCCCGACGACTGGATCGCCCGCGCGCGGCTTTCCACGCCGGCGCCGGGAGGCAGCGGTCCCTCGGCGCCGACCCACTCGGTCGTCGTCCGCCACGACGACGCGTTGAGGTCGACCGGCAGGACGGTCACCCCGTGGCGCTTGGCGTCGTTCACGAGCACCTCGACCGGGTAGAAGCCCATCGGCTGCGCGTTCACCAGCCCGACGAGGAAGTGCGCCGGGTAGAAGAGCTTGAGGAAGGCCGACTCGTACGCAGTGCGCGCGAACGCCGCGGCGTGCGACTTGGCGAACCCGAAGCTCGCGAACGCGGAGACCTGCCGGAACAGCTCCTCGGCCTGCTCGACGGCCAGGCCGTTCGTCGCGCGGCAGCCCTCGATGAAGCGTGCGTGCAGCTTCTCCATCTCGCGCGTCGAGCGCCACGTCCCCATCGCGCGGCGGAAGCCGTCCGAGTCGGCCGGGCTGAAGCCCGCGACCGAGATCGCGATCTGCATCACCTGTTCCTGGTAGAGGATCACGCCGAGGGTGTCGCGCAGGATCGGCTCGAGGCTCGGGTGCAGGTAGGTGACGGGCTCGATCCCCTGCTTCCGCCGCAGGTACGGGTGGACGGCGTTGCCCTGGATCGGGCCGGGCCGGATGATCGCGACCTCGACGACGAGGTCGTCCAGGTTGGCCGGCCGCGACTTCGGCAGCGTCTGCATCTGGGCGCGGCTCTCGACCTGGAACACGCCGACCGTGTCTGCCGCCTGGAGCATCCGGAAGACGTCGGGGATGTCCTCGGGCAATCGGTCGAGGTCGACGCAGACCGCGCAGTCGGCCTCGATGAGCTGGAGTGTCTCGTCGATCGCGGCGAGCATCCCGAGCCCGAGCAGGTCGAGCTTGATGAGCTTGAGCGTCTCGACGTCGCGCTTGTCGTACTGGACGACGACACGGCCCGGCATGGTCGCCCGTTCGAGCGGCGCGATGTCGATGAGCGGCGCGGCGGTGACGAGCATGCCGCCCGAGTGGATGCTCAGGTGGCGGGGGAAGCCGTCGATGCGGGCGCAGAGCTCGAGCCAGCGATCCCAGTCGGACATGCCCTTCGTGCTGTCGCGGCGACGGGAGCTCGCGGGCGCTTCCGGGTCGAGGCGGGCGACGGAGGAATGCGGGGCGCGAGGGTTCGCCGCGTCGGTGCGCTCGGTCGCGAGGAGGGCCGCGCTCGCGGGCGAGTCGCCCGGTCCGCCGTGCAGGGGAGCGTCGGCTCGTCGGGACGCAGGGGCAAGGGCAGGCGGGGGCGGG
>DASVZT010000230.1:0-2239 GCA_036391495.1 Candidatus Limnocylindrales bacterium
GTTGATGTCCGGCTCGAGCCACGGGACGTGGGGCGAGCCGCTCCGCGACTGGTAGACGAGCGACCAGGGCGGCAGCTCGGCGCCGGTCGCGCGGACCGCCTCGAGGACACAGTCGATCGTCGCGCGGTGCTGTGCGACGTACGCGCCGTCGCCGCTCGAACGCTCGGACTGACTGACTGGGCCGGCTGGGTCGGGTGGGCCGGGTGGGCCGGACGACGCCGCCATGGCGAGCGGGATCGAATGGGTCGTGAAGACGATGCGCGTCTCCGCCGGCGCGATGCCCTCATCAGCGAGGTCCTGGAGCGCCGCGGAGAGACCGTCCGCGAAGGGTGTGACGAAGCCGGGATGGTCGAAGTACTGGCGGATGCGGTCGACGAACAGCTCGCGCGCGAGACTCGACTCGGCGAGCGAGCGGGCGAGGTCCTCCCGGTACTGGCGGCAGCCCGAATAGGACGAATACGCGCTCGTGAACAGGGCAAGGATGCGGCGATGGCCGTCGGCGTGGATGCGCCGGAGCTCCGGTGCGAGGTACGGATCCCAGTTGCGGTTGCCCCAGTAGATGGGCAGGCGGATGCCGCGCGAGGCGAACTCCCGCTCGAGCGCCGCCAGCAGCTCGCGGTTCTGGCCGTTGATCGGGCTCACGCCGCCGAGCGCCAGGTAGTGGTGCGAGACTTCCTCGAGCCGTTCTCGGGGTATGCCGCGGCCGCGCGTGACATTCTCGAGGAACGGCATGACGTCCTCGGGCCGTTCGGGACCGCCGAAGGAAACGAGGAGGAAGGCGTCGTAGGCGCGCTCGGCGTCGTCCACGATGAGGGCGGCGGGAGTGTCGGTCACGATCCGCGGAGTCTAGCGGTGCTCGGTCCTCCGAGTCTGCGGGGGGACGAGCCGGGCCAGGAGTGCGCAGCACGGAGACCGCGAGCGGTCGCAGAATCGCCAGGAGCGGTCGTGCCATGCGTGGACTGTTCGTCGGCGGACTCGCGGTGCTCCTCGTCTGGGTTGCCGCCTGCGCCCCGAGTGCGCCGCCCTCTCCCGTATTGCCGTCGGCGTCCGCCGTCACGCCCGGCGCGAACGGTCCCGCGACCTCCACGACCCCCACGACCTCCTCGGTCCCAGGGTCGGTCCCGCCCGCCGAAGGGGCCGCCCGCCCCTCCCCGGGCCCGTCGATCACGTTGCCGAGCCTGCCGCCCTCGGTCGACCAGCCCGTCCCGGCCGACCTCCAGCCGTCCCTCGCGGCAGCCGCCGAGAGCTACCCGGCGACGTTCGCCGACGGCTGCAACGTTCCCGAGGGTGGTCGAAGCTCGCGCAGCAGCTGCCTCTACGGCGACCTCTCGTCGAGCGTGACGATCGCCCTCTTCGGCGACAGCCATGCCGCCTTCTGGTTCTCAGCGCTCCTGCCCTTTGTCCAGCGCGAACACTGGCGACTGCTCAACCTGACGATGTCGTCCTGCACGCCCGCGGACCTGTCCGTCTACAACTCGATCTTCAAGCGCATCTACACCGAATGCCCCGCCTGGCGGGCGTCGGCCATCCAGCGGCTCGTGGCGACGCATCCTACGGTCATCGTCGTCACCGGGACGCGCGGCATCGACCCGGTCGACTCCGCCGGTCGCCAGCTCACCGCCCCCGAGATCGGGCCGGCGTGGGAGGCGGGGATGACGCGCACGCTGGAGCTGCTGGTCCCCGCCGCGGGCGAAGTCATCCTCCTCGCCGATACCCCGATCTCGCGCGTCGACCCGCCGACCTGCCTGTCGGCCCATCCGTCGAGCGTGCTGGCCTGCGCGACCGAACCCGCCCAGGCCGTCGACCTCGGCTGGCTGGCGACCGAAGAGGCTGTCGTCGCGTCGACCGGGGTCGGCTTCATCGACCCGACTCGCTGGGTCTGCCCGTCGGCGCCGTGCCCACCGGTCCTCGGCGACTTGCTCGTCTACCAGAACGCCGGGCACCTGACGGTGCCGTTCGCCGCCGCACTGAATGAGAGGCTCGGCGATGCGATCCTCGCCCAGCTGCGGTCCCGCGGGATCGCGGTCCCGTGAGGCGGCCGCCGACTTGCCGGCGACCTACTCGCCGACGACCTGGAAGTGCACCGTCCGCTCGCGCGGACGCGTCCCGTCGAAGTCGACGAAGTAGATCCGCCCGAACTCCCCGAGCTCCATCCGACCGTCGACGATCGGGATCGTCTCGGACCGCCCGATCAACCCCGACCGGATGTGCGCATCGGTGTTGAGACTCCAGGCGGCCT
>DASVZT010000231.1:0-4263 GCA_036391495.1 Candidatus Limnocylindrales bacterium
GCCGACCGTCACGACGCGCGCCGACAGTCGGTGGACGAGGAAGCCGGCCAGGAGTGCCGCGGCGGCCGTGGATGCCGCCAGGGCGCCGAGGACGACGCGCTGGGCGTCCGGTCCGCCGTAGAGGACGCGGTCGACGAACACTGCGCCGCCGACGATCGCGGTCGCGAGTGCGTACCCGGTGAGGAGTGCGACGAGCGACGCGGCGGCGAGAGTCGGGCGGGCGAAGAGCCGCGGGTCGACGAACGGGTGTGATCGGCGGAGAGCCACGGCGACCGCGACGACACCCATGATCACGCCGCCGGCCATGAGCGCGACCGGCGGATACGTCGGGTCGAAGAGACGCCGGCCGAGGTCGTCGTCGGTCAGCGTCACGCCGGCGATCAGCGCCGCGAGCGAACCGGAGAACAGGACGGCACCGGCGATGTCGACACGCCCGGCGATCCGTGGCGTCTCCCACCCGGTGCTCGCCGCCCATCCGAGCGCCAGGGCGGCGATCCCGATCGGGACGTCCAGGTAGAAGATCCACCGCCAGGCGGGCGCGAGGAGGTCGACGGCGGGACCGGAGACGATGCCGGCGGCAGCGAGGGCCGCGCCGGGATCGAGGATCTCCAGGATCGCCGCCCCCGCGAACGGCCCGGCCGCCATGCCGAGGAACGTCAGCGCCGACACGAGACCGAGGGCGCGCGGCCGTTCGCGCCCGGTGAAGAGATGGGAGGCTGCAGCCGTCGCGACCGGGACGAGGGCACCGCCGCCGACGGCCTGCACGAGGCGCGCCGCGATGAGCTGGTCGAGCGTCTGGGCCACGCCGCAGAGCAGCGCACCCACCGTGAACGCGGCGAGCGCGCCGAGGAACAGTCGGCGCGCGCCGTAGATGTCGGAGAGGCGGCCGGCCAGCGGCATGGCCACGACATAGACGAGCAGATAGCCGTTGACGATCCAGGAGGCGTGCCGGAGCTGCGTCCACGATGCGAGCCCCTCGAGGATCGATGGGAGCGCGACGGCGGTGATCATCAGCTCGAGGCCGGCCAGGAAGACCCCCGCGGCGAGCACGGCAAGGAGCGCGAGGCGGTCGGCCCGGGTCACGGCGGGAGTGTAGGCCGGTGGCGACGCCCGATCCCGCTCGGATCTGCCGGCGCCTTCGCGCTACGCTGTCTGGAACAAGGGCTCTGGGCTGGCGGTGGGGGAGAATGCTGGTAAAGGCGGCCGACGGGCACGATGCGGACATCCGCGATCTCGAGGCGTTGCTGCGGCTGCCCGGTGTGGCGCCCGAAACGGCGAAGAAGATCGAGGCCGAACTACGCCAGGTCCGCGCGGGCGACAAGGCCGAACGCGACGCCGCCTACGAGATCGAGTTCCACTTCGGCCGCTCGCCGAACTGGGCGACGATCCACGACCTTCGGATCGAGCACGACGGCCACGTCGCCCAGATCGACCACCTCATCATCGACCGGCTGGTCGAGATCTGGGTGTGCGAGAGCAAGCACTTCGCCGAGGGCGTGTCCGTCAACGAGCACGGCGAGTGGTCGCGCTGGTGGCAGGGCCGCAGCGAGGGGATCCCGTCGCCCGTCGAGCAGAATCGCCGCCACATCGTCCTGCTCGAGCGCGTGTTCGAGGACCACGCGGTCCGGCTGCCGAAGCGCCTCGGCCTCGTGCCGATGAAGCCGGACCTCCGAAGCCTCGTACTGGTGTCGAGCAACGCGAAGATCAGCCGTCCGAAGGCGAAGGTAAAGGGGCTCGACGAGGTCATCAAGGCCGACCAGATCAAGACGCGGATCATCGACGCCTACGACGCCGGCCCCGAGTGGCGCCTGTCGCGGGTCGTCGGCAAGGAGGGGCTCGTGGCGTTCGCCGGCGAGCTGGCCGCACTGCACCGTCCGGCCAAGGTCGATTGGGCGGCGCGCTTCGGGATCGACCGCCATCCCGTCGAGGCGCCGACCCCAGTCACGCCGCCGACGCCTAGGGAAGAGGATCTTCCCAGCCCGCCCAGGGCCAAGCCTGCGGGGCGCGCCTCCGGCCACGTCTGCGCTGCGTGCGCGAAGCCCATCTCGTTCGCGGTCGTCAAGTTCTGCTGGAACAACCCGAAGCGATTCGCGGGCGCCATCTACTGCATGGACTGTCAGTCGCAGTTCCGGTGACCGCCCGATTGGAGGCGGGCGTGCGTCGTCATCCCTGCAATGAGCAAACCCTTCCGAAGGGCAGCCATGGAGTCGCGCTGGCACGACCCCGGCCTTGACATGAGCGGGCGTCGTCCATAGCATCAACGCGCGTTGATATAAACGCGTGTTGATGGATCGCCGTCGCGGCGGCCCGCATGGAGACGACCCCCTGGCATCCCCCGCCCGCATCCGCTCGACGATCGCGAACTACGTCGATCGGCCCGATGAGCTGCTCCCGCTGCGCGTCTTCCACAAGGCCCTCGCGGACGTGAACCGCCTGCGGATCGTCCGCCGGCTCGCCGCCGGACCCGCGAGCGTGACCGAGCTGATCGACCACGTCGGGCTCTCGCAACCGCTCGTCAGCTGGCACATCCGCCGCCTCCGGGCCGCCGGCATCGTCGCGACGCGGCGGGCCGGCCGCGAGACGCTGTGCAGCCTCCGGCCCGAGGTCTTCGCCGAGATGGCCGCCCATGAGCGGACGCTCCTCGGCCTGCCGCTGGACGGGGCGCGATGACGCCCGGCCCGGCTGCGCGCGGCTCGATCGTCAGCCCCGAGCTCCGTGCGCGGGTGCGTCGCGCCGGGGAGCCCGTCGCCCTGGCCCTCGGGCGCCTGGGGTTCACGCCGAACGCGCTGACGCTCACCGGCTTCCTCATCACGACGGTCGCGGCGGCGCTGGCCGCTGCCGGTCTCTGGCTCGCCGCTGGGGTCGTCGTCCTCCTCGGGGGCGTCTTCGACCTCTTCGACGGCGCCCTCGCCCGCGCCACCGGTCGGGTGAGCGCCGTGGGCGCCTTCCTCGACTCGGTCTTCGACCGCTGGAGCGAGGGGATCGTCTTCGTCGGCATCGCCGCGGGGGCTGTCGTCGCCGGCTTCGGCCTCGGCGCGATCCTTTCCGCCGCGGCGATGGCCTCTGCCTTCATGGTCAGCTACACCCGTGCGAAGTCCGAGGCACTCGGCTTCACGACGGGAACCGGGATGGCGCAGGTCGGGCTCGCACCGCGCGAGGTCCGTCTCGTCGTTCTCGCAGTGGGGCTCGTCGGGGCCGGCCTCGCCGGCGGCGTCGGGCCGATAACGGCAGGTGGGTCGTCCGGCGATGCCGGGGGCACACCGTGGCTCGGGGGCTCGCTGGCGATCATCGCCGTCTTCGCGACGATCACGGTGATCCAGCGGATCGTCCATGCGCTCGGCGCGGCCGGGCACCAGTCATGAAGGGACGGACGTGAGCAGGAACGGGAGCACGAACGGCACGAACGGCACCAGCGGCAGCGCGGATGGAAGCGCGCCCAAGGCATGGGCGGGCGCCGGTCGGCGCGGAGACGGCAAGGTCCGCGTCGCGATCGTGGGGGTCGGCAACTGCGCAAGCAGCCTCGTCCAGGGCCGCTACTACTACGAGAACGCCGCCGAGACGGACTTCGTCCCGGGGCTCATGCACGTCAACCTCGGCGGCTACCACGTCCGTGACATCGAGTTCGTCGCGGCCTTCGACATCGACAAGAACAAGGTCGGCAAGGACCTCTCCGAGGCGATCTACACCAAGCCGAACAACACGTACGTCTTCCAGAAGGTGCCCCACCTCGGCGTGACGGTCGAGCGCGGGATGACCCACGACGGCCTGGGCAAGTACCTGAGCCAGGTCATCGAGAAGGCGCCCGGCCCGACGGCCGACATCGTCGGCATCCTCCGCGAGCGCGAGGTCGACGTCGTGGTCTCCTACCTCCCGGTCGGGAGCGAAGAGGCGACGAAGTGGTATGTCGAGCAGGCGCTTCGGGCGGGCGTCGGGTTCGTCAACGCGATCCCGGTCTTCATCGGGCGGGAGCCATACTGGCAGCGCCGCTTCGCCGAGAAGGGCCTCCCGCTGATCGGCGACGACATCAAGAGCCAGGTCGGCGCGACGATCAGCCATCGCGTCCTGACCCGCCTCTTCATGGATCGCGGCGTGCGCCTCGACCGCACGTACCAGTTGAACTTCGGCGGCAACACCGACTTCCTCAACATGCTCGAGCGCGAGCGCCTCGAATCGAAGAAGATCTCGAAGACGAACGCCGTCACGTCCATGCTCGACTACGACCTCAACTCCGACGACGTCCACGTCGGCCCGAGTGACCACGTG
>DASVZT010000232.1:0-1749 GCA_036391495.1 Candidatus Limnocylindrales bacterium
TCGATGTCGGCCTTGGCGCGTCGCGGTCGCGAGAGGACCGCCTCCACGAGCTGCCTGTCCAACGGATCTGCCACTGTCATCCCCTCCGATCGCCCTTGCGATCTGTCCGTCACGCCCGCCCGGCCGCCACCGGCCGCGCGAGCAGTCGAGCCTGTTCACGACGCCGGTCGAGCGACCGGCGCTCTTCATTGATCTCTCGTTCCTGTGCCAGCAGGCGCTCGATCGCGGCGCGGTCGCCCGCCCGCTCGGCTTCGGCCTGCTCGGCCTGGTTGAACTCGCTCCGTTCCTCGATCCGGTCCGCCTCGAGCGAGAGGAGGCAGTTCTCCACGGCGTAGGCGATCCGCGGCGCCGAGAGCGTCGCCGGATCGGGGCCGTCCTTGGCGTAGATGGCGAGCGCGAGTCCGCGCGTCTCCTCGTCGAGCCCGTCGAGGAGCCGTCCACGCTCGAATCGTCCCGGGATCCCGTCGTCGTCGGGCGCCCTCATGAGGACGATCGCGCGGTACAGCTCGCGCGCGGGCGTGCTCGGCAGCATGTCCGGCCCGAGCGCGTCGGCGACCCGCAGCTGCTGGTCGGGCAGGAGGAGGACCAGCCGCAGGAGCTCCGCCTCGACCGGGGTGATCGAACGGAGAAGGTCCGACGTCCGAAGGGCGTCCGGCGAGGCGAGGACCGCGCCGGCGTTGATCCGACTGTCCGTCGAGCCAGCGGCCACGCGGTTCGAGCCCGAAGTGGTCGGTCGGTGGAGGACCTCGAGCAGGATGCGCTCCTCGACGCCGCTCACCTGGCGCAGGCGACCGAGGTACCCGTCGCGCATCACCGGGTTGGGCACGGCGCGCAGGGTCGGCATGATCGCGTCGACGAAGCGCGCCTTTCCGCCCGGTGTCTTGAGGTCGACCGACCGGGCGTGGACGTCGATCAGGTGATCGACGATCGGCAGGGCGGTCCTGACCTCCTCGCGCCACAGGTCGGGATTGGCGAGGAGGACCTCGTCGGGGTCCTTGCCGTCCGGCAGGCGGACGACGCGCACCTCGTCGAGCTCGACGCCCGAGTCGGTCCCCGCGAGCTGGCGGATGAGCGCCTCCAGCGCCTGGACGCCGAGCGTCCCGGCCTTCTCGCCCGCGGCGTCGACGTCGTAGGCGAGCGCGATCCGCTTCGCGTAGCGCGTGATGAGCGCGACCTGACCAGGCGTGAGAGCCGTGCCCAGGCTCGCCACGACGTTGTCGAAGCCCTGCTGGTGGGCCATCAGGGCGTCCGTGTAGCCCTCGACGATGACCGCCTGGCCCGTGCGGCGCATCGGACCCTTCGCACGGTCGACCAGGTAGAGCGTGCGGCTCTTGTCGAAGAGCGCCGTCGCCGGGGAATTGAGGTACTTCGGGCCGAAGTCGCGGGCGGGGTCCGCATCGGCCGGGACCAGGTAGCGACCACCGAGCCCGACGGCGTTCCCGCTCGAGTCGCGGATCGGGAAGATGATCCGCTCGCGGAACTTGTCGTACGCCCCGCGGCCGTTCGCGCGGGGGCTCGTGAGGCCGACCTCGGCCAGCTCGTCCGGGCGGACGTCCCGCCTCGCCGCGAGTGTCTTTCCGAGCGTGTCCCAGCCGCCCGGCGCCCAGCCCAGCTGGAAGCGCTCGATGGTCTCGTCGGTGAAGCCTCGCGCTCGAAGGTAGTCGAGAGCGGGCCGGCCGAGCCGGTGGTTGACGAGGACGCTGTGGTAGAACGCGATCGCCGCCTCGAGCACCTGGCGCAGGCGCGCGT
>DASVZT010000233.1:0-7384 GCA_036391495.1 Candidatus Limnocylindrales bacterium
GTCGGCTTCCAGGCCGCCTGCGCCGTGGCGATGGCCGTCGCGAACGTCACCATCTCGATCCTCCTCGTCCAGCGGATCGGCGTCTCCGGCGCGGTCTACGGCAGCCTCGTCGCGCAGGTCCTGTTCGTGCTGATCCCGGAGCTGTGGTTCGTGCCGAGGTTGATTCGCCGCCTGCCGACGAATGCAGTGGATGGCGGCCAGTGAAGCCGCGACTCGCGATCTCAACTCCGCTTAAGTCAATCCGTCGCGCCCGAGTACATCTCATCTACCCGCACGGCCCTCTTGCGTCGACGCCCGACGCCATTGGTCGGGAGTTGGGCATGCGCCTCCGAAGCAGGTACGAAGTTCTCCTGTATGAGTGGGACGACCACGGCGTCATCCGACCAGAGCCGGGCGATGTCCTGATCGGTCACCCCCACCCACGGAAGAGCACGATCTTCCGACGCAGCGCTCGGGAAGCGGCGTGGACGAGAGTGCTGATGTTGTCGCCGTTCGTTCCCGTGGACCTCCGCCAGGTGGCTTTCGTAGCTCCGATACTGCCGTATTGCGATCTCTATTTGGCCATCTGCGGTCGCTTCTGGTTCCAATGGATCCAGCGTTCAGAGTGCGCGCACTGGGCACCCAAGATGCGCCACCTCGACCTGGCCATCGACCGCGACGACTTCCCAGTCCTTCGGACGCAGTTCCACCCGCCCGGTCGTCGTCGCTTCTGCTACATCGGTAGCACGGCATCCTTCAAGAACACGGAGTACCTCACGGCCCTGGCTGCGCGGCTCCCGGACACAGAGATCGCGTGGATCGGAAGGGGCCAACCGATCCGAGGACTCAAGCCTCTGGGCTGGGCCGACTTCTCTTCCGACACCGGACGGGCACTCGTGTCCGGATTCGACTTCCTGGTGACCGTGGGCCGGGCGGACGCGAACCCGACGACGATCCTGGAGGCCATGGCCTGGGGCCTCATCCCGGTCTGTACTCCGCAGAGCGGCTATGCCGGCGTCGAGGGGATCGTGAACGTGCCGCTCGACGATCCGGCGGCCGCCGCGGCCATCCTCGCGCGGCTCAACGAGGCGCCCGAGGAGGAGCTCCTCGCCCTGCAGGCCATCAACTGGGCCGCGCTCGACCAGCACTACACCTGGGACCGGTTCGCCGCCCAGGTCGTGGATGCCATCGAGTCCACCGAGTCGCCTGCCCTCGGGCCCGAGCCGCTGAGCCGCCGCCTCAGGTTCGCGTTCTACGGCCAGCTCTCGCCGTTCGGGCTGCCCGTCTCGACGTGGCGCCGCGCGCAGAGGCGCGGACGCCGATTGCTGGCTCGCGGATGATGGCAGGTGTCGTTGGGAGACCCGGACCGCACCCAGCCGGGGCGCAGGTCGAGGGCCGCGCGTCAGAGGCGATCGAGAGGGGTCCAGCGTGACGATCCGCATCCCCGTGGCCGCTCCGGACCTGACCGGGAACGAGGAGGCGTTCGTGGTGGACGCCATCCGCAGTTCCTGGATCTCCTCGTCCGGCCCGTACGTCGAGCGCTTCGAGCGGACGTTCGCTTCCCTGTGCGAGGTGGACTCGGCGATCGGGGTCTGCAACGGGACGGTCGCGCTGCATCTGGCCCTGCTCGCCCTCGGCGTGCGGCCTGGTGACGAGGTCCTGGTCCCGTCGCTGACGTACATCGCGACGGCCAACGCGGTGCGCTACGTCGGCGCGGAGCCCGTGTTCGTCGACGTGGACCCAGCGACCTGGTGCATCGATCCGGCCCGCCTGGAGGACAGCATCACCCGCCGGACGCGCGGCATCATCGCGGTCCACCTGTACGGCCACCCCGCCGACATGGACGCCATCAACCACGTCGCTGCGATCCACGGGTTGTGGGTCGTCGAGGACGCCGCCGAGGCTCACCTCGCCCGGTACAAGGGTCGCCGAACCGGCGGCCTCGCGGACGTCGGGACGTTCTCCTTCTACGGCAACAAGATCTTCACGGCTGGCGAGGGCGGTGCCGTGACCGTCCGTGACCGACAGCTCGAGCTGCGGATGCGAGCACTCCGTGGCCAGGGCATGGACCCGAGTCGGCGCTACTACTTCCCGATCACCGGCTACAACTTCCGCCTGACGAACCTCGCTTGCGCGATGCTCTGCGCGCAGCTCGACCGACGCGACGAGATCCTTGCCCGCCGCCAGGCGGTGTTCGACGGCTACCGTTCCAGGCTCGCGGACGTGCCCGGCATCGGGTTCGCGCCGATCGCCGAGTGGGCGGAGCCGGCGCCGTGGCTGTTCTGCATCACCGTCGATCCGGCACCCTTCGGCCGGACCCGCGACGAGCTGGCCGCGCTGCTCGCCGCGGAGGGGATCGAGACGCGCCCGTTCTTCATCGCCTTGCACCATCTGCCCCCCTTCCGGGAGGAGTCCGTCCGCCGGCGCGAGACGCTCCCCGAGACCGACCGGCTGAGCGGGACGGGCCTGAACCTGCCGACCTACGCCGCGCTGACCGACGCGGAGCTCGACGAGATCGCTGACCGCATCAGTTCGGCTGCCCGGTGAGGGTGCGCCGGTGACCCGCCCCCTGATCATCCTGGGGACCAGCGGCCTGGCTCGCGAGATGGCCCAGCTGGTCCGGACGATCGATCCCGGCGGCGAGCGTTGGCAACTCCTGGGATTCGTGGGCGACGGCAGCGAGCCCGCGGGCACGCCGATCGGTCCCAGCGCCGTCCTCGGCGACGACTCGTGGCTCCTCGATGCCGACGTCGCGGCCGACCTCGTCGTCGGGATCGGCTATCCCAAGCTGCGCGCCCGCGCGCTCGGGCCGTTCCTGGCCGAGCGCGATCGCTTCGCCTTCCCGAACCTGATCCACCCGCGGGCCGTGCTCGATCCCACCACGGTCGAGCTGGGCGAGGGCAACTGCGTGGCCGCCGGCGCCGTGTTCACGTGCGACATCCGGGCCGGCGATTTCAACCTGTTCAACTACGGGGTCACGATCGGGCACGACGCGACGCTGGGGAGCTACGACGTGGTCAACCCGGCAGCCAACATCGGAGGCTGGGTGGAGGTGGGAGACCGGGTCCTCGTCGGGGCGGGGGCCCAGGTCCTGCAGCACCTCTCCGTTGGGGCGGACGCGACCGTGGGCGCCGGCGCCGTGCTCACCCGCGACCTCGCGCCTGGCGTCACGGCCGTCGGTGTCCCGGCGAGGCCGATGCGGGAGAGGATCGGCGGAGCCGGCCGGGCGTGAAGCCGCTGTCGGTCATCCTGGACGCCCGCCTGCAGAGCGGGGCGTCGGGTGGCGTGGAGAGCGTCGTCATCGGGCTCGCGAGCGGCCTCTCGTCGTTGACCGACAGCGACGAGAGATATCGGTTCCTCACGTACGAGGGCCAGGACGACTGGCTCGGACCCTTCCTGGCTGGTCCCTGCAGTGCCCTGCCTATCGCGGCGCCATCCGCACCCGACGCGCGCCCGGCCTGGCGCAGGGCAGCGAGCCGCCTGACCCCGCGGCCCCTCAGGCGCGCAGCGCGCCGGGTCCTCCGGCCGACGCTCCCCCCACCGCCCAGCGACGGGACGATCGAGGCGGCGGGGGCGGACCTGATGCATTTCACCTTCCAGAACGGCTTCCTGACCGCGGTCCCGAGCATCTACCACCCCCACGACCTCCAGCACCTCCACCTCCCGGCGTACTTCGACTCGGAGGAGCGTCGGCGTCGCGAGGTCTGGTACCGGGCCCTCTGCGCGCAGGCGGCGATGGTCGCGGTGACGAGCAGCGCGACGCGCGCCGATGTCGTCGAGCACTACGCGCTGCCGCCGGACAAGGTCCAGGTCGTGCCGCTCGCGCCCGTGATCGGTGCGTACGAGCCGCCCGGCCCGGCGGAGGCCCGATCGCTCGCCGCCCGGCTCGGTGTGCCCGCGGCCTTCGCGCTGTATCCGGCGCAGACGTGGCCGCACAAGAACCACCTGGCGTTGCTGGACGCGCTGGCCCTGCTGCGGCGCGAGCAGGATCTCATCGTTCCCCTCGTCTGCACCGGCGCCCACAACGCGTTCTTCCCTACGATCGCCCGTCGCGCGGCCGAGCTGGGCCTCACGGACCAGGTGGTCTTCCTCGGCTTCGTGTCGCCCCGGGAGCTGCGGGCGCTCTACGCGCTGGCTCGCGCCGTGGTGGTCCCCTCGCTGTTCGAGGCCGCGAGCGCCCCCCTGTGGGAGGCGTTCCTCGCCGGAGTCCCCGCGGCCTGCTCGAACGTGACGTCGCTGCCGGCGCAGGCTGGCGACGCCGCGCTGGTCTTCGACCCGCATGACGTCCGCGGGATCGCCGACGCCGTCGCCCGCCTCTGGCGCGACGAGCCGCTCCGCACGGCGCTGGTGGAGCGCGGCGCGCTCCGGGTCCGCGCCTTCACCTGGGATCGCACCGCCCGCCATTTCCGCGCTCACTACCGGCGCCTCACCGGGCGGCTCCTGACGGACGCCGACCGCGCCGTCCTGGCCGCCCCCCCGCTCCTGTGAGGAGGCTCGCGTGACGACCAGTGGCGCGACCGGGCAGCCGCTCGTCACGATCGTCACGCCGTCCTTCCAGCAGGGCCGGTTCCTGCGCGACGCCATCGAGTCCGTCCTCGCCCAGGACTACCCGGCGATCGAGTACATCGTCGTGGACGGCGGCAGCACGGACGAGACGCTCGAGGTGCTCGCCGGGTACGGCGAGCGCGTCCGCTGGACGAGCGGGCCGGACGCGGGACAGGCCGACGCGATCCGGCGCGCGTTCGAGGGGAGCTCCGGGGACATCCTCGCCTGGCTCAATGCCGACGACCGCTACCGACCCGGCGCGGTCGCCCGTGGCGTCGAGGCGCTCCTCGGGACCCCGCAGCCTGCGCTCGTCTACGGCAACGCCTGGTTCATCGATCCTGCCGGCGGTTCGCTCGGGCCGTGCGCCCAGGTGGAGCCCTGGGATTTCGACCGCCTCGTCGGCGTGCTCGACTTCGTGGTCCAGCCCGCGACGTTCTTCCGGCGCGAGGCCTACGCCGCCGTCGGTGGCCTCGACGCATCGCTGCGCTACTGCATGGACTACGACCTCTGGATCAGGCTCGGAGCGCGATATCCCGTGGCCTTCGTCCCGGAGGTGCTCGCCGAGGTCCGGCTCCACCCCGAGACGAAGACCGCCAGCGGCGGCCTCGGCCGGCTCCTGGAAGTGGAGCGGATGGTCGCCCGTCACGGGCGGCGTCGGTTGCCGCGCTCGTTCCAGCGGGAGATGGTCGAGACGGCCGGCCGCGAGCTGGCCGCAGCGCTGCGCCGTGGCGACGCCACGCGAGCCCGCCGTGCCCTCCGGGCAGGCGGCTCGTACGTGCCGCTCCTCGTCGCGCGACGTGCGGCGCGGGTGCTCGGCCTGGCCGCGGGCCGTGCCCCCTGACCGCCCCCTGCGAGTGATCCCCGTCGGCGGATGACCTCGTCGGCGGGTGATCCGGGTCAGCGGGTGATCAGGCGTCCCCCGACGCGCCACAGCGCGTGTCGCAGCGACGACGACGGCAGGCTGACGTAGACGCGGTACAGCTCCTGCACCCCGGCCTGGCTTCGGAGCGAGAGCCCGTGGCGTCGCCGGATGGAGAGATCCTGCCGGATGGCCTGCCGCTGCGCCTTGACCGACTTCGCGGCTTCGTGGATGCGGAAGCGGGCCAGGATGGTCCGGGGCAGGAACCGGACGCGGCCGCGGCGGGCGATCCGGAGCCAGAGGTCGACGTCCATCGCCAGGTCGTAGCGGCGGTCGAGTCCGCCGACGGCGCGGTAGGCGGCGGCCCTGACGAACGTCGCCGGCTGCGGCGGGTTGTCGATGTGCGTGACCAGTCCGCGGTGGTCCTCGCTCCGCGGCGTCCCGATGAGCCCCCGGAAGTCGCCCGCCTCGTCGACGAGGACGCAGCAGCCGCCGACGAGGGCCAGCTCGGGATCGGCCTCGAAGACGGCGGCGACCTCGCGGAGCGCGCCTGGCTCGAGCACGTCGTCGGCGTTGAGCCAGCCGAAGACGTCGCCAGTGGCCCGGGCGAAGCCCTTGACCAGGGCGTCGGTCTGACCGGCGTCCGGCTCGAAGACTGTCGTGTAGCCGAGCTCCCGATGCACCTCGAGCCACTCGCGGGACCCGTCCGTCGAGCCGCCGTCCAGGACGAGGTGCTCGACGTCCACCTCGCCCCGCTGCGCCGCGACGGACTCGATGCACTCGGGCAGCCACGGCATCCCGTTGAACACCGGGGTGACGATCGAGAACTTCACGCCGCCGCTCCTGTCCGATGCCTCCTCGTATAGTCACGAGTATGACCGACCACTCCCCTCTCGACGGCGCCGCCGACGAGCCGGTCAACATCACGATGGTGACCTACAACCGCGCGGCCTTCACCCGTCGCTCGATCGAGTCCATCGCCGCGACGGCGGGTTTCCCGTACGAGCTGACGGTCGTGGACAACGCCAGCCGGGACGAGACGGGGCCGCTCCTGCGGGACCTGCACGAACGCGGTGTCATCGGCCGGTTGATCCTGAACGACGAGAACCGGGGCGTCGCCTACGCCGCGAACCAGGGCTGGGTCGCGGGCGGCAAGGGGCGCTACATGAAGATCGACAACGACATCGTCTTCACGAAGCCGGACTGGCTGGCCCGGATCGTCGAGGTCTGCGACGCGCTGCCCGATGCGGGCGCCGTCGCCTACAACTTCGAGACCACGAGCTACCCGCTGCAGGAGGTGGCCGGCCAGCGCGTCCGTCCCAAGCTCGGCAACGTCGGGGGCTGCTGCGTGATGATCCCCGAGCGGGTCCACCGGCTGGTCGGCTACTGGTGCGAGGACTACGCCCCATACAGCGAGGAGGACTCGGACATGTACGTCCGGCTCCGCCAGCTCGGGCTCCGCTCGTACTACATGGCCGACGAGGATGTGGGACTGCACCTCCCCGAGGGGAAGGCGACGCCGGTGCTCGATCGCGGTCGACGGACGCTGTTCGACGAGGGCGACCCTGCCTACCGGGCCCAGAAGGATCGCTGGCGCACCCGGTACGCCGGTCGACGGGGCCTCCGCCGCATCAACCAGAGCCTCTACGCGACGGGTCTGCGGCCGCTCTACATCGAGCACGGCGAACCGTACCGGCCCAGCCTGCTTGCGCGAGCCTTCGTGGCCGCCCGCTTCCTGCGCCTCGATCGCTGGGAGGCGCCGGTACCGGCCGACGCCTGACGGCGGGCCGGCCGCTCCGAACCCGTCAGCCGCTCCCGGCGTCCGCACGCGCCCGTCCGCGGACCGCGGCCCGGACCACGAGGGCCAGGGCCGCCCCGATGAGGAGCCAGTTGATGGAGAACCAGAGGGCGTTCGTCGCCTCGTAGGAGACGAGGAACGAGACGACCGCCCCGGCGTAGGCAGCCGCCCGCCCCACGTCGGCGACGGTCGTCACGAGCAGC